>FNQX01000046.1 GCA_900107575.1 Lachnospiraceae bacterium NK3A20 | reverse complement strand
GTCTGATGGGTATTATGTCAGCACGGTTGGATTAAACGATGCAACGGTGAGAAAGTATATACGGGAGCAGGAGAGAGCAGACATACTGCGGGACAAAATGAGCGTAAAAGAATACGAGGATCCTTTCGGGGCGAAGCCTGGAAAGGATCCAAAGTAGAGAAAGCAACAGACAGCCCCTTTAGGGGCTGCCAGGAGATAAAAGCAATATGGCTTGAGCGGAGCCCGAGGAAGCGGCAGCTTCCGAAGGCAATTAAAGCGAAAGTCAGCGCCTTTAGACGCTGGCTGGTAACGCGGGCTTATAGCCCGCATCCCGAACCACCCGTTTTACGGGTGGAGGCGATTTTTACAGGAAACATAGAGCTCACCGCGCATACAGATTTTGCTTCGTAAGGCGACAAGCGTAAGAGCAGCCTGTCTGCCGATATCTACTTCACAGATACCGGGCAGGGAACAGCCAAAGGGAGGACACATGATCCGGCCGACACTGGATGACATCAGAACAATCGCAGAGAGCGGGGAGTACCGCCGCTGTCCCGTCTCGACGGAAATGCTCTCCGACTTCGTGACACCGATCGAAGTCCTGCGCAAGATGAAAAACGTCTCCGACCACGTCTACATTCTGGAATCCGTAGAGTCGCAGGAAAGGTTCGGCAGGTACACGTTCCTCGGCTGTGATCCCACGATGGAGATCAGCTGCCGCAACGGACACATGCAGGTGGGGTCTCTGACATTCGAGACAACAGATCCCGGAAAATATATCAGGCAGGTCCTCTCGGATTACAGCGCGCCGAGGTTCCCGTATCTGCCATCCTTCTCCGGAGGGCTCGTCGGATATTTCTCCTACGACTATCTGAAATACGCCGAGCCGTCTCTCCGGCTGGATGCGGAAGATACCGAGCATTTCCAGGATGTCGATCTCATGCTGTTCGACAAGGTCGTGGCCTTCGACCACTTCACGCAGAAGATCATCCTCATCGTGAATATCGACCTTTCCTCTTATGAGACAGGATACAACAAAGCGCTCCGCGATCTGGCCTTCCTGGAAGATCTCATCCGGAACGGCAAAGTCAAAGAGGAGGCACCGGGTGTCCTGACGGGCGAGCTCAGGCCCCTGTTCGACAAAGAGCAGTACGTTGCCATGGTGGAGAAGGCACAACACCACATCCACGAAGGCGACATCTTCCAGATCGTACTCTCGAACCGGCTGGAGGCGCAGTTCGAGGGGAGCCTCTTCAACACCTATCGGATTCTCAGGACGCTGAATCCGTCACCGTACATGTTCTATTTCTCCGGGACGGACGTGGAGGTCGCCGGGGCGTCTCCCGAGACACTGGCGAAGCTCGAAGACGGTGTGCTGCATACCTTCCCGCTCGCGGGCACGAGACCGCGCGGCAGGACGGAGGCGGAGGACAGGGAACTCGAAGAGGGGCTCTTGCAGGATCCGAAGGAACTCGCGGAGCACAACATGCTGGTGGATCTTGGCAGGAACGACATCGGCAGGATCTCGAAATTCGGCACGGTTCGGGTGGAGAGATACCACGAGGTGCTGAAATACTCCCACGTCATGCACATCGGCTCCACGGTGAGAGGAGAGATCCGGGACGATCTGGACGCGCTGGATGCCGTCGACTCGATCCTTCCCGCAGGCACGCTCTCGGGAGCTCCGAAGATCCGCGCCTGCCAGCTGATCAACGATCTCGAAGGCAATAAGAGAGGGATCTACGGCGGCGCGATCGGCTACATTGATTTCACGGGGAACCTCGACACCTGCATCGCGATCCGCATTGCCTATAAGAAAAACGGCAAGGTCATGATACGCAGCGGCGCCGGCATTGTCGCGGACTCCGTGCCGGAGAAGGAATACGAGGAGTGCATCAACAAGGCAAGAGCCGTGGTGACGGCGCTCGAAGAGGCGACTGAGCTCTCACGCACGGAAAACAACAGGCGAGGTAACGATTATGCTGCTCCTGATAGACAACTATGACAGCTTCTCTTATAACCTCTACCAGCTCATCGGCGAGGTGCTGCTGGAGGAGGGGAGGACCGATCTTCAGAATCCGGAGAATCCGGACATCCGGGTGATACGCAACGATGAGCTCACAGTCGAAGAGATTGCGGCGCTTCATCCGGACGGTATCATCATCTCTCCGGGGCCCGGAAGACCTGCGGATGCCGGAATCTGTGAGGCACTGGTGAAGGCCGCAAGTTTGGAAGTGACGCCGATGCGTCCCTTCCAAACTGTCCTCGGTGCCGTAAACGGCCCCGAGAACCCGATTCGCGAGAAATCGCCTTCGCGAATTTCTCGCGCGGATGTCGCAAAAGACACGGCACCGGGTATTGGCTCGGAACAGGAGGTCTTCCGATGGCCTCCGATCCTGGGTGTCTGCCTCGGAGAACAGGGAATATGTGAAGCGCTTGGCGCGCAGGTCACTTACGCCAAAGAGCTGATGCATGGCAAGCAGTCGATCGTGACACTGGATCTCACATCCCCGCTCTTTGCAGGGCTGGGCGAGAAGATCCCGGTCGCCAGATACCATTCCCTGGCGGTGGACGCTACAACGCTTCCCGAGGAACTCACTGTTACAGCGACCGCAGATGATGGAGAAGTGATGGCGGTGGAGCACAGGATGCGCCCCATCTTCGGCGTCCAGTTCCACCCGGAATCCATCATGACACCGGACGGCAAGGATATCCTGAGAAACTTCGTGAAACTCACGGAGAACACTACTGCTGAGGAAAACCAAACCTCGGCGCGATTAAATATCAGGCAACGCGGGCGGAAAGATTCCGCCGTACAGAAAGAGAGGAAAAGTCATGATAAAGGAAGCCATCATCAAGATCGTCAACAAGGGGGACCTCTCCTATGACGAAGCAAAAGAGACCATGCTCGAGATCATGAGCGGCAGCACCACGCCGACACAGAACGCGGCCTTCCTCGCGGCGCTCTCCACGAAGTCGACCAAGGCGGAGACCATCGACGAGATCTCCGGCTGCGCCGAGGCGATGAGGAGCCTCGCAACTCCCGTGCCGCACCCCGGCATGGATGTGCTCGAGATCGTCGGCACCGGCGGAGACAACGCGCACTCGTTCAATATCTCCACGACGGCAGCCATCGTCATCGCGGCGGGCGGCATCCGTGTCGCGAAACACGGCAACCGCGCGGCATCCTCTCTCTCCGGCACCGCGGACTGCCAGGAAGCCCTTGGCATCAACATCCAGCAGGACCCGGAGAAGGCGCTGCAGATGCTGAATGAGGTGGGATACTGTTTCCTCTTCGCGCAGAAATATCACGCGGCGATGAAATACGTCGGTCCGATCCGCAAGGAGTTGGGTTTCCGCACGGTGTTCAACATCCTGGGACCTCTCACGAATCCCGCGAGGCCCGAGCTGTTCGTGCTCGGCGTCTATGACGAGTATCTGGTGGAGCCGGTGGCAAAGGTACTGGCGAGCCTCGGCGTGAAGCGCGGCCTGGTTGTTTACGGGCAGGACAGGCTGGATGAGATCTCGGCGTCCGCACCGTCCACGATCTGTGAGCTCAGGGACGGCTATTACCGCACCTCCGTGATCACGCCGGAAGAGTTCGGACTGGAGAGAGGCACGAAGGAAGAGATTGTCGGAGGCACGCCAGAAGAGAACGCGCAGACGACACGCGATATTCTGTCTGGTAAAATAAAAGGCACAAAGCGAAACATTGTGCTCCTCAATTCGGGCGCCGCGCTCTTCACTGCAGGTAAGGCGGCATCCATGGCAGAGGGCGTGAAGCTCGCGGCAGAGCTCATCGACAGCGGCGCGGCTGCGCAGAAGCTGGAAGACATCATTGCGGCGTCGAACCGGTAAAAGGCCTGCTGAATATCTATTTTGGTACGCTAGGAGATGCAAGTCCTTGGGGTTTTGCTTCTGGCTGTGCTGAAAAATATGGATTGCAATCTATGGATATCTCATCTGCCGAAAGAATTTTGAGCCCGGCAGCAAAAAAATACGATAGTACAATGAGTGGATTGAATCACGGCCAAATTGCAGAGACATCTCCCCGGTTCAATGACGCGGGGAACCCCGCAGGGAGCGTCAATATCCTCCGGCAGCTGGCAGATGAGGCGAAACGACGCGTAGCGATGGCGAAGAGGGAGCATCCCCTGGAAGAAGTGAGGGAGCGGGCGCTCGCGCTGGGCGCGGACAGGAGCCTTGCCACAGGCTTCCCTTTCGAACAGGCGCTCTCCGGTAAGAGAGCCGTTTCCTCCAAGGTCGCCCCGGAGAACCGGGAAGGCGCGAAGACGGATTCCATTCACTTCATCTGTGAGTGCAAAAAGGCTTCGCCTTCCAAAGGCCTCATCGCGCCGGAGTTCCCGTACCTTTCGATCGCGAAGGAGTACGAGAGGGCGGGCGCTGCCTGCATCTCGGTACTGACAGAGCCGAAATGGTTCCTCGGGAAAGATGTATATCTCAAAGAGATCGCGTCAGAAGTCGACGTTCCCTGCATCCGCAAGGATTTCACGGTCGACGAATACATGATCTATGAGGCGAAGCTTGTGGGTGCCGCAGCCGTACTCCTCATCTGCGCGCTGCTGGATGTGGACACGATGAAGCGATACATCGCCATCTGCGACAGGCTGGGACTCTCGGCGCTGGTCGAAGCCCACAACGAAGCGGAAGTGAAGATGGCTGCGGCAGCAGGCGCCAGGATCATTGGCGTCAACAACCGGAACCTGCGCGACTTTACAGTAGACATTCACAACAGCGAGAGACTGAAACGATTCACGCCGGAAGGCACCCTCTTCGTCGCAGAGAGCGGCATCCGAACTGCAGAAGATGTTCAGGTACTGCGGGACAGCGGCGTGAGCGGCATCCTCATTGGCGAACAGCTGATGCGGGCGGAGAATAAGGTGGAAGAGCTCCGGAGGCTGCGTGGAAGGTAATTTTTTCGCGCGGATGCTGCGAATACGCAGCATTGGGGATAAGAGATAACATGAAAATGCCTAAGATCAAAGTCTGCGGACTGCGCACCAGGGGTGATGTCCTTGCGGTCAATGGCGCGGTACCGGACTATACCGGTTTCATTTTCGATCCGAAGAGGAAACGCTATGTCGCACCGGATGTGGCGGAGAAACTCCGTCAGGAGCTGAACCCGTTCATCGAAGCAGTCGGTGTTTTCGTGGATCAGTCCGTGGAGGAGATCCTGTGGTATCTCTCGAAATGCCGGGTGCGGACCGTGCAGCTGCACGGACATGAAACTGACGAGTTCATCGAGGAGCTGCGGCTGCACACCGGCGGAAGAGTGAAGATGATCAAGGCGTTCCGCATCGACGGCGAAGAGGATGTCACAAAGGCAGAGCACAGCGCGGCTGACCTGGTGCTCCTGGACCACGGCATCGGCGGCACGGGAGAGAGCTTCGATTGGGCGCTCATCCGTGATTTTAATAGGCCGTATTTCCTCGCGGGAGGGCTCACACCGGGGAACGTGCAGGAGGCCATCGACCTCGCGCACCCGGACGCGGTGGATGCCAGCTCCGGCCTCGAGGGAGCGGATGGACACAAGAATGCGGAGAAGGTGAAGGCCTTCGTCGCGGCAGTACGTGAGTCTGGCATGATGATGTAAACGATAAATTATAAGAGATGGAGGAAGGTAACGATGTCTGATTCCAAGGGAAGATTCGGTATTCACGGCGGGCAGTATATCCCCGAGACGCTGATGAATGCCGTCATTGAGCTCGATGAAGCTTATACGAAATACAGTAAGGACCCTAAGTTCCAGGCAGAGCTCAGGGATCTGTTCAACAACTACGCCGGCAGGCCGTCCCTCCTCTACTACGCGGAGAAGATGACGAAGGACCTGGGCGGCGCAAAGATCTATTTAAAGCGCGAGGACTTGAATCACACCGGCGCGCACAAGATCAACAACTGCCTCGGACAGGCCCTCCTCGCGAAGAAGATGGGCAAGACCCGCCTCATCGCCGAAACAGGAGCCGGCCAGCACGGTGTGGCGACGGCGACGGTTGCAGCGCTCCTCGGGATGGAGTGCGTGATCTTCATGGGCAAGGTCGACATGGAGCGCCAGGCGCTGAACGTGTACAAGATGCGCCTTCTGGGCGCCGACGTCGTACCCGTCACCACGGGCACCGGCACGCTCAAGGACGCGGTGTCGCAGTGTATGAGAGAGTGGACCTCCCGGATCGACGATACGCATTACTGCCTGGGTTCCTGCATGGGACCGCATCCGTTCCCTACGATCGTGCGCGATTTCCAGAGTGTCATCTCCAAAGAGATCAAAGAGCAGATGCTGGAGAAGGAAGGCAGCCTCCCCGATGCCGTGATCGCCTGTGTCGGCGGCGGCTCCAACGCCATTGGCTCTTTCTACAACTTTATTGAAAATGAGGACGTACAGCTCATCGGGTGTGAAGCGGCAGGCCGCGGCATCGAAACAAAGGAGACCGCAGCCACGATCAATACCGGGCGCCCTGGTATTTTCCATGGAATGAAGTCGTACTTCTGTCAGGACGAGTACGGACAGATCGCACCGGTGTACTCCATTTCGGCAGGCCTGGATTATCCGGGCATCGGACCGGAGCACGCGTATCTGCATGACCTTGGAAGAGCGCAGTACGTCGGCATCACGGACGAGGAAGCGGTGGAAGCGTTCGAATATCTCTCGAGGACGGAGGGCATCATTCCCGCCATTGAGTCGAGCCACGCGCTCGCGTACGCGATGAAGCTCGCGCCCACGATGGATCAGGACAAGATCATCGTCGTGACGATTTCCGGCAGGGGCGACAAGGACTGCAAGGCCATCGCGCGCTACCGCGGACAGGCAATCGTCGACTGATCACAAGGATAAGGGGGAATCTTATGATCGCAATCACAGATGCATTCAAAGACCACAAGGCATTCATTCCGTTCATTACAGTCGGCGATCCGGATCTTGCCACCACAGAGGCCATTGTAAAGGCGGCGGCAGACAACGGCGCGGACCTCATCGAGCTGGGCATCCCGTTCTCCGATCCCACGGCGGAGGGCCCCGTCATCATGGACGCGGATCTTGTCGCGCTTGAAGCGGGCACGACGACAGACAAGGTCTTCGAGCTCACGAAGAAACTCAGGGAAGACGGCATTACGGTCCCCTTTGTTTACATGACGTATGCGAACGTTGTCTTCTCCTACGGGACAGAGAAGTTCGCCAAGAGGGCGCAGGATGCCGGTGTGCAGGGCGTGATCCTGCCCGACGTTCCCTATGAGGAGAAAGGGGACTTCGATCCCATCTTCTCGCAGTACGGCATCGACCTCATCTCCATGATCGCGCCGACTTCCGAAGACCGCATCACGCGCATTGCCAGGGAGGCGAAGGGCTTCATTTACGTCGTCTCCAGCCTCGGCGTGACCGGAACGAGAGCGAAGATCACGACGGATATTGCGGCCATGACAGAGCTTGTCAGGGCGGCGGCCGACGTACCCTGCGCCGTGGGTTTCGGTATCTCTACGCCGGAGCAGGCGCGTGAGATGGCAGCGAAATCCGACGGCGCCATCGTGGGCTCCGCGATCATCAGGCTCATTGCGGAACACGGCAGGAACGCCGCCGGTCCGGTCGGCGCGTACGTGAAGGCCATGGCGGACGCGGTGCACGGAATCAAATAATTTGTAAATCATGCATAGCAGGTCCGGGGCCGATGCACCCGATGCTCCGGATCCGATGCCATACATTAGCGTTGGCTAACCCACGGAGAGAAGCTTATAATCACAATCGTAAAGTGTGTTAAAAAAATGACGACTGCAGACGTAATGACTGCAGTCTGTCATATTTTTGCGCGTTCTGACAAAAGACTGTGGCAGAGGGCGCAGAGGCATACCACTAAGGAAGGAGAACTTTTATGGTTTACTCACAGGAAGTACAGAATATGTGCGTCGTTCACCAGGGCGTACACCACGGTGCTGCTCCGATCCCGGAAGAGGCTAAGTGGGTTCAGTCGAAACAGATCACAGACATCAGCGGCTACACTCATGGCGTAGGCTGGTGCGCTCCCGAGCAGGGTGCCTGCAAGCTGTCCCTGAACGTGAAGGATGGCATCATTCAGGAAGCGCTGATCGAGACAATCGGCTGCTCCGGCATGACGCATTCCGCAGCGATGGCAGCAGAGATTCTGCCCGGACTCACGGTTCTGGAAGCCCTGAACACTGACCTTGTCTGCGATGCGATCAACGTTGCGATGAGAGAGCTGTTCCTGCAGATCGCATACGGTCGTTCCCAGTCCGCGTTCTCCGAGGATGGTCTGCAGATCGGCGCAGGTCTTGAGGATCTTGGCAAGGGCTCCCGTTCCATGGTGGGTACAACCTATGGCACGCTGGAGAAGGGACCCCGTTACCTTGAGCTGACCGATGGCTACATCACGAAGCTCTGCCTTGATACCAATGATGAGATCATCGGCTACAAGTTCGTCAACTTCGGTAAGATGATGGACTTCATGAAGGCTGGCGACGATGCCAACACAGCATTCGAGAAGGCTTCCGGACAGTATCCGAAGAAGTTCCCTCAGGATGTTGCGAAGGAAATCGATCCCAGACGTGAATAAGGTATAGGAGGAAAATTACAATGGCAGAATTGTTCGAGTCATATTCCAGAAGAGAGCCCCAGATCCTTGCGACTCTTGGCAAGTACGGCATCCATTCCATCGAAGAGTGCGCTGACATCTGCAAGCAGTACGACCTTGACGTATACCACCTTGTAGAGAACATCCAGCCCATCTGTTTCGAGAACGCGAAGTGGGCCTACACTGTAGGCGCCGCGATCGCCATCAAGAAGAACTGCACCAAAGCTGCTGACGCTGCCGCAGCGATCGGTGAAGGTCTGCAGTCTTTCTGCATCCCCGGCTCCGTTGCTGACCGCCGCAAGGTAGGTCTCGGCCACGGCAACCTCGGCGAGATGCTCCTCCAGGAGGAGACCGAGTGCTTCGCTTTCCTCGCAGGCCACGAGTCTTTCGCAGCTGCTGAGGGCGCGATCGGTATCGCAGAGAAGGCGAATAAGGTTCGCACTAAGAAGCTCCGTGTCATCCTGAACGGCCTTGGCAAGGACGCGGCACAGATCATCTCCCGCGTCAACGGCTTCACCTATGTGGAGACACAGTATGACTATCACACCGGTGAGCTGAACATTGTTTCCGAGCACTGCTATTCCAAGGATCCTTCCTCCGCAAGAGCACAGGTAAAGTGCTATGGCGCGAACGATGTACAGGAAGGCGTTGCGATCATGTGGCATGAGAACGTCGATATCTCCATCACCGGCAACTCCACCAACCCGACCCGTTTCCAGCACCCTGTAGCAGGCACATACAAGAAGGAAAGACTCGAAGCCGGCAAGAAGTATTTCTCCGTAGCTTCCGGCGGCGGCACAGGTCGTACTCTGCATCCCGATAACATGGCAGCAGGTCCTGCTTCCTACGGCATGACAGATACGATGGGCCGTATGCACAGCGACGCGCAGTTCGCAGGATCTTCCTCCGTACCCGCACACGTTGAGATGATGGGTCTGATCGGCATGGGCAACAACCCGATGGTAGGCGCTACCGTTTCCACCGCGGTTTCCGTAGCTCTTGCGCTGCAGAACGCACAGAAATAGCGTAGAATCAACATTCTTGCATAATGAAAGAGCCGAAGGATTCACCTCCTCCGGCTCTTTTTCGATGCTCAGAACATGAAATATTGGCATTTTGGCGACAGATTGTCGACGGTCAAAATCACGTTGTCATTTTCTCTTAGAACTTGTACACTTCGCTTCTCAGGCCGACATCCATGGCTGTAATAATGAGCTTGGAATCGGAAATCAGACAGATCAGGCGATAGTCACCAATCCGATATCGCCACTGGCCGCTGCGGTTTGATGTAAGTCCCTTTCCACGCTGGCGGGGATTATCACAGCCCTCAAGATTTTTGTCAATCCAGTTTTTGATGATCTTCTGTGTATAACGATCTAATTTCTTGAATTCTTTTTCAAATCGCGGCGTGACTTCGACGGAATAACTCATAGGTCAAGCTCCTTCCAGAGCTCTTTGGCAGGCCGACTCATTTTACCGGAGTCAATGTATTCCTGGTAAGCCTCTTCGCCGGTGGTTACGTCGAATTCTTCCTCGATTTTTTCGAAAAGAGCCCTTTTGAATGCCGAGCTGAGACTTTCAGAATGCAGCTTCGCATAACTGGTCGCAAGTTTTTTCTCTTCGTCAGTCAATCTCAATGTTGTAACGCTCATAATTCACCTCGCTGCTCATACATGGGGCGAACGCCCGTATCTTTGCTTGCGAATACAATGTAATACATATCGGCAAAGAATTCCAGAGGTATCTGCCAAAAACTTGCGAATCAGGGCAAGCTATTCGCCTGAGTCCCGGATCAACTTGATCACTTTTTCATCAACGTTATGGGGGAACGGAGGAGTGAAGCAAAAACATTGACAATACAAGAAACATATGAAAGAATGACGGCGTCTCAGCAATAGTCAGCATTCAATATGAGGTATTCAATGAAACTTGAACTGTTCCATTTCGACACCTGTCCCTTTTGCAAGATGGTAATCCGCGAGATCAATGAGGAAGGCAGAACCGACGTAGAGTACCATGACATCTACAAGGATGAGGCATCCCTCCAGCGTCTCGTTGAGGTCGGCGGCAAAGAGCAGTGCCCCTGCCTGTTCGTCGACGGCAAGCCGCTCTATGAGAGCGCCGAGATCATCCGTTTCCTGAAGGCACATCCGCAGGAAGCGTAATAAGGGAAAATAACAGACAGACGAAAGCCACCATTCCGGAGAGTGTGATCCGGGTGGTGGTTTTTCTTATGACGATTTTTTTACCCTTCCAGAAGGTTCAGCAGGCGGTCGCCGGTCGAGATCCAGGGGTCGATGTTCTGCAGATCCCGGTATTCACGCGGGGTGAGGCCTGTGTATTTTTTGAATACGCTGTTGAAATGGCTCTGGGAACAGAAGCCGGTCGCGTCCGCGATCTCGGCGAAGGAGAGGCCGCCGCTGCGCAGCATGTAGCAGGCCTGCTGAACGCGGATTTTCTGTAACAGATCTTTGAAGGTCATGCCGGTCTCGCGCACGAACATGGCGGAGAGGTACTTGGCAGAGAGGTGCACTTCCTCCGCGATGAGATCGAGCGTCACACCTTCACCGATGTGGCTCATGATCACGCTGATGCTCTTTTTCATGACGGGCGAACAGCTCCTGGGAATGAAGGAGTGGAGGAGTGAGACGACGTGGGCATAGTCGAGGAGTCCTCTGCCGCAGACTGCGGCGATCTTTACGGCATCATTGGAGGAGAGGAGTTCCGCCCTTGCCTTCTCGAAGATACGGTCGGTCTGCTCGCCGCCACAGCCTGCGTAGTAGGCTGCCATTTTCGCGGAGCTCAGCAGCTCAACGCCGCGGCAGATTTTGTGATAGATGGAGCCGGAAGCGAAGATGCTCTGATATGCCGGCGTGCCGGTGAGGAAAAAGGAGAGAGTTACCGCATTGCCACTGGAAACGCAGCGGCAGATCTTATCCTCCATGCGGATGAGAGAGGGGGTATCGGCATCCTCCGAAGTCTCTTCCCGGGGCATCGCCTTCGTGCGCAGATCGGAGAGATCCGGCGCATCGAGTCCGGCCCGGTTCAGAGAGGTCTGAACACTCTCGATGAGCTCATCCTTCGTCATGACGGGCAGGAGGGAGAGGAGGGCGAGCTTCTGATCCTGGAAGACGACCTTCGTAGAAAGGTAATTATCCACCTTCCTGGGATCCGCGGTGCGCCGAAGGACTGGCCCGAAGAGAAGCGTGCGCTGCGTACGAAAGTTGAGAGATACGGAACAGGCGACGAACATCTCCTCAGAAGACGCCTCCAGGAAGCCGTGTCTTCTGACGGCACACGTCACGGTATAGCGGCGCAGCATGGGCAGCGTCATGTCCATGAGGTGCAGGAGGATCGCCGAGTGCACGTTCGTCATGACGAGCTCTTCCTGTCCGTCATAAACCCACAGAGGGATCCGTGACATCTGATAGAAGGAGTCTGCGTATTTTTTCTCCTGTCCGGGAATCAGCACGACAAATACCTCCGCGTATGTTGCCACGCGCGTTATCAACGAAATTAGATATACATCAATTCTACTAATAATTAAGGAGAATAGCAAGTTTATATGCGCATAGTGCACTAATTATAAGGAATAATTTACAGGAATGTGGATATTTTGATATAAGGCCGCCGGGACACAGTTTATGATGGAACTATCAATCAGGCCCGCATGGGGCCTCGAACAATCAGATTCGGGAGGTTAGTTATGAAGTACAGAACGAAGAAACTCATCTCACTTCTGGCGGTTTCTGCAATGTCTGTCTCTATGCTGGCAGGCTGCGGCGAATCCGCGGAACCGGCAGCAGCGCCCGCTGCGACGGCGGCAGCCACGGAGGCTGCCACAGAGGCGGTGACCGAGGCAGCGACGGAAGCGGCAACGGAGGCCGCAACCGAGGCTGCGACAGAAGCCACAACCGAAGCCGCCGAGGAAGAGACAACCGACGGCGAGTCTACACCCCGTAATGAGACCTTATATTTCGCAGGTCAGCAGTGGGGCACCGTCAATGACTGGAACCCCTTCTCAGCGAACTCCAACAACGCGATGGGGATCAGCCAGACCGACGCCGCGCGCGTCCTCATCTACGAGACGCTGTTCATGTTCAACCAGAACGATGGCAAGCTCTATCCGCTGCTCGGCAAGGAATACAGCTGGAATGATGACATGACAGAGCTCACCGTCACACTCAATCCGGATGCGAAGTGGAGCGACGGTACCCAGGTAACCGCAGAGGATGTTGCCTACACCTTTGATACGCATGTGAAGTATCAGTCACCTACCGGCGTTGACTACTCCAACTACATCGAGAGCATCACGGCGAAGGACGACGCCACGGTTGTGATCAAGGCTGTCGTGGAAGACGGCAAGCCGAAGAACCCTCTGAAAGTTCAGAACTTCCTCGCACAGATCTACATCCTGCAGAAGGCTTATCTGCAGACCGTAGAAGAGAGAACGGGTGAGGACGCTGACGCCTTCAAGACCGACAAGATGGAAGACTTCGTTGCTTCCGGCCCTTACAAGAGCTACATCTCCAACGATCAGAAGGTAGTCTTCGTAAGAGATGACAACTACTGGGGCCAGGCAGACTCCATGTGGGGCAAGCTCCCGGTTCCGAAATACATCGCGCACACCATCTACAAGGACAACGCGGCAGGTCAGGTTGCACTGCAGCAGGGCGAGGTGGATGTCTGCCAGCAGTTCATCACCGATGTTCAGAATCTCTGGCTCGAGGATGATCTGCCGATTTCCACCTGGTACGATGAAGCGCCTTACGGCATGACCGCCGTGATGCCTTCTGCTTTCTTCAACACGGAGAGACCTGGTCTCGACAAGAAGGAAGTCCGGAAAGCCATCGCCATGGCAGTTGACTATGAGCAGATCATCGCGAACGCAATGTCCGGTCAGTCCGAGACTTTCGAAGATCTTCCGAGATCCATTGTAGGACCTTCCGAAGCAGAGCGTGCTCTCGTTGATTTCGATGCACTCAAGGATTATCAGTGGAAGAACGCGGACGTGGACGGCGCCAACAAGCTCCTCGACGACGCGGGCATCGTGGATTCGGACGGCGACGGCATCCGTGAAGTGGACGGCAAGAACCTCTCCTACAAGGCAGAGTGCCCGACCGGCTGGTCTGACTGGCAGGCTTCCATGGAAATCGTAGCGGCAGCAGGCAAGGATATCGGCATCGACATCCAAACCTACTATCCGGAAGCATCCGCTTACTACGATGACATGACGAACCGTGGCTTCGATATCTGCATGTGGTCCTGCCCCGGTGCAGGCGTTACCTCTCCGTGGTCGAAGGCAATGTTCTATCTGTCCGAGGACTATGGCAACATCAAGGAAGGCAACTGGTCCGGCAACTTCGGCGGCTACATGAATGACGACGCGGAAGCGATCCTCGACAAGATTCCTTCCACGACCGATGAGGCAGAACTCAAGGAAGATTACACGAAGCTCTCCGAGATCCTTCTGGATGAGGTTCCGGCATTCGCTCTCATGTATCGTCCTTCCCTGTTCTATTCCGTAAATGAGTCTGTATGGACCAACTATCCGGCAGCGGACGACGGCAGGAACATTCCTCCGACCGACTGCACCGATGGTTATGGTATCGCAGCACTGTATGAGCTCGAGCTGGTGGATGAATAAATTCTGATCCGATTCAGTACAGAGTGACACAGTAAAGGCTTGCGGCGGCCGGGAAACTGGCCGCCGCAATTATACCCCGGTGCCGCGTATTATGCGGCACCCGCACGAGAAATTCGCGAAGGCGATTTCTCGTGAATC
>FNQX01000014.1:404-96056 GCA_900107575.1 Lachnospiraceae bacterium NK3A20 | reverse complement strand
CCATTTGCCAGAAGATTAATCGTGATGCTGTCCGGTCTTGCACCATCCTGGTTGTCATTATCTTTCCAGGTCTTGCTACCGCTGATGCTCGTCTTTTCGGTCTCATGCGTATTCGTAACCGTGAAGCCGGTCTTTACATCCCCTGTGATCGTGACATCATAGCCTGCGACCTCAGCTTCTTCAACCGTGTAGGCAATCGCTTTGCCAGCCTTCTTCTCGTCCAGATCCTTGAAGGTATCGGACCAGTTGTTAGCCGCACTCAGAACGACACTCTTTCCGGTGTCCTCGCCGTCTGCCAGAAGACGAACGGTGACGCTGTCCGGCCGCTTGCCATCCTGGTTGTTCTTGTCATCCCATGCCTTGGTGACCGCAACGCTGGTCTTACCCGGTGTATGGGTGTTGGTGACATCATAGTCCTTGATCTCGGGCGTGTATCCCACAACGGCATCCTCGGTGATAGTGTAGGTGATTTCCTTACCTTCCTCATACTTCGGAAGATCCTTGAAGGTCCATGCCCAGTTGTCAGTTTCGGTAACTTCTTTGGTGGCTACTTCTTTACCATTTGCCAGCACACGGATCGTGATGCTCTCCGGCCTTACGCCGTCCTGGTTATCGTTATCATCCCAGGTCTTGCTTCCGCTCACGGAAATTGTCTCCGGAGCGTGCGTATTGGTGACAGTGTAGCCGGTTTCGGCATCCCCTGTGATCACCGCTGCGTATCCTGCAACGGCATCTTCCTTTACCGTATATTCAATGTTCTTACCAGCCTTTTTCGCATCCAGTTCCGCAAAGGATCCCGTCCAGCTGTTAGCTCCGTTCAGAACAAGACTCTCTCCGGTATCCTCTCCGTCCGCCAGAAGATGAACTGTGACGCTGTCCGGCCGCTTGCCGTCCTGATCGTTGTTGTCGCTCCACGCCTTGGTGACAGAAAGACTGGTCTTGTCCGGCACGTAGCTGTTTGTGATGGTAAATCCGGCTGCGGCGTCGCCTTCAATCTTTGGCGTATACCCCTCGACCGTGTCTTCCGTAACCGTATAGATAATTTCCTGCCCGTCCGCATATTTAGGAAGATCACCAAATGTCCATGTCCAGTTGTCTGCGGCAGTAACCTCCTTACTTGTCACCTCTTTGCCGTCTGCCTGAAGGCGGATGGTGATGCTGTCCGGCCGCTTGCCGTCCTGGTTATTGTTGTCATCCCAGACCTTGCTGCCGCGTATCTCTGTTCTCTCCACCTCGTCGGAAACTGTAACCGTGTCGCCGCTGTAATAGATGTCTTCGTCATCTTGGCCGATAGAATCAGAAATCGTAAAGTTGACAGGCTTATCGCTCAGCTTGTAGCCGACAGGCGCTTTAATTTCTACCAGCGCATACCGGCTGTCTTTCCACAAAACCCATCCATACTTGTTCTGATCTCCAACGATCTGCGTCAAGCCATCCGCACCAGTAGTAAACTGAACCGGATTTCCTGAACCATCTGTTACCGGGCTTCTGTCGCCTGCCGCATTATATCGGTACAGCTGATAAACGGCTCCTGCCAGAGAAGCATGATCCGCCGCGCTTATTTTGTGCAGCTTGATGTAGGGATTGCTGCCGCTGCCGCTGCCGGAAGAATCAATTGTCACTTTTTGTTCAACGGTCTTTGTATTTCCCTCCAGCGTTGCCGTATTGGTATAGGTCTGTTCGTCCTTTCCTGTTACATATGCGCAGTAGGTGATCTCCACCTTCGTCTCATCAGGAATCTGCATGGTCAATGTAGAATCCTGATACTTGTAGGTGACCTTGTCAGACGGAGTGATCACAAGTGTATCTTCCAGAAACCTCAGGTTGGACGACATTTTATCTGTCAGTGTCAGCTGGTCGCCTCCGGGCAGAAGATCATCCGCGTTAGGATTCACCACCAGCTGGTAAGTTGCGCGATAGTGGTTCTCCTTGGAAGGAGTTTCAGTCATTTTCTTGCTCAGTGAATCATATTTATATGTCACCGTGACTTCATTGGAACTCTTTCCATCCCATTTTGCTGTATTTTTCAGTGATACCCCATCAGCGTTTGCTATGCTGGCCTGATCCAGTGCTTTCAGCGCAGCCTCGTCCTTCACGATCAGCGAGTAGCGGATCGCATAAACGGTATAATACGCACCATCTTTTTTCGGAAGCGAGGACACCTGGATCTCTATGCCCGTATCCGTGTTTGTAACAGCTGCCTTGCCGCCGTTGCTGTCATACTGCCCATAGACATCTCCGCCGCTGATCGCCAGTCCGGGAGTCTCGTAATACTTCAGATAATCCGTATCAAAATTATCTTCCAGAACAAGAGAATCCTTCGTGACGTTTTCGAGCTGAAGTTCATAGCTGTAAACAGGGTAGGTGACGCCGTCAATCGTTGCCGTACTCTTTCCCTTAAGCAGCTTACGAATAGTGGAATTTGCCGGAGTAGAGGTTGCATTAGCCTGCTTTACGACATCCTTCACCTTTGCGGCCACATTGTTGGTATGATTCTTGTACCAGTCAACCCGATCCGTCTCGTATTTCTTCATCCAGTCCGGGTTATTATGGGTTGAAAACGTAATGACAACATCACGGCTGTCTGTGCCAGCCGCAAGACCGGGCGTTTTGTGTCCGGCATCCTGATAGAAAGTCAGAGTGAAGGTATTCGACTGATCCTGTTCGACAGCCTCCTCCATCTGATAGGATTCCTCCCCCAGAAGACCGGAAACCTTCAGAGAACCGGCTACCAGCGTGTCCGCATAAACCTTCTGGTCAATCCACTGGAAGGGCAGCTTATCCATCACGGTCAGATCGCTGTAACCGGACTTCGGTACATGGACAGTCACCTTCCACTCGGTTGTTTCCGGACTGGTGCTGACGACTTCCTTCTTTACTTTGAGCTGCTCGTCTTCACCAACTCCGACGCCCTTTGAACCGTCTGCACCGGTATTGCCGTCCGTTACATGATTCTTGACTGTCGTATCAGTGATCAGACCGGCGGTGACAACGGTTGTATCATAGGTGATCTTATAGCTGTACTTTCCGTCAGATTCCGGAACCTGATAGCTCCAGGAGGTCAGGCCCTTGTCGTCTGACGTTGTCTTCAGCTGATCCCAGGAGACAGTCCTGGTTTCTGTCGCCCCGTCCTCTTTTGTAACCAGGATGTTGATTCCGGATCCGCTGTAGTGCATGATGCTCTGGGATGCAGCATCTATGGTATCTGTGATGGATTTTCCCGCGAGGGAAACCTTTCTCTTGTCATTGGCATTAACCGTCCACGGAATGACAGTATTACCGTCCCCATCCGTTGAGGCTGCGCCGGCGGTCTTTGTCATAGTCCGGTAATGGATCTGATTCGTGAAATCCTTTGAGCCCTCTCCGCCCTTCGGATCCTCTTTACTTACCGTCTTGACCTTATTGTTTGTCTCGTCATAAGTTCCATCCCCGGAAAGTTTATTGTAATCAACCTTCGCCGTGTAGGTCAGCGTTACCTTTTCCCCGTCTGTCATGGAAGGGATGACATAGGTATAACCGGAATCCGTATTCGTGGCAGTGACGGAGAGCGGCCCATTTTTATCTGACGTTCCGGAGACGTCTTTCTGATAAATAAGAGCCGTGCCCGCGAGCTGATCTGTGACGGTCACATCGGTATTGCTGCCGGTAGATGTCACGACAACGGTATATCTGATCAGATCAGACGTTTCTTCATAGGAACCGGTCTTTTGAACTGTCACCTTGGGTTCCGGTTCTTTATAATCGAACTTATAAGTAATCTTATCAGTAAAGGTAACATCGTCCGGCTGACCATCCAATGATGCGTTAAAATGCAATGTGAATCCTACGTTTCCCTCTGCCTGCAGCCTGGGGAAATTGGGATCATTCTGATTCAGCCTGACAGTCAGGACTCCGTTCTCTATCTTATAGGTATTGCCGCTGACAGTCCCTGAGCCGGATTCATCACTGACATCGACATCAAAGGTTCCTTCCGCGCCGTTCAGATTCAACCCGGCCGGAATGGGATAGGTCAGATCTTCCGTATCGTTCAGCTGATGATTCTCGTTTTCCTGAAAAGTCAGATCCAGGGAAAAGTTCTGTCCTGGCTTAACGGTATAAGTTCCATCTGCATTGGGCGTAAGATTTGAATTGGCGCTGGTCAGAAAATCAGCCAAGTTGCTGCTGCCGCTTCCCGGAACTGCATCCGCTGGCTCTGACTTGAGTGCCATCGTATAGACTGAGAATTCATCGCTCACGAAAGAGACTTCCCTGACGGTCACGTCCTGGGAGCCTTCTGTTACAACATTGCCGGAGGAAACTTTCTCCGAATCACCGTCCTTGTCGATATGTACAACCACAGAATCGGTCACGACCATGTTGTCGGGGATCTCAATCTTCACGTCCTCGACGAACTTCATCGTGATATGTACCTGATCATCGGGCTCAATTCTCTCCTCGCCATGCAGGAAATAGATGTCGTATGCGACACCGAATACTTTGTCAGCATCAACGCCGAGGGCTTCTGCTGTTTTCCGCATGGCAGCGGCCTTATCGGAACCGGTGACGGCGTCAGCCTTGAGAACTGTGCCGGCAGGGAGCTTGGCATCCTCTGTCATGGAAGCTGTGATCTCTACCTTGCCATCGCTGGATGTTGCCGTAAGATTCGTTGTGTACTGCTCATCCTCATCGTAGTTGAATACGATGCTGACATTCTTCGATACATCTTCCCAGGAGCCGTCAGCCTTAATGCTGTCGACTCTGACTTTACCATTGGCCGTCTCTCTGACCTCGCGCTTCAAGGCAGTGATCTCTTCGCCATTGACCAAAGCGTTCCGGAATGTATAGCCTCCGATCGACGGAGCAAGATCTGCGACGGGAGTCTCTCCCTCGCCTACCTTTACATTGAAGAAATGATAACCGGCAATCGTGCTGTCGTTCGCCTTCGCGGAGCCGTAGAAGCTGACGGTCTTATCTTCTGTCTCGTTCTCTTTATAGGTAATGGTCACATCAATGCTGGCAGCATCTGTCTTAGTACCGTCCACCTTTGTGAGGAAGGAGTCAGTGCGTGCGATCGTACCTGCCTCTTCGTCTCTGACTTCCTCGCCCTCGACCAGCTCGTTGGTGATCGTCGTCGCGGACTGACTCTTATAGGTATAACCCTGGATGGATTTGGCCTTTACCGTATAGGAACCGGCATCTGTAATCCTGCCTGTCCAGGTCTGAAGCTCACTGCCATTCTCATCCTTCGCAGAGACGTTGATGGTAACGGTCTTATGCTCTGTCGTGATCTCAGGCTCTACATTAGACCAGTCGAACTCGGTCTCTTCCGTTGCGTCCTCGATCGCCGCCTCGGTTACCTCTTCGGTAGCAGCTTCCGTGGTGGCCTCGGTTGTATCTTCTGTCGCGGCCTCAGTAGAGACTTCCGTTGCGCCCTCGGTCGCACCCTCTGTGGAGGCTTCCGTAGCGCTCTCGGTTGCACTCTCTGTGGAGGCTTCCGTAGCTTTCTCAGTTTCACCTTCGGTAGAGGTTTCTACTGCGCTCTCGGTCGTGCCTTCGGTCGCCTCTGTTCCAGCGCCTTCCGTTGCTGCTGTGGTGGATTTCTCATCAGCTGCTTCGATGACAGCCTTCTCTGCATCTTCTGTGGGTGCGGCGGTTGCTGTCGCTGTCTCTGTTGCAGACTCTTCCATAGATGTAGAGGAAGTCTCTTCCTTCGCAGGAGCTTCTTCCTGTACAGGTTCTTCTACCTGTGCGGGCTCTTCCACTGCAGGTGCAGGCGTGGGCTCTTCTGCCGCAGGAGCTTCCGCTACCGCTTCCTCTGCCTGCGAGCCAGCCTCAACACTGGCCTCTTCCGCTGAGCCTGCGGCGTAAACAGTGATCGGTTCAATTGCGCCCGCCATGTTGCTGGCGACCATCGCTGCGATGCCGATCGTTGCTACGATACGTTTGATTAACATCTTGCTCATAACTATTCTCCCATAATGCTGCCAATGTGTTGCTATATATCAACATCATTCAGAATCCGGTATTCTCAGATTTCTCTCGAATTTCACTTAATGCTGCCGGGAAACGGGCGATTTCGCGCCATTTATCTACTGCAGTATCAAAAAATGCATGAAAATACCAAATACCTGAGATTGATCATGATAACCATACTGCTTTTGTTATCAAGATTCAACTCAGAACTATCACATAATATTATAGATTCATGGGTATTTTTTGATATGAGTTAATCGTTTTTAATAGTTATCAATGAGTTCGCGGAAAGGGCTCTTTTTATAGGTAGAATCCCCAGCTCTTTAACAGCTCCAGCCCGTGCCCGTAGCCTGCCGGAACCGGAATTCCCGCGAGTACAGGGAAGAAAACAAGAAACAGGCTGACCGATACGATCAATATTGCCGTCATCACAGCTCTCTGCCGCTGTTGTGTGAGCTTCGCTTCTCCCAGCACCAGAGCGATTGCCTTGATGCCGAAGATGGAGATCGGCAGGTAATGGTAGGCATAGGTTGTCCTCGTTACCAGGATCCACGGCAGTAATTGACCGATATAGAAAATGAGAACAAAATGGTCAGCTCTGGATGCACTTCCCTTCAGTTCTCTCCAGAAGAGGTCAAGGATGCAGATCATCCCACCGGTCCAGGTCACAACGTTCCCAAGGCTCGCGATCGAAGCCACCATGCCTGTCGGCAATCCATAGTCTGCGTAATACCAGTACGGGCGCAGCAGCAGCGGCCAGGTGTACCAGTTGGATGAGAAGGGATTCGTTGCCTCATTCGTCGAATGATACTGGTACATGAATACCTGCGCGTCCCACCAGTCTTTCCATCCGAACGAAAGGTTTCCCCAAGTGAAAGGAATGTAAGACAGGAGGTAGATAAGGAACGGCACGAGGAGGAAGAAGGCACAGCCATAGAGAATGGAAAAGGCGAAGTCCTCCCGGAAGCGTTCCTTCCCGTATCTGCGATACAGTACGTAGAAATAGACAGCCGCAAGCGCGATGCCCGCATAGGCGCCGTTCCACTTGACCGCTATCGCAAGGCCGATCGCAATCCCTGAGCCCAGTGCCGGCAGCCAGGCGCGTTTCACGCCAAAGTGCAGAGCCTTGTCCATGTAACAGAACATGCCGTACGCTGACAGCAGGATGAAGAATGTCGTAAAGATATCAATCGTCGAGAGTCGCGACTCAATGAAGCGCATGAAGTCGGTGACGAACAACGCCGTAGTAAAAATGGCAAGGCTCCCGCTGCCTGTCAGTCTCTTCACGAACAGATACATCAGTGGAATGATGAGCACTCCGAACAGTGCCGGCATGAAACGCCAGGCAAAGGCATTCATCCCGAAGATCTGGATGCCGATCATAATGAGATCTTTGCCAAGCGGCGGGTGTGTTGTCTCGTAGATAGTTAAACCGTTTGCCTGTTCATATGCCGTTCGCCCGTGATAAACTTCATCGAAATACATGCTGTTCCTGCGGTCGAACTTCTGCGGGACAAGCTCCTGTTCGTCGAAGAGCGCGCTGGTATTGCCCTCGCCCATGCCATTGCCATGGACGTTGCTCTCCGGAGCTCTGCTCTCTTCTGCGCCGGTAGCGGGACTAGCAACTTCCAATATATTGCCTGCGCCATCATATACGGCCGCTTCCAGCACTGAGGCGTTCGTGATGTGTGCCGTGAAGGACGTCCCTTCCCCCTCTCCGACAAAGTCTGCTCTCTGCCAGGTGAAAACCGAGGTATACACCAGCGGGATGTTGACAACCTCATCCCCCGTCGTGTCGCTGGTAATCGTGAACGTCCCTTCCCAGCAGATCTCTGGATAGACACGGATCATCGCCGGTGCGTCCGTTCCTTCTATATTAAATGAAACATCTATCGTTCCGGCAGGGTTGCCGACCACCGTCTCGGGAGCCTTGGTGTCCCCGAGATTGGTGAAATTCAGCATGGCAGCCATGACTGTTAGAGTCAAAACTGCCGCAAGTTCCCATCTGCTGCGCGTATTCCTTGCCTCAGAGCCTGACTGTGTTGTAGCCCTTCGAGATCTGTCGATCTTTTCGGCCGCATTCTTCTCAGCAGCACTCTTTCTCGCCGCAGCCCGTCCAGTTGTATTCGGTGCCGCAGTATTGTGTGGAGCCGCTGCCTCATTCCCAACTGCCATTCCCTCGTCTCCGGTGCGGTCCGGTATAGGTACCGTTGCTGAAGCCTTTGCTTTGCCTGAAGACAGCTGCCAGGTTCGGATGGCGAGGCGCAGGTAGAATGCGGTCTCTACCGCTCCAACAATGAAGATGAATTCCCTGCTCGTCTCACTGGTGAGGAAGGAATCATCTGTGTTGGCCACCGCATAGACACAGGCAATATTGAGAAATGAAGTCAACGAGAGCCCCGCCCCGGCGAAAAATAGATACAGATCATCCAACAGCACCGCAGCGAGCAGCGTGAAGAGCACACCCATGAGCAGATACCGCTCATGCATCCTGTGCGAGAATGTGAAGATGCCTGCGGTATAGAAGGCCGCAAGGAGTGCCGGGGAGAAGCGTTTCTGATCACTGAGCCGTACTGTGAGCACGATGAGAAGGCTTGTCAGAATAATGAGATTGAACACGCCCAGCGTCTGCCAGGAGATCCCTATCAGTGATTTCTCTGATTGATCCACCCAGTTGCCACCCAGCATGGCGAAGAAGTTAAAGGCATTCACTGTCGCGTACGGGTAACTCGCCGAGGTTTCTGTATATTTTGCAATGAGACCGGGGATCAGATTCGAGAATCCGAAGAAGGGAAGGCCCAGAAGGAGCGCCGGAGCTAGCGCGATTGCAGTTCCTGCGATGACACGGAGGATTGCTGCAGCGAGGCTCTCACTCCTTGCAGCAACAGTCTCACTCTTTGCAGCAACAGCCGGCGCTCTGCCACCGTGACTTGCCGCATTGATCACAGGAATGAGGAAAGTGGCCGCCATGACAGGGCCCAGGAGGAGTGCCTGCGGTTTGATCGCGAGCGCGATACCGAAAGCCAGCGCCGACCTGTAGTATCTCTGTTCTTCCAGGAACAGGACACACAGGAGCATCGGCAGGAGGAACGCGCCATCAATCTGTTTCCAGATCGCAGTATCGAACAGGAGCGCCGGACAGAAGGCAGCAAAGGCAGTCAACCGCAGCAGACTGTCATGGCTTCTTATGTGCCGCTCTCCCACCCGATAGATAAGCCAGGTCATCACAGCGTCACAAATGGCGGGAATCAGAGCCAGCAACACCATGGATGCCTTTGCATAGTAGTCAATGCCGAGCAGCTTCCGCACTGCCGCAATGATCGCGAGGACATAGATATAGCCCGGCGTGTAATCCGCGAAATACCCCTCGGAATAGAAGGACGGCAGACCCTCCAGCGCCTTCTCTCCCCATGCAAGGAAACATGACATATCAGGGCCGTAGCCTTTCGTGACCGCCGCCAGCCCCAGCCGGAGCAGCACCGATGAAATGAGGACGAGGCGAAGAGTCCGCCTCTGCCTCTTCCGTTCCGATAGATTCCCTGATAATAATGCCGTCTTGCCCAATGTCGTCCCGCTCATATGATCACTGGCAGCAGTGCCTGCCGCCTTCCCCGCATAAAGATTTGATAGATAGGGATATTATACGGCATCCGGGCGCAAAAAATCCTCCCAGGATGCAGCTCCCGGAAGGATTGTGAGAATTCATGAAATTATAGTTCGCTCAACTGCTTCACTGAATTGATGTATCGCAGCAGATTTCAATCCATGGTCAAATCCGAATCATCATCCAACGTGATCAGTCGTTGGGTTTGATCAGTAGCCGAACTCCTGTGCCCAATACCAGTCACCGGACTTATCCGGGCAGGCTGCCATACCGATGGTGACATACTCACCGTTCAGGATGTTCGCTCTATGCGCCGGAGATGCCATCCAGGCATCTACGAGAGCCTGAGGATCCTCGTAATTATAGGCGAGGTTCTCGCCGTACATCAGATCGGAATTGATCGTCCACCAGTCAGAGCCGTCCGGTCTCGTGTGAGAGAAGCTCTGCGTGCACTCCTTCGCGCGTACCGCAGCTGCCTGCTCCAGGCCTGTATTCCAGGTAAGATCCGTCAGACCGTTGGACTCCCGCTCTTCATTGACCAGATTCAGCGCCTTTTGTGCTGCCGTCGCTGTCTCATTCGATGCCGCCTCGCCGGACAGCGCGATGGCATTGTCGTCAATGTAGTGGTATTCCTGACCTTCATCCTTCGCACGCGCCGCAGCCTCATCCGACAGCTGGCCTGCGCTCTTGCCGCAGCTCGTTGTCACGATCATGGCCGCCGCGATCAGCGAACCAATCAGCGCTTTCGTCCAACGCTTCTTCATCTCGTCCTCTCCTCCTCGGTGTTCTCCATCATCGATTCAACTATGAAACTATCACTGTATGAGCATCTCATGATCGTTCCGTAATATCACATATTTAATTAATTTTCTGACTACATACTAACATGTGATATTATCAAAATCAATCATAATTTTGCTAATCATTTATAAACTTTTGATAGTTTATGATTGGTCGATACTTAGTTGAAGAAGTTTCTGTTGCCGAGTAGTATGGACATCCGTCACGTATACTGAACTGCAAGTCTCTGGTCAATACGCCCAGGCGCGCCTGCGTATCATGGAGACGAACTCACCGTTCGTTCTCGTCTTGGAGAAGAGGTTGAGCACGCTGTCTGTCGCGCGGTCAATGGCCTCATCCCTGCCATCGGAACTGATGAAAGCTCGCCTTACGGTCGCAACGGCATCCAGCTCGTCCGGTGTCAGGAGAAGGTCATCTCGTCTCGTGCCGGACTTCGCAAGGTCGATCGCCGGGAAAATACGTCTCTCGGAGAGTTTCCGGTTCAGAATCATTTCCATGTTGCCGGTACCCTTGAATTCCTCATAGACAACGTCGTCCATCTTGGAACCGGTCTCGATGAGTGCGGTTGCGAGGATCGTCAGGGAGCCGCCTTCCCTCATGTTCCTCGCGGCGCCGAAAAATCTCTTGGGCGCGTGAAGAGCCACGGGATCCAGACCGCCTGTCAACGTACGACCGGAAGAAGGCTCTGTGAGGTTATACGCTCTCGTAAGTCTCGTGATACTGTCGAGGAGGATCACAACGTCGCGCCTTTGTTCCACGAGGCGTTTCGCTCTCTCGATCGTCATCTCGGAAACTCTCTTGTGATGCTCCGGCAGCTCATCGAAGGTGGAATAGATCACCTCAACGTTCGGGCCCTCGAGAGCTTCCTTGATGTCTGTTACTTCCTCCGGTCTCTCATCGATGAGAAGGATGATGAGATGGATCTCCGGGTTGTTCCGCTTAACGCTCTTCGCGACTTCCTTGATCAGCGTCGTCTTGCCGGCCTTCGGCGGAGAGACGATCATGCCGCGCTGTCCCTTGCCGACCGGACAGAAGAGATCCATCACTCTCATGGCAACGGTCGCGGACGGCTGTTCCAGTCGGATTCTCTCATTCGGGAAAACAGGAGTCATGTCCTCGAAGTTAAATCTCCTTTTCGCTACTTCGGGATCATAACCATTGACAGACTTGACGAACAGGAGCGCGGAGAACTTCTCACCGGAGGTCTTGACACGGATATTGCCCTCGAGGATATCTCCTGTTTTCAAATTGAATCTCCTGATCTGGCTGGGCGCGACATAGACATCGTCGTCACCGGGCATGTAGTTCGCGGAGCGGATGAAACCAAAGCCGTCCGGCATGACTTCGAGAATGCCGTGCGCTACTTCTCCGGAATCGAGTTCCTTATTGTAGTCATTCTTGTGCGCGATCGCCTGATCGGGGCGAACAATCCCTCTGCGGTCATAGCGATCCTGGAGATTCGGATTGCCCTGCACGTCCTGCCCTGCCGCCTGCTGCTCCGTCATAGCAGAACCGGTGTCCGCCTGCTGAGGCGGCAGCTGTGTGTCCGTTTCCTGCTGCGTTGTAAAACGCTGTGCAGGCTGTGCTCCGGACTGCTGCGCGAACTGCTGTCCAGGTTGCGATCTCTGTCCCCGTGCCGCAGTCGGTGCCGCTTCCTGCGCGCCGCGCATGACCACAAGCTTCTTCTGACGTCCCTGACGGACGACCTTCTTGCGGATCACACGCTCGCCGCGCTGTCTGCCGCCTGCCGCGTTCGCATCCGCTGCAGTGCTCTCTTCCTGTCCCTGGGAAGCCGGGGCCGGCGTGGCAGTGCTCTCATTCTGTCCCTGCGATGTCGGAGCCGGCGCTGCAGTTACGTCGGCGGTTAATTTTGCCGATGCCCCCCTATCGGTTCCAGCTGCCGCAGTTATTGTTGCACCAATGTTATTCTCGGAATCCGCCGTTACAGCTGCCGCAGCGTTGCCAGTAGCCTCCACAGAGGTTGCTGGCAGATTCTCTGCCGCAGTTACTGCTGCCTCCGCAGTCTTGCTGTCTGCGCCCTGCCTGCGGCGCCTTACGGAATGTTTCCTTTCGGTATCAGCATTGGCGTTGGCCTCGGCAGCTGTAGCTGCTACTGCGTTCGCGGAAGTTTTTCTCGGCTTGCGGCCTCTGCCATTAGCCTTCGGTACTGCCTCCTCATTGTCGAGCGCCAGCATCATCTCGACAAGGTCTGCCTTTTTCATCCTCGCGCCGAGGCTGATGCCGCGGCGCGCAGCGATGTCACGCAGATCTGTGACCTTCAGAGATTCATACATGTCTCTTGTCATTTGAATTGTGTCCTCTTTGATTAGTTAATTATTGGTGATCCTTCTGATCCGGCTCCTGTGGCGTCGTAGCCATCATTCTCTCGCCTGCCTCACGCAGGAGTTGTTCGCCGGTTTTGGACTCAGTATCAGCGTCGGGTGCAGCGCCAGCGGCAGGGTTGGCGCCTGTACTGTTCACCGCATCAGTCCCGGCCGAGACAGTGGTGGCAGCGCCTGTTTCGGCGGCTGTATTGTTGGTAGTACCGGTTCCAGCGGTAGTGCTACCTTCTATTGCAGAGTCATCCCTCGCTCCATTCTTCGCGCCAGCTTTCGCATTTGCTCTCGCCGCTGCCTTCTGTTGCTTCTTCGCGATCCGGGCAGCCTTGCGTTTGCCATGGGTCCCAACTCTGCGGAGAATTGCGATGATGATCCACAGCACGATAATGGAAACAATGATCTGCGGCGAATGCACGACGATCCAGATGCCGAATTCCTTAAGCCCGTGGAGGGTCAGGTCGAGATTCTTGAAGAAGCCGTCCGTGATCCGCTGCTGTGTCGACTTCGTGTCGACCGGTGTGTAATTCACTACCTCTTCGATGGTGAGGTTGATCGTGCTGTAATTGACCTGATTGTCATAGACCTTCAGCTGAGATTTGATGTCATTGAGCTGATAGCGGACATTCTCGAGCGCCTGCTCAATCTGGATCATCTCATCGACGGTCTCCGCTTTCTTCAGCATCGCGTTCAGCCTCTGCTGCTCTTCTTCGAGCGACTCTCTCCGCGCGTCCGTGTCGACGTACTGGAGGGTGATATCCTCGACGCTCGTATCCTGCGAGAGGACGTTGGTCCTCCCTTCGATATCCTTCGCGAAGCTCTCCGCCTTGTCCGCGGGAATGCGCAGCGTGTAATAGCCCGTCCGGTGCGTCCTCGCACTGTCATCCGGCAGGAGATCTTCATCATGGTACGTCGCGCCGTTGATCGAGGAATCCTCGACATATCCGCCAAGGCTCTTCGTCTGTGCCTCGACGTACTGGATGAGGGAGTCGAAATCCTCCGTCTCCACATCATAGTGGTAGGTCGTGACGAGCTTCCTCTCGGCGGAAGGTGAGGGTTCTGCCTCTTCTCCCCCTTCCGATACGATCGCAGTCTTCTCCGTGCCGGAGACTGCATCTGCGGCATCGCTCTCCGAGGCAATCGCAAATCCGTCGGAGTCTGCCGCCGCGCTGCTCGGCATGGACTCTTCCGCCGGCGCCGCGGCGAAATTGCTATCCGCTGCGCCTGCCCCGCCCTGTCTGCTCCCGCAGCCTGTGAGTGCAAAGGGCACCAGTGTTCCGGTCAGGAGCAATACTGCAAGTGTAGCCTTGAATTGTCTCATAATCTCACCTCTTTTCTGTTGTTTTCTCTGGGAATGTACGATGAGCTGCAGCACCATCACGCGGGCCCGGGTCATAGAATCGGCAGATAGAAATGCTGCAGCCTTCCGGGGCGCCACGCGTCAGTACAGGCTACACGATCGGAACTGCTGTTCCGCACGGTACCTGCTGCCATGTTGACGAGTCTTCAGTTGAGGGTAGCCTTGCTGTATCCGGGTGCGTGACATACACATCCGGAAGAGATGAAAAGAAATTATTGCTTTCAATCGCATTATAGTGCAGTGAATATCGGAAATCAACGGATGATTCAGAAAGTTCAGAAGAGCTGCTGAATGAGAGACTGGTAGACGTCGCCGCTCTTCTCTCTCCAGTTCCTGAGGACCTGTTTCGCCGCATCCTCGGTCGGCACATTGAGATTCACTTCGAGGAGAATGGCCTTGTCCTCCTTCACCACCATGTGCGCGATATAACCGCCGTACGAAGCCTTGTAATATTCGGAGATGATGCTCCTGTCGTCGACGAGTTCCCGGCCGATACTCCGAAGGTACGCGTCCGCCTGCTGCTGAATCGCGGGTGAGAGCTGCGATTCGAAGAATTTGAGTGTCTGCCTGCCCTCGTCCGTGACAGAGAGGAAAGTCTTGTCCCCCGGGAGCGTTCGCGACGACACAAAGCCGTTGTTCTCCGCCTCCTCATAAGCGCCGACGAGCGATTCGAAATTGACATATCCGTTCTCGATGAGGAAATTCGAGATGTGCGGCATTGCGATTTCGCCGCCGCCTCTTGTGAGCAGATACAATATGATGAGCTGATAAACTGCCAGGGGTGATTCCATTCGTGTGTCCTTATGTTGCTATTACGCGAAAATAGCAGGCTTACGCAACTGTTCTATCAGGTACGGTCGGTCTTATCGTGCGGCTGCGGTTCCAGCTCCTGCGGCTCCCGGTAGCGCTCGCTGTGCGTGAGATCGTACATGTGCGCGCGGATCCTCTGCTCGTAGCCGTTCTCGGAGGGCTCGTACAGCCTCTCATCCTTCACGGCATCCGGCAGGTACTGCTGCCCGGAATAGTGCTGTTCGTACAGGTGGCTGTACTGGTAGCCGATGCCGTGACCGAGGTCTTTGGCATGGCTGTAATGTGCGTCCTGCAGATAGGGCGGGATCGGCAGGTCGCCGGTCTCTTCGACGAGCTGCACCGCTTTCCCGATAGAAGCGTCCGCCGTGTTGGACTTCGGCGCCGTTGCGACATATTCCGCTGCCTGCGCGAGGATGATGCGGGATTCGGGCCAGCCGATTCGCTCCGCCGCGAGAGAAGCCGCGACCGCGACACGCAGGGCGTTGGGATCGGCGTTGCCGACATCCTCGCTCGCACAGATCATGATGCGCCTTGCGATGAATTCCGGCTCCTCGCCCGCGTTCATCATGCGCGCCAGATAGTAAACCGCGGCGTCAGGATCCGAGCCGCGCATACTCTTGATGAAAGCCGAAATCGTATCGTAGTGATTATCGCCTTTTTTATCATAGCGCGCAACCCGCTTCTGGATGCACTCGCGCGCGACGTCCAGCGTGATATGAATCTTCCCGTCCGCCGATTTGTCCGTCGTGAGAACGCCCAGCTCGACCGCGTTCAGCGCGTGGCGCGCGTCGCCGTTGGACATCTCGGCGAGGAACTCCTCCGCGTCGTCGTCAATCTCCGCGTTGTACGCCCCCATGCCGCGATCGCTGTCATAGACGGCACGATGGATCAGGGTTCTGATGTTTTCCGTCGTGAGCGGGTGCAGCTCGAAGATCATGGAGCGCGAGATCAGCGCCGAATTCACCTCGAAATAGGGATTCTCCGTCGTCGCGCCGATGAGCGTGATCGTGCCGTCCTCGACGAAAGGCAGGAGGTAGTCCTGCTGCCCCTTATTGAATCGGTGAATCTCGTCGATGAAGAGGATCGTCTTGCGGCCGTACCCTCCGAGACGGTCCTTCGCCTCCTGCACGATCTCCTCCATGTCCTTTTTGCCCGCGCTGGTCGCGTTGATCTGGCGGAATTCCGCACTCGTAGAGTTCGCGATGACTTTCGCGAGGGTCGTCTTGCCCGTGCCGGGCGGGCCGTAGAGAATAATCGAGCCGATCTTGTCCGCCCTGATCGCGCGGTAGAGGAGCTTGTCTTTGCCTATGATGTGCTCCTGCCCCACAACTTCATCGAGCGTACGGGGGCGCATTCTCGAGGCGAGCGGCGACTCCTTCTCCGTATTCTTCTCACGCATGTAATCAAATAAATCCATGTAAAACATTTTACACGGAAACGCAGGCGTGCGCTATGGGATTTGCGTGGATTGGAGAATATGAAACAACCCCCGCGGGAGGGGATACTCCCGGGAGGCTGCACAATGTATCGGATCGTCTTCTGTTTTCATGGATTCGCGCAGAATTCTGCTGGTGAATGGCTCAATTCTCCGCCTGTTTCACCCGGATTACCACCTTGAGGGCGTCGGTCTTGTTGTTCAGCGCCTCCTGGTACGCATCCTGGATGTGCTCGAAATCGAACTCGTGCGTGATGAGCGGCTTCACGTCAATTGCACCTTTCGCTACCGCCGCAATGGCACGTGGGAAGATGTTGCGATAGCGGAATACCGACTTGATCGTGGCCTCCTTGTCCATGATCTGCGCGAAATTGTAGTTGATCTCGGGCTTCACGGAAATGCCCACGAGTGTGATCGTGCCGCCGCGCTTCACGAGGAACGGCGTCTGCGCAATGGTGACGGCACTCCCCGCGGTCTCGAAGACCTTCTCCGCGCCTTCACCGTTCGTCGCCGCTTTCACTTCTTCGAAGACATCCTGCCTGCCGCTGTTGATCACAACGTCGGCACCCATCTGCTTCGCGAGATCCAGCTTCGCGTCAATGAGATCCGCGACGATGATCTTCCCTGCACCGTGCGCCTTGCAGGATAACAGCGTCGTCATGCCGATGGTCCCGGCACCGAGGATCAGCACACTCTCCCCGACCTGCACCTCGCCCTGATTCGCCGCGTGGAAACCAACTGAAAGTGGCTCGATGAGCGCGCCTTCCTTCGTCGACACGTTGTCAGGCAGCTTGAAACAATAGTCTGCCGGGAATTCAATGAACTCCTCATTGCAGCCGGGCACCGGAGGTGTCGCGAGGAACTGCACATCCGGGCAGAGGTTGTATTTGCCCGATTTGCAGAACTCACACGTGCCGTCCGTAACGCCTGGCTCCAGGCAGACGCGATCGCCCGGGCGCAGATCTGTGACACCCTCGCCAACCTCCACGACAGTGCCTGCCGCCTCATGGCCCAGCATGTAGTCCTGGTCAAGGTCCACCTCGTACGCGCCGACCCTGCCGCTGTGGTAATAGTGGACATCTGAGCCGCAGATGCCGATGTATTCCAGAGATACGACGACGTTCCCCCGGCCCGCGGTTGGCTTGTCAATCTCCTTGATAATCATATTGTCGAGCCCGCGCATGAACGCACCCTTCATCGTTGCCATGTGTGATTCTCCTTTCAGACTAAGTTTTGTTGATGTTATGATTCCGTTACGCTCTCAAAAGTTTTCGTTTCTTGTTCTGTTAGCGCTCCGCGAGTCTGCTATTCGCCATCTTCCTCCAGCTTCTCCATAAGGCGCTTTTCCAGCTGCATCTCCTGATCCAGCTTGTCATAGATGATCTGGATACCGAAAAAAGCCGGGAACCAGACGCCCAGGATCATCATGAATATTCCCGAGTAGGGATAGAGAATGAACATGAAGATCCAGTAGATCGTCTGCAGTCCGATTGCGGCGAACGTCACGGCGGGATGCATCATTGCCATGAGCCGCGCGTTGGTCAGGATATTCCTGAGAGAGAGATCCAGCAGGATCAGCTGCGGCCACAGATACAGGTAAACAGCAGACGCCACGATCCATATGACCAGGACGCTTGCGAACATTCCCATGGGGATGGCATTGCCGCTTTGCACATTGTCAAGAACATTGATGGAAAGAGCCGCGACAAGGCCGAGGACAATCCCCGGGAGGAGGCAGCGCTTCCACTCTCTGCGAAGAACTTTCCGGTACCGCTCGAACCATCTGCCGGGGAAGCCGCGATAGGATTGCAGGCAGGCGTCATACAGCGCCCCGTAGAACGGTCCCGCGATCGCTCCGCCGACCACCCCCGAGAGCAGGAGGAGGAGCGGCAGATTCCACAGCGCCCCCAGGGAAAAGCCAATCCCCGCAGGCACCATCGACAGGATAGCAATCAGGTTCGTGATGAGGAGCCTGGTGAGATTGTCGATAATCATGTGGAAGCTGTAGCCCGTCGCGTGTCTGTCTTCCTGCGGGCCGCCCAGTGTCCCGCCCATGTTGTTGAAATTCTGTCCGCCGAACATATTGCTCGTGTTCTCCTGTCATAAAGGCGGGGTAGTCCTCCTGGAACCGCCCCGCCAAACCATTAGATGCCTTCTATTCCCTGTCACGCCGGAACTGGATTAATTGGTTCCCTTGTAATAGTTGTTGTACATATCCAGTACGTTCTGCGCGTTCTGCGCCTCAACCTCTGCCACGTAGGTATCCCAGTCAGCATTGACATCCGCCTGACCCATCGCGAACTTGAGCGTCCACGTGTTCTCGGTATCGAACAGAGGCGTTGCCCACAGGTTCATCTGCTCCTTGTCATCCTCAGAAAGAGCAACAACAGGGTCCAGAGGCTTCAACTCGCGGTAGGAGTTCTGCCTGTCGTAGAATGCCTGCAGATCCTCGGAGAAGTTGGAGGTCAGAAGGTCCGTCGTGCCGCTGTACATGAAGTTGCCGCAGGCGAAACCGTATTTCAGTCTCATGTCTTCCTGATCGTCTGACGTCTGCGCGATGGAAAGGCCACCGCAGTAGTAGCCGGGATTCAGTGCATAATGTCCGTCCGCGTCAACGGTGTAAGTGCCGTCCTCGCCTTCGATGCCCCACTTGGTAAGTGTGAGACCCTCTTTGGAGTACCAGAGCCAGTCGATGAATCTCATCATCTTGATAAAATCCGCTTCGCCCAGGTCGTCCAGCGCGCTCTTCGACACCATGAGACCGCACTCCAGTCTGGAGTTCTCTGCCTGGAAATTCGTCGTTCCCTTCGGGATGACGCAGCGGTAAACCTCGAAATTGCCCTTGCCCAGCTGCGATTCGAGACCTTCCACCTGTGCTGTCGTCTGCGCGCGGTTCGTCATGAGCAGAGCCGTCTTGCCGGTATAGAACTTGTTGTCCGCCGTGGAATCCTGCTGAGACCATGTCTCGGGATCCAGGATCTTGTTGGATACAAGCTTCTGAACAACGTTCATGTACTCTTTGTATGCATCGCTGGTTGCGGAGAGTTTGAACTCATCTGCGGCAGTGTCAAAATACAGATCGCCGCCACCATTGCGACCGCCCGTTGCACTCCATGACGTATAGATGCCGTAGCTGTTGGAGATGAGGTTTAGAAGGCAGCCGCCGGAACCATAGCCGGAATCAGCGCCGCACCATCTGTCGGACCAGATGTAGTCATTCTCTCCGACCATGCCCTGATCCACCATGTATTTCTTCACGCCGATCAGAACGTCTGCGAAATCATCCCAGGTCCAGTCCTTCTCCAGATCTTCTACCTTATAGCCGGCCGCGTCGAAGATATCCTTGCGCAGCAGGAAGGTGTAATCCTGCAGGGCAGTCTCTTTGAGACCGGGCAGCCTGTAGTATTTACCATCCTCCTGGAGGAGCGTGTCTACATCGGCCTTCATGTTGTAATCATTATAGAATCCGGTGTAGTTCGGCATGTACTGCGTATAGTCAGATACAGGCACGACACCGCCGCCGCTGACATACGGCGTCTCGTCGTAGATCTTGGGAATGATCATTGGCGTTTCGCCGGAATTGATAGCAAGGGATACCTTGTCCGAATAGTCTGCGTTGTTGACTACGGTAAGATCCAGCTTGACATTGGTCGCCTTGGTGATGGCGTCGAAGATACCACCCTCCGCGTACCAGCTGTCCTGAATCGGATAGGCGTCGTTGTCATTGAAGAACATGGTGTACGTCACCGGCTCATCCGAATAGAACTTCGTACCGTAGGTGTAGCCGTCTGCCTGATACACACCGTTCTCATCGGGCTTCGCCTCTTCCACCGCAGGTGCTGCCGCGGTATCTGCCGTACTGCTGCCGGCATCGGGTGTGGCACTGCCGCCTCCACCGCAGCCCGCCAGAACCGTGGCAGCCATGAGCGTTGACAGAACAATACTAATGACTCTCTTTTTCATGTAACCTCCTTTTGCTCACTCCTTGAAGCATATATGTATCGGCCCGCCATGATGGCAGGCGTTACATCTCTTATCCCTTCACGCCGCCGAGCATCATGCCCTGTACGAAGTATTTCTGAATGAACGGGTAGACGCAGATAATCGGCGCCGCCGTCAGTACCATGGCGCAGGATTTGATGTTCGCTGCAATGGTCATCGCCTCACCCGCATCCTCCGCGGAGGAGCTCGATGTGGAGATGAGGGTTCTGAGGTAATATGCAACCGGCCACTTCGTCGGTGTATCCAGATACAGGAAAGCATCAAACCAGTTATTCCAGTACTGCACCAGATAGAACAGTGTCATCGTCGCGATGATCGGCTTCGACATCGGCAGCGCAACGTGGAGGAAAGCGCCGAATTTCGAAAGCCCGTCGATCTCACCCGCTTCCTCGAGCTCTGCCGGAACGGATTCGAAGAAAGACCGCATCAGGATGACATAGTAGGTTGAGATGACACCGGGCAGGATGAAGGCTGCCACGGTATCCTTGAGTCCTAACGAAGTCATCAGGATGTAGTTCGGGATCATGCCTCCTGCGAAATACATCGTGAAGATGATGAAGGGACCGACAATCTTGTTGCCCCGAAGCTCTTTTTTCGACAGAGGATAAGCCAAGAGGCAGCTCAGGATCAGCGCACTCACCGTGCCGATCACGGCGTAGATCACCGTGTTCAGATAATCGGGAAGGAATACGTTGCTGGTCAGTACATATTTATACGTCTCTACACTGAAGCCTACCGGAACAATGCCTACCTTGCCTGCCACGATTGCCTCTGTGGAAGAGAAAGACTGTGCCACGAGATATAGGAACGGGTACAGCATAACAAGGCAGATGATCACCATGAAGATGTCGTTGATCACAGTGAATGTCCGGTACCCTTTGGAAATGATCATTCTGGAAGCCATCGGCGCATCGTCAACATTTTTCTTCGCCATTTTGCACCTCCCTTAGTAAAGACTGCTGCCTGTTGTTCTCTTCGAGAACACATTGGCTGCGGTCAGCAGTACGACGTTAATGATACCCTGGAAGAGACCTACGGCAGTTGCGTAGCTGTAGTTACCTGACCCAAGACCCATACGGTAAACGTAGGTAGCGATGATATCGGCTGTCTCATAGGTCGTCGGCTGATACAGCAGCATGACCTTCTCGAAGGCGACGCTGCCGCACAGGGAGCCGATATTGAGGATGAGCAGCGTCATGATCGTGGGGAGAATTCCGGGAATCGTAACGTGCAGTGCCTGTTTGAACCTGCCGGCGCCATCAAGGCTCGCCGCCTCATACAACTCCGGGTTGATACCAGACATGGCGGCAAGGTACAGGATTGTGTTCCAGCCAAGCCCCTGCCAGATACCGGATGCGACGAAAATCGTAGTGAACCACTGCGGCAGCGAGATGAACTGAATGGCCTCTCCGCCGGAAGCGACAATGGCGTTGTTGATCGGACCGCTCGTAGATAAGAGCTCGCGAATCATGCCCGCCACGATGACGATTGAGATGAAGTGAGGCAGGTAGGTGATCGTCTGAACGAACTTTTTGAACTTCATGTTCTTGATCTCGTTCAGGAGTAGCGCGAAAATAATCGTAACGGGGAAGCTGATCAACAGATATTTACCATTCAGCAGAAGTGTGTTGCGGAATGACCTCCAGAAATTGCTGTCGTGGATGAACTGCCGGAAATATTTAAATCCGCTCCACTCATCACCCAGAATGCTGCTGCCCGCACGGTATCTGCGGAATGCGATAATGTTACCCAGCATGGGTACGTACCGGAAAATGATGTAGTAGATGATAGGAATCAACATCATGGCATACAGCTGCCAGTATTTCCTGAAGTGACGCCCCAGCGACTTACGGCCGCCGTAGCCTGTGACCTTCTGTTTTGCTGCCATCGGCTTATCTCCTTTCCCTCATGTGAGCTGCTGCAATATAACTCTTTGCACGGTCTAACTTTATCATTCGTGCGAAAAGTGGACCGCTTACTTTGTGCGTAGAATTTATTAATTCTTGCCTTTTTTGTGCACTATATGCAGATCCATGTCCGACAGAATCCAATGTTTGCGCATGTTTCCAGTCATTTCGAGCCATTCTGACAAACAGCAGGAGCAATTATTGTATAACTTTCCAGTCAGATCATCTCGAACCATGCAAAGTCGAAATTCGATCCCGGCAGGAAGAGGAAGGTCAGATCACACTTTGCATGTTTCTCTGTAAAGCGGAACTCCTGCACAGCCTCTCCATCTCCTCGAAATTCCAGAATCTCCTTCTCTTCCGTGGTTCCGTCGTGGAACCGCAGATGAATGGTGTTGACGGGCAGCGGTGTGCTGCCGGCGATGCGGAGGCCACAGGCGGGTCTGTCTCTGAAATCCATGCCGTGATAAACAAGCGAAACGTTGTTCCCGATGCCGCGGACGATGTCTCCATCCACCTCATAGGTATCGCCGTAGATCTCATCTGCCTTTGCCGCGCTCTGCCGAATCCAGGCCTTCTCATATCTTGTAAAGGTAAATCCTTTGATGTGTATCTTCTGATGCACCCGGATGCTGAGGCTCGTGACTCCTCTGAGTTTACGCTGCAGCTGATACGTCTCCGGCTGATAGACATTCCAGATGGAAGGCTTTTGATAGATGACGCTGGAGAGAAGTTCCGCTCCATCCTCTCCAGGGATTCCTTCCCAGATTTCAATCGGATACTCTTCTCCTGACAGAGCGAAGATCCAGAGCTTCACCTTGTCAGAACCGATATCACCGAAATCAAGATTCGACCAGGTTACGATCGTCTCACCGTCCCGGGCTGTCGCGACCCCCTTCTCATTGCCGCTCCCCACTTCTCCCACGACATGGGTATAGAGGCTGCCATAGATGAAATCATAAGGGTCAAGGTAGGCGGGCCCCATGCCATGGATCTCATATTCATTCTGTGAGATCAGGCGGACATGCCCCGTGCCGGACTGCGATGTGACGCGCAGATGGAAGCTCCCGTCTCCGATCGCGGCGAGGTGGATTCTATTCCCCTCTCTCGTTGCCGTGGCAATATTCGTCGGCACGCCGTTATCATCGACGACAGAGCAGGCAAAGTCCTGATCTGCCGCATTCTCCGGATAGACGACTATCTGCGCACTCGCCTCCTTATGGGAGGCATCCATGCTCTGTCCGTCTTGCGGCACAATCTCAAGCTTCCTCGTAGAGACCTGCCCAACCGGCGTCACCGTAATCTGAATTGAGCTATTCTCTTCTATCTCCTCTATCGAAAGCTTCTCCGCATCCGCGCGCACGATGGCGAGGAGTTTACCCGAGAAGAGCCGCTTCTCCGGCCCCTGATAGCCGTCTTCGTCGGTGCTGTCTCCGTTGTCGAGACCCACGAGCTCGCCGCCCTGCACCTCTACCCTGACACGGTCGACCGCGTTCTCAACAGGATACCCGTCATGATCGACGGCACGGATCTCATAGTAATGAAGAGGGCCTTCGGCAACCATTTCTTCCTTCACAACGAAGCGCTCCATATCTCCAAAGGAATGCCGCGTCTCTTCACAGATTTTCCTGCCGCTCTCATCATAGGCAACCGCCGTGATCTCGCCTCTTACATATCTCACCTGATAGTCCCCGATGATGTGCGGGCCGCTCCCGACGTCGTGGTCCAGCTGTTGTTTCCCACAGGAAACGCCATTCACGAACAGCTCGACGGTCGGCAGGTTCGAGCACACTCTCACGTCGATCAGCTGACCGGGATTGAAATCCCAGTAAGGGAATACGTGCACCATGGGAGTCTTGCGCGGGTCGGTCCACGCCGCCTGGAAGACATAGTAGGCATCCTTCGGAAAGCCAGCCGTATCCACCAGACCGAAATAAGAATTTCTCGTGTGGTATGGCGTCGGTTCCCCGATATAATCCCACCCGGTCCAGATAAACTGTCCCATAGAAAAAGGCAGGTCCCTGTCGTAGGTGATGCACTGCTCAAGGCTCTTCGCGCCCCAGCTCGTCGTGGAATTGCCAAGGCTGGAGCATTGCTCATCCTCGTCTGCCAGAATGGAAGCTCCGAGGGGGAAATGGTAGATTCCGCGGCTCGATGTGATGGAGTAAGTCTCGGAGCCGTAGATCACCCAATCAGGATGCGACTTGTGATGCGCCTCGTAGTATTTCTCAGAGTAGTTGTACCCGGCGATGCGATAAATCTCTGCGCAGTGCTGCGCGTTCTCCCAGGGAAGGTAATTGGACGCCGCCGTCACGCGGGCATTATGGCAAGGATCCAACGCTTCCACCTCGTCTGTCAGCATCCGGGTGATCTCATAACCGCTCTCATCCACGTGCTGGTCATAGATCTCGTTGCCGATGCTCCAGAGGAAAACACAGGGGTGGTTGCGATCTCTGCGCACGAAGCTCTCGATGTCCCGCGCCTGCCATTCGTCGAAAAAGCGCGCATAGTCATAGGTCGTCTTCGGCATCCGCCACATGTCGAAGGCTTCATCCATGACAAGGAAGCCCATCTCATCCGCAAGGTCCAGCACCTCAGCGGAGAAGGGATTGTGTGAGAGGCGAAGGGCATTGACGCCCATCCTTTGCAGGATGCGCAGCTGCCGTCGCACTGCCTCCTCGTGATACGTGTTGCCGAGCGCGCCGGCATCCGAATGCAGGCAGACGCCCTGAATCTTGATATGCCTGTGGTTCAGGAACAGGCCATGGTCCGGACTCAACTCAATCGTGCGGAAGCCGATACGGACGACTTCCGTCTGCAGGATTCGACCGTCAGCTTCCTCCCTCTGCAACGCTTGCAAGACACTATCATCGGATTGGGAACAAAGGGAAACCTTAACCTCATAGAGATAGGGGTCGTCAACATCCCAGCCATGAAGACCGGAGAAGGTAAGGGTTTTGACCCGGACGGAGGTGCCATCTGCGGCCTTCGCCATACTGCCTTCAGGCAAGTCTGTCTCAGACGATTGGTGCTGGCCGACAGTCATCGCATCCGCTTGCTGCAGCCCTTGTACATCATCCGCAATCTCCTCCTGCGACAGAGGCACCAGCTTCTCTCCGTGATCGAGGAGGGAGACTTCCATGTCCGTGTTCTCTCTGTCGTCGCCGCTCACCTCTGCCTGTACGCGGAGTGTGAAGGTGGATGGCGCAATCTCCTTCGTCGAGATATAGATAGCTCCATCCTTGATGCAGGTGGAAGGCAGCATTTCCAGCCAGACATTTCTCTCAATGCCCGCACCGGAGTACCAGCGGGAGTTGGGTTCCCGGAAGGTCGCGCTGACCATCAGGTCATTGCGACCCGCGCGCAGCTTTCCCGTGATCTCGAAGGAGAATCTCGTATAGCCGTATTTCCACTCCCCGATCTTCTCCCCGTTGAGGTAGCATGTGCTGTCCATGTAGACACCGTCGAAAATGAGGAAGGCGCGCTGACCCGAAAGGTCCTCGGGACTTGCTGTCAACACCCTGTGGTACCAGCCCGTCCCATCCCGGTAGAGATTCGCTCCATCCGTGATCAGCCAGTCATGCGGTATGGTGACCGGTGCGAATTCTCCGACTGCAAGCGCGCTGACTGCCTCCCTGTAATCTGTGCCCACCGGCATTTCCAGGAATTCCCAGTTGTCCCATATCAGTGTCTTCATATCCCTGCTCCGTATTCCCTCAGCATCAAGAATTCAAGGCATCGGTATCCTAAGTTCCGCCGCCGGATCCATGCAATTCACTCATAGATTGTCCTGTGCCGACTGTCCCCGATGCCGCTCTTTCGCAAGAAATAGGTGTTGACCTCATCTCTCCAGTCGATCGCGTTCTGCAGCTGCAGCTCCATGCGGTGCAGGATGTTGTCGTAATCCGCCGCCGGAATCTTCCCCTCCAGAGTCTTGATAAAGGCAAGGTATTTCTCCACCTTCTCCACGCCCTCGAAATGCGCATCGTAGATGTGCTGGATCAGCGTCTTGCCCGAGTGCAGCACATGGTCGTAAGCGACATGGTGCAGGAACAGGAGCAGTTCATCCGGGCAGGTCGCAAGGCTCTCATACTCCTCGAACCTCGCATCCGAATATTTCCTCGTGAAGCCGGTGCCTGTCGCAAGACTCCTCTCCCTGCCGACACCGTTTCGATCCGCATAGTGATACGTTCCCCAGCGGTCGTACTCGTAGCCGTCAATGTCGACGCCGTAGTGGAAACCTGGCTTGCACATGAATCCTACCGCGAGCGGGCAGGTATAGTCTTCATACGTTTCGCGTGATGTGACAAGGAGCTGCGTCATTCCTTCCTGGTCCTTGTCATCCAGGGAAAACGTCAGGCGTACCCAGTCGGCTGCGATCTCCTCTGATGTGGCATCGTTATTCCAGCATAGCCGCCCGTAGCCGTACAAGTTCGCCTGTGCGAGTTTGTTGCCGGTCCAGTTATTGTCCATGCCGACGTTGACGACCGCCGCGATACCGCTGTTCGACGGCACGACAGAGTTTGCCTGGAGCAGATCCTTCACGACGGAAGTGCCGCCCTGTTTCGTATCGAAATCCAGCACCTCTTTCCACAGCGGGACGAGGTAGCAGACATCAATCTGGTGTCCCGTGTACTCCTGTGTGATCTGGAATTCCAGGATCTGATTCGTCTTCCGCAAGGCCCCGAACAGCGGGGAAACAGGCTCCCGAATCTGGAAGTCGATGGGTCCGTTCTTGATCTGCAGGGCGACGTTGTCGTCGAAGCTGCCGTCAAGCGCACTGAAAATGTCGTAAGCTGCATTCGCGCGGTCAAGACTCCGGTCTCTCCAGGACTGCTGGCAATTATAGACGAAACATCTCCAGATCACGATTCCGCCGTGCGGCGCCAGTGCCCGCGCCAGCATGTTCGCGCCGTCCGCATGTGTCCTGTCGTAGGCGAACGGTCCGGGTTCGCCCTCCGAGTCCGCCTTGACGAGAAAGCCGGCGAAATCCGGAATCATGTCATAGATGCCGTCGACTGTTCTCTTCCACCAGTTCTGTACTGTAGGGTCCAGCGGGTCCGCGGTCTCCAGCCTCCCCACAGTGATCGGTGCGGCGAAATTGATACTGAGGAAAAGGCGGATGCCATAATCACCGAAGATATCTGCAATTTTCCGAATCTCGACAAGCGCCGGATCCTCGATGAAAAACGACTCCAGATGGTGTACGTTCACGTTGTTGATGGAGATGGCATTAATGCCGATCGAGCACAGGAGTCTTGCGTACTCGCGGATCAGCTGATAGTCCATGCGAAAGTGCCCGTTCTCGTAGAAGATGGAGCCCCCCGCATAGCCGCGCTCAATCGAACCGTCGAAATTGTCCCAGTGATCCACCATGCGGATGTGCTGCGACGGTGTGGTAACAACAGGCGTCCCTACATCTTCGCCTCTCCGGAGCAGCGAATAGAGCGCGAACATGCCGTAGAGATAGCCCTTCTCACGGGAGGCTCTGACATGGTATCTCCCTTCCGAATCTTTGCTCAGCTCGTACCCCTCGCCAAGGTCCGCCGCGGACGCTTCATAATAGAGATCCCCCTGCTCCACGTGCTCCTTCGACTCCGGGAACAGCCTTGCCATCTCTGCCGTCAGTGTCCTGTGGAGCCGGGGCACATCCTCCCCGCCACAATCGTTGATGACGTACTGACTTATTTTCCCTGCGACCGGGAATGAGAGCCAGCAAAGATCCCTCTCCGTATCATTAACCCTTGCGTTTAATTTCATTTTATCCTCCATTTTGTGATATTATGCGTGCTCTGATGAATATTATTCGCTGTTTCTCAATATTCGCTGTCTTCAGACATTTTATTATTCCCATATTAATACTGTATACTGTCTATACAGCACCGGGACTGTTCCATTGTAGACCAACCGCCGAAGCGAAATCATGTCAATCAATGCGGTCTTGCTTATCAATAATTGCGGGTGAGGGAGTGCTGCCCATCCTGCGGAGGAGAGGCATTGGCAGAATTCAGGAATCCGGAATACAACATCGACAACTTCTATCCCAACCTTCACGGGATTCGCGAGGATGTTGCCTACACAAAAGAATATCAGGGGATTCGTGTCTATCACAACCGGAATACCCTGGTATTCACGGATCACTGGCATCCTGCGGCGGAAATCCTCTACACCGTCAGTAATATCTACTCGGTGAAGATCAACGGGATTCATTTCGACCTGTACCCGGGGGATATTCTGGTCATCGCGCCGGGCACGATCCACGCATACAAACCGCCTAAAGACGGCGAGCGCATTTTCGTGCTGGTCGATTATGTGCAGCTGCAGACGATGCCATCCCTCCGGAATGTTTTCCAATCAATCCGCCCCTATGTACTGATCCGGCAGAATTCCTATCCGCTGCTTCACCAGAGTCTCAAGAATCTCCTGCACGACATCGTCACCGAATATGACGAGAAACAGCCGTACAGTGAGGTGATCATTTGGGCGCGGCTCATGGAGTTCATCACCTACATCGGCAGAACGAATATCTACCGCGCCTCTCACACGGTGAACTTTCCTAAGAGTGAACGGCAGGAACACGTGGTCAAGTTCATGGAGGTCTGCAACTACATCACGGACCACATCAGTGAGGACATCACGGTGGATCAGCTCGCAGAAGTCGCGGGCTTCTCGAAATTCTATTTCTCGCGGATATTCAAGGAGTTCATCGGTATGAGCGTCCATGAATATGTGATACAGCAGCGCCTCGAAATCGCTGAGCAGCTCCTCGCAGATTCCAGCAACACCATCACCGACGTGGCAATGGAGACAGGCTTCAATTCGCTCTCTACCTTCACGCGCGTATTCAAGATGGAGAAGGGCATGACCCCCTCCGAATACCGCAAGTTCAACACGCCGCACGAGGAGAACCCCGGGGACGGCCCGCGCAGAGCAAAGTAGTGGAGTCTGCGCAACACTACTGTCCTCTGTGTGCATCAGTCTGGATGGTGGTTGTTCCAAGATCACTGCACCCGCAGTACAAACGGCGTCATGGGGAGCTGCGCGCCGTTGTAGATCAGTGCGCCGTACATGATGTTGTGGCAGGCGTAGCGCACCTCCACCGGCAGTTCTGTCATCCCTTCCGGATATATCCGCAGGGCGTTCCCCATGAGCTCTACGCGTGCGGGATAAATCCTCCCGCTTGCTCCGACGACCTCCATGTCCTTCACAATGCTTCCCTTATCACAGGCATCCGCGTACAGGCCAGCCGCGTGGGTCAGCTCCACGGCGACCGTGCCATCCTGCTGCTGCATCGCGCGCTCCGGTACCGGTCCTGTATATTCCCCCTCTTTGTGGAAAACAAGGTATTCTGCGATGAACGCGAGCCTACGCCCGATCTCCTTCTTGCCATGCGGGTGGAGATCGTTGTCCTCACCGAGGTCCATGGTAACTGCCATCCCGGATGACGGAATCTCCATCGCCTGCCGCTGTTTCTCCCGAAGAGCCGGCCACTGCCAGTCATTGTCCACGTCTACGTCACAGTTGGGCAGCTGCACGTAGAGATACGGCACTTCCTCCCTGTACAGCTTCCGGTAGCCTTCAACGTAGCGTTTGGTAAGGTCCAGATAATCGTACGGCTCGTGGGTATTCGCTTCCCCCTGATACCAGACAATGCCGTTCACAGGGTACGCCGTGCAGGGTGCCGCCATGCCGTTGTAAAGTCCGCCCGCCTTCCAGTTCACGAAATCTGTCGCGGGAATCTTCTCCTCCGCCTTCGCGCCGATGGCGTACTGCCACTCGCCCGCAAGATCAATCACTCCCTGATCATTGTAGAGGAAATATCCTTTCCCCGGCGTGATCCTGCCCTCTCCGTTCTCGATGGTGAGCCGTATCGTCACGCGGTTGATGCCGCTTCGAAGGACGCGTTCCGGAATCCGGTATTTCCTCGGCGGATACTGGTACCCGGTCTCGCCAACCCGCACGCCGTTCACCCAGGTGGTGTCTGCATCGACCATCGTGCCCAGCCACAGCCCGGCGCTCTTTCCCGCCATCTCTCCCGGAACCTCGAATGTCTTTGTGATCCAGATGGTGCCAATGAATCCGTTCAGTTCGGTATCGTGAAAACAGCAGGGAACCGTGATGGACTGTGCCTTCTCCGGGAAGCTTATCTCCCAGTGCCCGAATAGTCCCGCATCATTCTCATCCAATGCCATGTGCCACGCTGCCGGCGCCGTCTCATTGCGTTCCAGAACTTCCTGCATGAAGCCATCATCCGCATAGCGATCCATTTCAGACAGAAGCGGCTGATAAGCAGCGTCACCTTCCAGCATCTCCCGTGACATCCAGGAGGTGATGCGCGAGCCTCCGAGAGATGCCTGGATGATGCCAACCGGGATATCCTCCATGTCCTTCAGAGCCCTTGCGAAGAAATATCCGGCGGCCGTGAACGAGAGGATGTTGTTTAGCTCGGCACTCTTCCAGCTGCCGGAGAGGACATCTCTCACCGGTCCGTGGTAGTCCGCGTTTACGTCGATACAGAAGATGCGCAGCGCCGGATCGGTGCAGGAGCGCACCTCTTCCGGGTAGCTGTCATAGCATCGCTCCATCGTGACATCAATATTGGACTGTCCCGAGATGAAAAAGACCGCGCCGACCATCACGTTCGCGACGCGGCTCTCCTCTCCGCGTGCATCTCGAACGCGCAGCTCATAAGGCCCGCCAGCCTCCGTGGGCTCCAGCTCTATATCGAATCGCAGCAAAGCATCGTCAGATACATCCTGTGCCGGAGCTTGCACAGCTTGTGCTGCATTCCCCGCTCCCTCATGAATATTCAGATCTGCAATTAAATCTATCGTCGGTGTATTCCTCGATTCCTCTGTCTCCGGAGCAACAAGTGTCTTACCCGTACGCAATTCGGTTTGATCTTCCGGGTTCACGATCTTAGCCGTGAGCTCTCCCGGCACATCAGTCCAGCCCCAGATATGAATCGCATGCCGCATACGCAGAATACAGCCATCGGATAACAGTCTAGTCAGTCTGATCATCGCTCTCGAATCCTCCTGCCTCATGATAGCATGAATAATTCTGGCCTGATGTTTTCGCGAAAGACTCAGCAATAATTGGGTACAACATGACACAAATCGACAAGGCAGGACGCCTGATCGCCGCTATGATTGGAGGTAACTGATGAGTGCATTTTGGGGGATTCTATCTATGAGAATTTATGTGAATAAAGCCGCTCTTTCCTATGGCGATGGCTCTGCGGAGCACCCTTTTAGGACCATCCAGGAGGCCGCCAATATCGCGATCGCGGGCGATGAAGTCATCGTCGCACCCGGCATCTATCGGGAATACGTCAATCCAAAGAACGCGGGACGGGAAGACGCGCGCATCGTATATCGCGCCGAAACGCCACGCACTGCGACAATCGCCGCTTCCGAAGTCGTGACGGACTGGGAACAGGTCGAGGGAAGTGTTTACAAGACCACCATTCCTAACGCAGTCTTCAATGGGAGCAATCCTTACACCACACTCGTCTGCGGAGACTGGCTGAACGCAGCGTTCGTCGCACACACGGGCGAAATTTTTCTGAACGGGAAAGCAATGTTCGAGGTGGCAACGCTTCAAGAGGTCATGGAACCAAAGGTCTACCCTCTCACCTGGGATCCGGAGGGTTCCCTCTATGCCTGGTACACGGAACAGGATACTGCGGCGGATGCGACGATCCTCTATGCCAATTTTCGCAGCTCGAATCCCGCCGAAGAGACCGTCGAGATCTCGGTGCGGCAGAACTGTTTCTATCCGGCCAATGAGCACGTAGACTATATCACCCTTTCTGGCTTCGTTGTCCGCGATGCCGCGACACAGTGGGCGCCGCCTACCGCGTTGCAGGATGGCATGATCGGTCCGCACTGGAGCAAGGGCTGGACCATTGAGGACTGCGAGATCTATAACTCCAAGTGCAGCGGTATCTCGCTGGGCAAATATCTGCAGCCCGGCGATAACAACAAATGGTCCGAGTGGAAATACAAAGACGGCACGCAGACACAACGCGAGTGCGTGATGCGTGCCATGCGCGAAGGCTGGAGCAAAGAGACGGTCGGCTCCCACCTGATCCGCCGCTGCGACATCCACGACTGTGGGCAGACGGGCATTGTGGGACACCTGGGTGGTGTATTCTCCACGATCGAAAACAACCATATCTACAGGATCAACAATAGACAGAATCTAAGCGGTGCCGAGATCGGCGGCATCAAGATGCACGCCGCAATTGACGTGACGATCCGCCACAACCATTTCGACCACTGCACGAGAGGCCTCTGGCTCGACTGGGAAGCGCAGGGCACCCGCGTCACGGGGAACCTGTTCCACGACAACACCCTGCCCAATGACGCGAATCTGACACCGGAAAATGGCGCAGGACTCGGTGAGGATGTCTTCATAGAGGTATCACACGGGCCGACCCTCGTGGATAACAACATTTTCCTGTCGGATTTCAACCTCAAGTTGCCGACGCAGGGTGTATGTTTCGTCCACAACCTGTTCGCTGGCTCTATCACTGCCGTCTGCCGCGGCGTCAATAATGGTTCGAAATCCATCGTCTCGCCGCGCTATACACCGTATCACGTGCCGCATGGAACGGACGTTGCGAACTTCATGACCATCCTGCACGGCGACATGCAGTTCTACAACAATATCTTCATCCAGAAGCCGGTGCGCCCGGGCATCGCGATGTTCGAACAGATCGCGAAAGAGGATGTCGGCGCCGCCGAGTGGACTGACAACAACACCAAGGCAGGCACGATCCCCTTTGAGGATTTTCCTACACTTGCGGAGTGGCAGGCACAGTTCGAAGGCTACTGCGGGCAGGGCTCACCCATGTCAGACCGATACTACTCCCATCTGCCGGTCTGGACCGACGGCAATGTTTACTGCAACGGTGCGCAGCACATCACGAAGGAGCAGAATTTCTCCGTGATAGATGTGCCCGTAACCCTCTCTCTGGAAGAGTCTGAAGATGGGTATCAATTACAGACGAACCTTTACAAACTGCTGCCGAAGACCACCTGTGTATTGCACGGAACCTCTAACATCGCCATGGCCTTCGAGCCCGAACAGCGCTACGAGAATCCCGATGGCTCTCCTCTTCTGCTGAACGAGGATATCCTCGGAAACCGCCGCAGTGTGAATCCGCTCCCCGGGCCGTTCGCGTGCGGGGATGAGGTGAGCGAGGTGTTGTTCAAGGACTGATGTCAGCGATGTGCTGCACAGCTCGCTGAATGAATGCATAATAACAGCCTCCCGCAGGAAAATACTCCTGCGGGAGGCTGCATGATTGTATCGGTATGCCTGATGTTTTCCGGGATGCACAGAGGAATCCTGCTGCCGGATCATCTCATATCTTTCACGGGTATCTCAGCCGGGCGCCTCTGCGTTTAGTTCAGCTTCCAGATATCCTGGTTGTACTCCATGATGGTCCGGTCGGAGGAGAAGAAGCCGGCCTTCGCGATATTCACGAGGCTCTTCTGATGCCACTTGTAGCGATTCTCGTAATCCGCGAACACCTGATCCTTGACTCTGATGTAGTCTTCGAGGTCGATGAGCGCCATGAACCAGTCCTTGTTCAGAATGTCGTTGTAGAGTCGCTCGAGGTTCTCTCTGTGGCCGATCTTCATGCACTCGGGTCCCACGATGAAGTCCACGGCCTCTTTGATCACGGGGCTGTTGTTGTAATAGTCACGGGAAACATAGTCCGCCTTCTCATAGTGCTCAATGACAGTCTGCGCGTCGATGCCGAACATGTAGATATTCTCGTCGCCCACGAGGTCGCGGATCTCGACGTTCGCGCCGTCCGCCGTGCCGAGCGTCACCGCGCCGTTTAACATGAATTTCATGTTGGACGTGCCGGACGCCTCCTTCGACGCGAGTGAAATCTGCTCAGAAACATCACAGGCGGGAATCAGCTTCTCTGCGTAGGAGACATTGTAATTCTCCACGAACACGAGATGCATGTAGCGGTTGACATCCGGATCGTTGTTGATGATGTCCTGCAGAACGAGGAGCAGGTGGATGATATCCTGCGCGATGATGTAAGCAGGTGCTGCCTTGGCGCCGAAGATGAAGTTCAGCGGCCTTGCCGGCTTCACGCCTCGCTTGATCTCCAGGTATTTATGGATGATGTAGAGCGCGTTCATCTGCTGGCGCTTGTACTCGTGCAGGCGCTTGATCTGGATATCGAAGATACCGTTCGGATCGAGCTGCACACCCTCGTGCACCGCGACGTAATCCGCGAGCCTGACCTTGTTGTGCATCTTGATCTCGCCAAGCATGTCGAGCACTTCGCCGTCCTCCTTGTACTCGAGGAGGCGCTCCAGCTGGTTGGGATCCTTTTTGTAAGCATCCGAGATCTTTGTCGAGAGGAAATTCGAAAGCTCATGGTTGCACGAGAGAAGCCAGCGGCGGAACGTGATACCGTTGGTCTTGTTGTTGAACTTCTCGGGGTAGAGCTCATAGAACTTGTGGAGCTCTGTATTTTTCAGGATCTCGGTGTGGATCGCCGCGACGCCGTTCACAGAGAAGCCGTAGTGGATGTCGATGTGTGCCATGTGCACGCGATTGTCCTTGTCGATGATCCAAACATCCGGATCGCTGTATTTGTCACGGACTCTCTTATCGAGCTCACAGATGATCGGCACGAGCTGCGGTACCACCTTCTCGAGGTACTCCATCGGCCAGGTCTCCAGCGCTTCCGCAAGGATCGTGTGGTTCGTATAAGCACAGGTCTTTGAGACGATCTCGATCGCCTCGTCCATCTCGATTGCCTTCTCCTCTGTCAGGATACGGATGAGCTCGGGTATGACGAGTGTCGGATGCGTGTCATTGATCTGGATCACCGCGTGGTCGTAGAGGGAGCGCAGATCATACTGTTTCGCCTTCATCTCGCGCAGAATCCACTGAGCGGCGTTGCTGACCATGAAATACTGTTGGTAAATACGCAGTAGCCGCCCCTTCTCATCGGAGTCATCGGGGTAGAGGAAGAGCGTAAGGTTCTTCTCTATATCATCCTTGTCGAAGGAGATGCCTTCCTTCACGAGGGAATCGTCCACGGACTCCACGTCGAACAGGCGCAACTTGTTGATGCCGTTGTCATAGCCGACCACGTCGATGTCGTACATGCGCGATGTCACCTTGCGCTTGCCGAAATAAACATCGAACTTCGCATCGGACTCTGTCTCCCAGGACTCCTTCTCGAGCCAGGGATCCTTCTTGGCGGTCTGCAGATGATCTTCCAGCACCTGGTGGAACAGGCCGTAATGATAGTTGAGGCCGATGCCCTCACCGGGCAGGCCGAGCGTTGCGATGCTGTCCAGGAAACAAGCCGCGAGCCTTCCCAGTCCGCCGTTGCCCAGTGACGGTTCCGGCTCTACTTCCTCGATCTTCGAGAGGTCCTTGCCGTTCTGCTCCAGAAGATCCCGCATCCTGTCATATATTTTCAGATTGATGAGGTTGTTGGACAGGAGGCGTCCGATGAGGAACTCCGCGGAGATGTAATAGATCTTCTTCTCTCCCGTATTCCTCTCCGTGACTGCGAGCAGTCTCTTGCAGTACGCCAGAATAATGTAATACAGCTCCTTGTCTGTACAGTCCGCGATCGCCTTGCCGAATTTCTCCTCGGCGAGCTCCTGCAGCTGCTGCTCCATGTTCATAGTCAGCACATCGCGCTGCATGTTGGTAGCCTGTTGTCTCATAGATTGATCATCCCTCCCTGATAGGTGCACCTCTACCTGCACAAAATTGGTCCGCTCTGAACAGATATTCTCTGCGAAATTGAAATTTACCCCGACTTCCAGTGACAAATTATAGCAGGTAAATTCAATGACCGCAATAGCCTAAATTCCTTGTAAATTCAACGATGGTAACAGTTCCGGTAACGTTTCCGGTAATGCTTGTATTTGCCCCGCCGCTCGGCTAGAATAGGGGCAGTAAGCGCTTTCAAACTGTGCGGAACAGATACTGCCCAAGATGCGACTGGGAATGAATTGCCACGCGAAACTGCACTTCTGTGCGAGACGAGTTGAATGGGCTGCCACGTTGAGCGCGTTTGATGAGCCACTACGTTGAACGAGTTAAATGAACTTCTAGAACTTCTATATGAACAAGCTGAATGAGCTGTTTAACTGAGATGATGCGAGCCTGGAAATCACAACTGCACACACCTATGTTCCGACACTTCGGATCAGTTTGCCACGAAGTCAGGCAAGTTGCCGCCCATCTGTATGCATCTAAGATATGCAAGATTGGGCGGCTTATCCCTCGCTGCGCATCTCTCACCCTAACCGCATGCATTCTAATGATTCCCCTGACTGCCTGTGGGACGGCCTACGCAGGCGAACAACCTGCTCCCGATAGTCAGTCTTTGCATCGCACGCAGGCTTCTGCTGACGATCAGTCCACGACTGGTGCACAGTCCTCTGCTGGTGGCCAGTCTGCACCTGGAACACAGACTTCTCCCAACGATCCGACCTCCGATGCTGGCGTCAACCCTATCCCGGACCAGGCTGCGGATGTCACTGCCGCGGACAAAGCCATCCCCACGGACAGGAACGGCGATCCGATTGACTTAAGCGCAACAGGAAGCCGCGACAACACGCCCTCTGTGCTCTCTCCTGCGGCAGATGGCACCGTCACTTACGGCACCTCCAATGTTACGATTGATGCCAGTCACATGGCGGACGGCTATCTTTCGATTGCCTATCACGGAACGTCTCCGAAGGTCAAGATTCAGATCACTCCACCGAACGGGAACACCTACACCTACGACGTCACAACCCCCGGCTCCTACGAAGTGTTCCCCCTGACCTGCTGGAGTGGCAGTTACCGCGTTGGCATTTACACCAATGTCGTAGATAATAAATACGCGGCGGAATATGAGACTTCCCTGGATGTCTCGCTTGATAATGAATTCGCGCCGTTCCTCTATCCCAATCAGCTTGTCTGGTTCACCAAAGATTCCGCTGCAGTCGCCGCCGCGCAGGAAGTGTGCAAGCCGGCGAACGATGACTTCGATGCCATCTCTCTCATCTACGACTACGTCATTCATCACATGACTTACGACTGGGAGAAAGCAGAGCACGTGCAGTCCGGCTATATTCCCGATGTCGATGAGGTTTTGCGCACCGGCAAGGGCATCTGTTTCGACTATGCGGCGCTCCTCGCCTCCATGCTGCGGTCTCAGCGTATCCCCACCCGCATGGAAATCGGCTATGCCGGCACCGCTTACCACGCGTGGATCTCGACCTATATTGAGGAAGTCGGCTGGGTCAACGGCATCATCAAATTCGACGGCAGAAACTGGCAGCTCATGGACCCCACCCTCGCGACCACGCAGTCAGAGGATGCGTACAAGGACTACATCCAGGCCGGCGACAACTACCGGACAATATATCTTTACTAGCCCGCCGATTGGGCTAATACATTGATTCAGAAATTTCAAGACCATAGTTTAGAATCGGACTCGGGCCAATATGTTCCCGCAAAAATATCAGGCCCCCGATTTGATATAACCTTCGGGCCAATATATGCTTGCAGGAAATTCAGTCCCCAAAAATAGCTCAATAGCTGGTGACTGTTTCACTCAGAAGCTGATATTGGCCCGGGAAAATGTTCGGAGTATGGGACTGAATTTCCTCAAATATGCTACTGGCCCGAAGCACACAAAATTCATGGACTTGAATTTTGCGAGAACCGTTATTGGCCCAGCTGCCCCAAAATTCGTTATCAGTCCAGCCGCTTAGAGGACACTCGTCCTGCGTTTCCAGGAACCAGCTGCGCCAGGACATCGAAAATAGCGTAGAGTATCAGTTGGATATCGGATCCTGGGCCGCATGTTAGACAAGTAATGGCTGCGTGGGGCAAAGCTCAACAAGTTGATTCCCGCCCCAGGCATCACATCAGTTAGGAGCCATCATGACAGAACATGACAGCAAGAATATGACTTCCTCACAAAATCCTCTCTCCGCGAATACTCTCTCCGGGAAAGCTCTCTCTAATAAGCTTCTCTCCAGCGACAGCCACCGGCGGATTTTCGCTCAGCTCTCCATGCTCCTCGAGGCAGGCATCCCGCCGGTGTCGGCGCTGGACATCATGATCCGCGACAAGGACAACAGGGATTTGCAGCCAGTCCTGAAGGAAATCTATCATAGCGTCTGCACCGGTGCGCCACTCTCCGATGCCATGAAAGCAACCCGTGTTTTCACGCCCTATTCCGAGCGCCTCATCATCATCGGCGAGGAAACAGGTCATATCGACCTTGTCACGAAATCCCTTGCGGAATTCTATGAAGAAGACATGGATATGCAGAATCAGATCCAGTCGGCCGTCTCCTATCCCATTGTCATGCTGGTCATGATCTTCGTCGTCATCATCGTGCTGCTGCGGCATGTCCTGCCTGTTTTCCGGCAGGTGTACGCAGGACTTGGCGCGAGCGAAGGCGGTCTTGCCGGCGCGCTCATGAATCTGGGTGAGTCCATGGGCCGTTATTACACGGGCTTCCTCATCGCCTTCGCAGTCATCGCCTGCATTTTCCTCTACTGCAATTACACAGAACGCGGCAGGAAAGGCTTCCGTGGTTTCATCGCCTGGTTCCCTGGCACGAGGACATTCGCGGAACACGCCGCAACGAGCCGTTTCGCAAGCGGCATGGAACTCACGCAAGAGGCAGGTCTTGACATGATCGAGAGTCTCTCCCTCTGCACCGGCATCGTGGAGAATAAGGCCGTCCGCGGCCGCATTGAGCAGTGCGTCTCCCTCATCCGCGAGGGCAGCAGCTTCGCCGACGCCGTCATCCTCGTGAACATGTTCTCCTCCTTCTATTCGAGCATGTTAAACGTCGCCGAGCAGTCCGGCAGCGTCGACCGCGTAATGGGTTTCATCTCCCGACATTACAAAGAGGAGACAGACCGCCGTATCAACCGCGCCATCGCCGCTATCGAGCCGACGCTCGTCATCATTCTCTCCGTCATCGTCGGACTCATCCTGCTCGGCGTGATCCTCCCTGTGATGGGCATCATGACTTCAATCGGGTGATACGCATGAAGAAGAGACATCAAAACCACACATTTTTGATCCATCTCGTCCTCTGCGCCGCGCTGGCCCTGATCATCGCGCTGGCTTCCCGCCGCATCTCTCAGGATACGCGGGTGCAGGAGCAGTGCGGGATTGAGGCCGCGATTGAGAAAGATATCACCAGCTGTTATGCGCTAGAGGGTGCTTACCCGCCCGACCTGCAATATCTCAAGGATCACTACGGGCTGGTCTATGACGAGTCCGCGTTCTTCGTGGATTACCGGCCGATCGCAGCGAACATCCGGCCGGATTACACCGTGATCGCAGTTCATGAATGAGAGGAGGCCTGCTGTTGTGACAGATCAGAATACCAGACACGCCGTCGATCTCTTCGCGGTGATCATCCTGTTCGCGGGCTTCGTGCTCGTTGGCATCAGCATGGTCCTCTTCGGCAGCCGGATTTATCAAAAAGTCCTCGCGTCAATGGAGGCAAATGGCGACGTCCGCACGGCAGAGGCTTACATCACGCAGAAGGTCCGCCAGGCGAAAACATCAGGCGCCATCAGCGTTACTATTTTCGATGGACGAAGTGCCCTCAGTCTGCGTGAGGACTATGGCGACGAGGCGTATCTTACTTACCTGTACGAGAATGACGGAGAGCTGTGCGAGCTGTTCTGCGCGGAAGATGCTGCTCTGACCGCTGAGGCCGGATCCGCGATCCTGCCGCTAGATTCGCTCTCTTTTGAACAAGTCACAGACCGCGCAGTTTCCGTCTCGCTGACGACCCAGGCGGGCGCGCACCAACAATTCCTCCTCAACACAGAGCCATGAGAAATCCTAAATCTTCCAAAACATCACTCTTTCTCATCGAGCTGATCATATCAATATTCTTCCTGGCGCTCACGAGCGTGGTCTGCGTGAGGCTCTTCCTGTACGCGCATGAGCTCTCCGCGCGCTCAGCAAAGCTCACGAGAGCAGTCCAGCTCTCGCAGAACGCCGCGGAATGCTACATTGCAGCGGACGGCGACCTGAGGAAATGCGTGGAATTGTACCTGGGGAGCAATCGGTCGGAAGGGGAGCACGCTATCCCTGATAACGCCAAGCTGGAGGGCGCGGATGCTGGTATAAGAGATCACTTCAAACTGGATACCGCGGATGCCCCCGGTCAGGTTGATGGTGAGAGCAGTCAGATAGTCATCTACTACGATAAGGACTGGCAGATTGTCGACGTGACGGAGGATACTGGGGTTACCGAAGATGCTAGCAATGCTACAGACACAGCACATGGCGAGACAGGCGACATATCTCACGAATCTGATAGCAGTCCTGGTGGTGCACAATACACGCTGATCCTGACACCGGTTGCCAAAGAAGGGCAACAAAATGATTCACAAGCTCACAGAAATCATTCCCAGACTCAAATCCGTGGGAAGCTTGCGAAGCTGCACATTTCCGTTGTGGAACCAGGGAAGGTTTCAGATCAGCTGGAGGATCGCAGTTCGGAAGTGACGCCGATGCGTCCCTTCCGAACTGTTCCCGGTGCCGTAAACGGCACCGGGAACCCGATTCAGGCGAAACCGCCTGCGCGGATTTCGCCTGCGGGTGCCGCAAAAAACGCGGTACTGGATAGCGTCATTTACAGCATGGATGTTGCGCAGTATGTGCACGCTGGAACCCCATCCCATTCTGCATCTGTGAACCAATCTTCCGAAGAAGATGCAGTGCGCGGTTCTGCGCAGAAGGGAGCCAACTGATATGGATGAGAAAACTGCCAGAAGCCGTGTGAAATTCAACCTGACGGGCGGTGTCTCCCTCGTGCTCCTTATTTTCATTGTCCTGCTCCTGCTCTCTTTCGCTTCCCTTGCGATTGCGGCAGGGCGTGCTGACTATCGCCTCTCGACCCGCTACGCACAGTCGAACACCGGCTACTATGAGGGGCGAGATCGCGCGCAGCAGTACCTTGCGGATCTGGATGGCAGGCTGTATGAGGCGTATCAGCAGTCAGCAAATGAAACGGATTATAGAGCGATGCTTGCCGATATTGCCAATGAAACCGACAGCGAGCTGTCTGAGAATACCCTTGTGCAAAAATATGACGCAGGCGAGAATATGCAGCTGGTGCTCTCCGTCAAGGTGCTTTACCCGGATACTGTGGATGGGCCATTCTACGAGATTCTGTCTGAAAAGACCGCCAGCACACAGGATTTCAACTATGATCAGAATCTGAATGTCATCTCGCAGACCATCCTGCCACTCCACTGATCTGCAATAGCTTCTTGCAACTGCTCATTCAGCCTTCTTCGATCGCAATAGCCTCTTGTAGCTGCTCATTCAGCCTTCTTCAATCTTTCAACGGTCTCCGCGAGCATCGCAATGGTACGGTCTATCTCTTCTCTTGTATTCTCCGCTCCCAATGTGAAGCGGATAGTACCCTTTGCGATTGCTGGATCATCCGACATTGCCATAATGACATGGGAAGGGTCCAGTGCGCCTGTCGTGCAGGCGCTGCCGCCCGAGGCACATATCCCTGCAAGATCCAGATTGATGAGCAGGGTCTCCGTTTCCAGTCCGGGGAAAGCAATACTCAGATTGTTGTAAAGACGCTTTTCCTCTTGCCCGGTGACACCATCCGGCAGCGGGCCGTTCCAGACAGCATCCGGGAAGCGCTGCCGAAACTCTTCGTAGAAATACTGCTGGAGCGCCTGCTCTTTGCTCTGCTCGGTCGCCATCTGAGCCATTGCCGCCCTGGCTGCCGCAGCGAAACCAACCGCGGCCGGGACATCTTCCGTACCGGCACGACGACCGCTCTCCTGATTGCCGCCATGGATGAGGCTCTGAATCTGCACACCCTTGCGAATATAGAGAAAACCGATCCCCTTGGGACCGCCAATCTTGTGCGCGCTCACGGATAAGAGATCGACCGGCACCTCGGCCATGTCGATCGGGAGCTTCCCGTACGCCTGCACCGCATCCGTGTGGAAGAGCGCGCCGTGATCCTGCGTGTATTTGCACAGCGTCTTCACCGGCTCAATCGCGCCGACTTCGTTGTTGGCCATCATGATGGAGACCAATATTGTGTCCTTCCGCGCATCCAGCACACGGGCAAGCTCCGCGGGATTCACAAAGCCCTCGCGATCCACCGGAAGGTAAGTAATCTCGAAGCCGCGCGACGCAAGATACTCACAGGTATTCAGAATCGCGTGATGCTCAATTGCAGAGACGACAATGTGCCGTCCCTTCTCCTGCATCGCTTCCGCGGCGCCGATGAGCGCCCAGTTGTCGCTCTCTGTGCCGCCGGACGTGAAGAAAATATCATGCCAGCCGGCGTGTATGCTGTCGGCAAGCGTCGTCCGAGCCAGGTCAAGCTGCGACTTCGCATACTGCGCCGGCGGATAGGTAGGGCTTGCGTTCCCCCAGGCGGTCTCTAGGGCTGCCTGCATTGCTTTCAACGCTTCCGGCCGCATCGGGCTCGTCGCCGCATGATCCAGATAGATCATGTTGGAAGAGCTATTATTGGACATATACATATCGTTCATACTCGCTTGTGTGGCCTGACTTTCTATGATCGCAGCGCATCATGGGCATTAAAATGCGATGACAAGGCTTGCGCTAACCCGCCCTGACATGTGTCCGACATGATTCTGTCGTATGTACTGGCATGTCGAAGGCTTTCGACATATCTTCCTCGTTTCACCTGCCATGTCGAATCCATTCGACATGATCTTGCGTTCCCTGTAATTTTGTCGAAGCCGTTCGACATAATCTTGCGATCATCACAATTTTGTCGAACCCATTCGACATAATCTTGCGATCATCACAATTTTGTCGAACCCATTTCGACAAAATCTGTCTTAACTGACTATCATGTCGAAGATCATCGACATAGTCGAACATCATTACACTTTATGTCGAAAGTCTTCGACAATTCCATGCGATCGTAGAGTTTATGTCGAAGCCTTTTCGACAAATTTGTGCATTTCATATTTTTGTGTCGAAACGCTTCGACACAATTCTCATACATGCGCCTTCATGTCGAAGATCATCGACATAATTGGACGTTATCACGTTTCATGTCGAAGGTTTTCGACAAATCTATGTAATTGCTGCGTTTTTGTCGAAAGCTCTTCGACAAATTTGTGCATTTCATATTTTTATGTCGAAGCGTTTCGACATGCTTGAGCAGTATCGGCCTTCGTGTCGAATCCTTTCGACACCCTTGAGCACTCCCCGCCTTTATGTCGAATCTCACTCTTAGTAGTTCTTCCTCAGGCCCTTCGGATAGTGGTTTTTCATCATGCCGCCGGCGGCCTTGCCCCAGCCAAGGGAATAACCAGCCACGGTAACGAGGGTCCAGCCCTTCATTGCGGGATCGCAGGGGATAGATTCTCCTCGCAACCAGGCAGCAGCCTCTCTCGAATCCGCGGCTATGTTGAAGGTTCTCTTCACCTCGCCTGCCGAGAGTGCCAGTGCCAGCGCATGGGACGGCTCGAAGCGGTTCTTCTTGAATGTTCCAAGGTGAAGTCCCGGGCGCAGCACTTTCATACCCTTCAGCGGCAGGCCATAAGGCTCGAGATAGAGCTCGTCGCCGAACCGCAACAGCCTGCTGCAGCTCTCTTCTTCACGCTCTCTGACAATATCTGTTGCCAACGTCTCCTGGCAGAATTGCAGAAACTCCTTATCCGTCACTTTGTTCACAGGGACAGATTCCGGTCGCATGACGGCATCCCCGTCCTTGTGCAACACCGCGACAAAATGACCCTCGCCCTGTAATTGATGCGGGAAGAGCCGGATCGTTCCGGTGAGCTGCGCGCGGACTTCCTCCGGAATCGCAAGGCTTCCTGCTGCCCTTGCCGCGCCGCCCTGGTCACTGGGGAAGTCTTTCCATTCCACAATCTCGCGACACCACTTAGGGCGGCCGGTGGCAAATCCAAGTGCATCCATATCCAGCTTCTCCGGCATATTCACCACCGAGAATTCCGGATGATGCGTCAGGAAAACCGCGACGCTCTCCTCGTCCTCTTCCGGCGCGAAGGTGCAGGTCGAATAAACAAGCGTTCCGCCGGTTCGCAGCATCAGCGCTGCCTGCTCCAGGATATCCTGCTGTCTCGCGGCGCAAGTCTCCACATTCTCCTTGCTCCACATGGTGAGGGCCTGCTCTTCTTTTTTGAACATGCCTTCCCCGGAGCAGGGCGCATCCACGACAATGCGATCGAAAAACGCTGCAAAGTGTCTCGCCAGATTCTCTGAAGTCTCGTTCGTCACGACCGCATTGCGCACGCCAAGCCGTTCAATATTCTGCGAGAGGACGCGTGCCCGCTCCGCGCTGATCTCATTGGTGACAAGGAGTCCTCTGCCACCCAGCATTCCCGCGAGCTGCGTTGATTTGCCGCCAGGCGCAGCACACAGATCCAGCACTTTCTCACCGGGCTTTGTCCCGGAGAGCGCCGCCACCGCCATCGCAGACGGCTCCTGGATATAGTAAAGCCCCGCCTCGTGGAACGGGTGCCTGCCGGGTCGCGGGATTTCCGGCAGCCGCATCGCCTCATCCTCCGTCACGCCGCTCGTTTCCGGCCCATGCTCCGCCGCGTAATAGAATCCGGTCGCGCACCACGGCACCGGCCGCAGCGGAAACGGCGAGATCTTCTGGAATTCCTCTGCGGAAATCTTCAACGGATTCACGCGCAACGCCTGCGCTCTTGGCTTATCATACGAGGAGAGGAAGAGCGCGAACTCTTCCTCTCCCAGCATTTCTCTCATTCGTTTCGTGAAAATATCAGGTAACTTGGTCATAGTGGTTCTCAGGCGCCTTTTCTTCAGTCGGCGATCAACATGGCACGGACTACACCGGCACGGCGGTAAGCTCTCTTGCCGGCGCCAAGGCCGGTTCTGAGGATCTTGAAGGATTCCGGCAACTGGTCACTCGTGCGAAGCGCGGCAACCGCGGCAGCGCCTGTCGGGGTCACGAACTCACCCTCATCAGGGATGAGGTGGAGACCAATGTTGTTGCTGCGGACAATCGCGGTGACCGCCGGTACCGGAATCGGCAGGAGGCCGTGTTGCGTGCGCACCGTGCCGTGGCCCTCATAGAGGACAGGAACGATCACATCCGTGATGTTCTCTTTTGTCCTCAGATTGTCGTAGCAGACCGCGATCGCAATAATATCGACAATGGAATCTATCGCGCCAACCTCGTGGAAATGAACTTCCTCGAGGGGTTTGCCATGAACCTCAGACTCCGCCCTGGCAACGATCGTGAAAATCTTAATCGCCAGTTCCCTGGCACCGTCTGTCATCTGTGTGCCGTTGATGATCTCAATGACATCGGCAAGATTCCGGTGCACATGCTCGTGATGATGCCCGTGCGCACCCTCATCGTCGTGGTGATGGTGATGACAGCACTCTTCACCATCATGATGGTGTTTGTGACAGCACTCCTCGCCATCGTGGTGATGATGGTGGTGGTGGCAGCATTCCTCGTCGTCATGGTTGTGTTTATGACAGCACTCCTCGTCATCGTGGTGGTGTTTATGGCAATGCTCCTCTTCTTCCTCGTCATCATGATGATGCCCATGGTGCTCATCCTCGTGATGATGGTGGTGGTGATGCCCGTCCTCGTCATCGTTGTGGTGATGGTGGTGGTGGTGCTCCGGGTCGCCGGAAATCGACATATCCGTTCCATACAGATATGCCATATCATGATCGTGGTTCTCCTCGTCCAGGATTACTTCGAAATCGCAGGCATCAATGCTCGATTTCTGCACGGTCGAAATTTTTGTGGTAAAGCCCTGTACCGGAACGGTGGTGAGCACCTGCTGCAACACCTCGGGATCGGCGCCCAGATCCAGCAGTGCGCCGACAGTCATATCTCCGCTGATACCGGAATAGCATTCCAGATACAATTTGCTCATTACTTATCCTCTCTTATTGTACGTGTCGGCATTCCCCCGCTGGAACGCCGCAGTTCGTACCCCGAGTAAAGCTGTCCACCCCTGCATGAAATCTTGCAGACGGACAGTCATTGATCTGTACCTTGATCTGTATCATATGATCTGGCTGCATCATATGATATGGCTGTACCATGTAACCTGTCTGTACCAAATGATGTGTCAGATCACGCTGTGCCCAGACTGTAATGATCGCTTAAGCGTATCCAAGTCAGTACAGCCCGAAGCACTTGCTCCTCTGGGCGTACCAAAGTATATATTCAACAGGCAGGGCATGCATGTGCGACCTGCGTAACGGTTCGGAAACTATGGTTCCGAACTGTTACGCTTACGCCTCCCGGTCGGTCAGGTGCAGAATGCGCTGATTGCTGCTGCCGCGGAACTGGAGCGTGATGTCTTTCTTCTCCAGAATGAACTCTCCATCGACGAGAACATCTATGTATGAGAGCATCTCATCCGTCACCTCACAGTGCGCTGCTCCCGCGGGATCAACCAGATCCGTCTCATAGGTGTAACCCGTGTAGCACCACACTGTTTTCTCCGGATATTCCTCGTGCATCCTGCGGAGCAGACCTATCAGGCCTCTTTGATTCTGTGGCTCGAAGGGCTCGCCGCCAAGAAGGGACAGTCCCGCGATGTAATCCGCTTTCATGGAATCCAGGATCTGCTGCTCAATCTCAGGCGTAAAGGGATCGCCGTAATCGAACGGCCAGGCCACTTCGTTGAAACATCCCTTGCAGCCATGCGTGCAGCCGGATACGAACAGGCTTGTCCTGACGCCGGTTCCATTCGCGATATCATAGTATTTGATCGTTGCGTAATTCATATGTGCTTGCCGTAGCCCTTTTCTTTCCTGCTGCGTTTTTTGCGGGCAGCTTTGTCTACAGTTCTCCTGCCAGAATCTTTGCGATCCTGTTTATGCTCTGGCTTGTGAGACCGAAATGCGGCCTTATTTGCGGTTCGCCTGCCAGTTGTCGTGGGGCACGCAGCGCCATCTGCCATCTTTCCGGCTCCGGGCACTGCTGCCCGCTTGTCTGCTGTTCTCTTGCCAGATGCTGCCGGCCTATCAGATGCATCGGCCCCGCCTGCAATTTTCGCGCGATGCGCGGTCTTACTCTGCGGACGCTTCCGCACGGAGTAGCCGAACGTGCCAAGGAGGCGCCCCAGCGTCCAATACTCACCGTGGGAATAGGCGACGAGCCCTGCCCTGTCGAGGTCGAACTTGCCATTCTCATCCAGATAACGTGGGTCAACATCCGTCGACAGTACCCGCCCGATGAACATGTCATGCGTACCGAGGCGCAGAACCTGTTCCACCCTGCACTCGAGGCTCACAGGGCTCTCTTCGATGCCCGAGCACTTCACATTCTGCGAAAGAGATTTATGCAGATGAGCCGCCTGGAATTTGTCCTCATCCCGGCCGGAGCGGACGCCGACATAATCTGCCGCCCACGCCGTCTGCTCTGTCGTCAGATTGATGACGAACTCGCCTGTCCGTTCAATTATATCATGAGAGTAACGCTCTTTGCGGATGGAAACGGACACCATCACGGGGTCGCTGCAGATCGTGCCCGCCCAGGCCGCAGTCATAACGTTGTCATTGCCGTTCTCATCCCGGCACGTCACCATAACAGGCGGGACGGGGTAGAGCATGTTGGAGGGCTTCCAGTATTCTTTTACCATAAACTCATCTTTCTGCGGACTCAGGCACAGCTGCCGATCTCATTTGACGTCATGATTATATCAGCAAACCGCACGGATTTTGCGGATGGATTTGCTCATTGGAGTTTCTTCATCATCCAGATAGAGTCTACGTAACTTCCATCCGCGTATTTCATGTTGTCCGGGAAACGGCCATATTCCCGGAATCCGAGCTTCTGATACAGCCGGATGGCCCGCTCATTGCCGGCGATCACCTCTAGTTCCGCCTGCTCATAGCCGCAGCTCTTCGCGACGTCCAGAACGGTCTCCAGCATAATCCTGCCGATACCGGTGCCGCAGTATTCCTGATAGAGCGCGATCGCAACCTCGCACCTATGGTGATATCTTCGAAAGCCGCCGACACTCATCAGGGAACAATTCCCGATCTGCCTGCCGCCAATGCTGGCTACGAGCATCAGTTCCCTGTCCGCGTCGATCTTGGACTGGATGAAATTCCTCTCCTGCTCAACCGTCAGCGTGATCTCATCCGGCTCCCGGATAAGGAATGGCGTCTCGCCTGCTGTTCGCTGAAGATACCGGATCAGAGCCTCCGCGTCGGATGGCTCCGCATTCCGCAGGACCACCTCGCGGCCGAGCTTGTCATTTACCTTGATCGATTCATATCTCATGATCTTACCTCCCTGCTGCCCAGAACAATTGCAGTGTTTATTCAATCACGCCTCTCCATATTGCTAGATATCACCTGTGGTTTTCGCTATAATAACAGACATCTTGATAATCAGTGAACAACTTTGCGAGGTGACTATGTTATTCCAATATACCGTACTGTATTCCAACGTCAGCTCCGCGAGAGCGAATCAAATGACCCGCCTCCTTTCCTCGAATGGGATTGCCGTCAAAAAAGCAGAGCTTCGCTGGGCGCTACAGCTGATCAAAAATATATGAATGCATCTAAAAAATGGCAAATAACAGAATTCCCCGCACATTGTGCCTAACTCATCCGTTATCCCTTATAGAGAGAGGATAAAAACAAATTAATGGATTTAGAACAGGCATACGACAAAATATACAGGTATGCTTACTTCAAGCTACATGATCAGGTTACAGCCGAAGATATTACACAAGAAACCTTCCTTCGATATTTAAGCAGCAGAAACCATCATGGTAGCTTTGAAATGCCCTACCTGTACACAATAGCAAAAAATTTGTGCGTCGACGAATTCAGAAAAGCAAAGTGGGCCCCGATTGCAGAGAATAACGAAACAAATCCCGTCTATGATCCCACCGGATCCACAATGGAGACACTTGCCGTAATGGAGGCACTCTCAAAACTGGATGAATCCTCTCGAGAAATACTATTACTGCGTTTTGCAAATGAGGAATCGGTAGGAACCATCAGCAGATTGTACCATTGCTCCAGATTTGCCGTTTACAGGCAGATCAGTAAGGCAAAAAATGAAATGAAACGTCTATTGGGAGGTGAAGTTTGAAAGATAACTTGAAAACTAACATCTCTAAAGCCTTCGCGGCACCTGCACCACAGAAAAAACAAGAATTCTTACAAAAAATGCGGCCAGCCAAGATCCATACGTTTGACATTCTGCGAACGCAGGCTTCCTACGTAAGAGCAGTTTCCTGGATACTTCCTATGATGATGCTGCCTGTTGTTTTCATTGGCGCCCATCAGAACTGGGAAAACGTGATCCATCTGACAGAGGCGATTACGCCGTTTCTCGCCGCGATCGGAATAATGGAAACCTGGCGCTCCTACACGTATCGCATGACGGAGTTGGAACAGGCGACAAGGTTCTCTCTTAGAACAGTGGTCTATGCCAGAATGTTGCTGACAGGCTGCGCTGGCTTTGCGATGATCTTGCTGTCCTCAGCTATTCTTGCCAACCATTTTCGGATCTCATTCCTTCTTATGACAGCTAGAATCGTGATTCCCTATCTGCTGACAATGTCGCTGGGACTTCAGATCGAAAGAACCACCTTCGGAAGAAATAACCCTTTTTGTTCTGTTGCAATCGCAGTCATCATCGCCGCACTCGTAATATGGGCTGAGGCGGCATCGATTCCTTTTGAGGCAGCATTATCTGGAGAATTTGTCATTGCTCTGGCCGTCGGACTGCTCGCTTTTACCACGTGGGAGGCGATCAAAACGATACAATATACGGAGACTTACGCATGAATTTACAAGTAGACAGAGTGACAAAACAGTATAAAAACAAAATTGCGGTAGACCGGGTTTCATTTGAACTCACCGAAGGTGTCACCGGTCTGCTCGGCGCAAACGGGGCCGGAAAAACAACTCTCATGAGAATGATGGCTGGCATCCTGAATCCGACCAGCGGAGACATAAGTGCGGATGGAATCCCTGTCACATCCGAAGAGTACCGGGCAATGCTCGGGTATCTTCCGCAGGATTTCGGCTATTATCCAGAATTTTCAGCCAGAGATTTCATTATGTATTTTGCGGCTTTGAAAGGAATGGATAAACGACACGCCAGAGAAAAAACAGAAGAACTTTTACAACTGGTCGGCTTATCTGATGTTGCCGATAAAAAGATCAAAACCTTTTCCGGGGGCATAAAACAACGAATCGGAATCGCACAGGCAATCGTTAACGATCCAAAGATATTGATCCTGGATGAACCCACATCTGGGCTTGATCCGAAAGAACGTGTCCGGTTCCGAAATCTTATTGCCGGAATCGCACAGGAAACCATCGTCTTATTTTCTACCCATATCGTTTCGGATATTGAACATATCGCAGGAAATGTCCTTATGATGCGTGACGGCAGGATGATCTACGAAGGCAGCTGGAACGAGAGCAAGGGAGATCTGGAAGAATTCTACATGAAGGAGTTTGCGTAATGTTCCAGCAGAATTTCGGCACTTTGTACCATTATGAACTGAAAAAGATTGTCAGGCGTAAGCTCCTGTGGATTGCCCTGGCCGTGTGTATTCTTGCGCATGTGGCTGGCCTTATGTATCCACTCTTTAGCACTTACTACGCCGACGGAGAACTCACTGCATCACATTTACAGATGTATACGGTTGACCGTACCTATCGGGAAAAACTGTCAGGAAGAAAAATTGATGATGAACTGCTGCGGGAGATGGCTACAGCTTATCGTAAGATTCCGTCAGATGTAGAACAGTATACGCTCACTGACGAGTATCAGACCTATGCACGGCCATATAGCGATATATACGGCATTGTGCATAACTGGACCGGCATGGACCGTGAAACCATGATGGATTGGAACGCAAACGAAGCTTCCCTATATGCACTCAGGCGTATCAATCTGGAAAGGGACTGGAAGGAACTGCATCTGACGGAAACGGAAAAAACGTTCTGGGCGAATCAGGAAAGCCGCATGGAAAGGCCTGTTACTTATTATTATCATGAAGCCTACAGTGCTATGATCGACAGCTATTTGACGGTCGGCATTACAATGCTGCTTCTGATTGCGGTTATTCTGTCAGGTGTATTTTCGGAAGAACATATCCGAAGAACCGATCAGTTGATTCTAAGCAGTGCCAAAGGCAAAAACCTGGCTTACTGGGCCAAGATTTTTGCCGGAGGAACTGTCTCCATGGCTTTTGCAGCCATTCTCTCCCTTATTGTGGCTGTTTTGTCGTTTGCCATTCATGGAACAGGCGGTTTCCATGCGGCGATCCAGTTAGTATTGCATTTCTATTCCTGCCCGCTCACTTTGGGGCAGGCCTACCTCATTATGTCCGCGGTACTTATGATCACCGCTCTGCTCTGGGGCGTTTTTGTCATGGTGCTGTCGGAGATCCTGCGCAGCAATGTCGCGACCCTGGCCGTGTCAACGGGGCTGATCCTCTCAGGTATGATTGTTGACAGTATATCCGACCGATTTCGGATCATTTCTCAGCTATGGGATTCGCTTCCCATGAGATTCCTGTCCCCATGGAATGTATTCAGTGTACGGCCGATTACTCTTTCGGGACATTGCTTTACCTCCTGGCAGATCATACCGGTCATCTATATACTGTGCAGTATCATCATTGCCATATTGGGTAAGCGTGCCTTTCAGCAGTATCAAGTATCTGGCAGATAGAGATCCAGGATGCATATTTTGTAATAACAGGCAATTCGCTATTATCGTTCCATCCTCACAAGGTATTCGTCAGTTCCCTCTTCCAGCTTCCTGTCCTTGGTGAGGCGGAACCCGTGTTTCTCATAAAATTCTATCGCAGACGTGTTCTTCTCTATTACCCACAGGAAGCGGATCGGATAATGCTCCTTCGCGTATTCGATCAATGCTGTCCCCACTCCCTGCTCCTGGAAGAAATAGTCCACATACAGCTCGGCAATTTCATCGCCCTTAATATGGATCAGCCCTTTTACGATGCCATCATCGAAGACCAGTATGTCGCTAAGAAAGCCTGATTTCAAATATTGATCCGCTACGGACAGCACCTGCAGTTCGCCGAATGAATAGGCATCGTTCCGGAAAATCGGACGATACTTCATCCGCTTGTCGAACACAAGAATTTCCGCAATTCTGGACAGGTCCTGTACTCCCGCTGCTCTGATCACAGGCTTAGCCTCCAATACTTTGGTGCACTTTTCATTCACTTCTAATCCAACTTCTAGTTCACTTCTTTTTAAAAAGAAGTATCGCGAAGTAGCACGCTGGCAGAATGAGTCCCATCTACTCTAATCCGGCTGCTGCCCGTCATGTGCCTGCCACGCGCACTCCGTGATCTGCATGTCACTGAATATCGCCGTGAAGGAAGAGTCTTCCGGCGAGCAGGCATAGATGCCGAAACGTATCTTTCCGCTGCCTTCCAGCATATGACAGACTCTCATCTGTCTCCAGCGCCTTCCGTCTTCGGAGCATTCGATGCAGTAGTCGTCTTCTCTGCGGCTGAGCCGATACCAGACCGAATTCTCCGAAGCAGGGATTTCGGTTGTCGCCCAGTCGGAATATCCGTGATTTGTCACCACGCTGCCCAGGTGCTGGAATACGTCATTCTCATACTCCACGGAGCCCTTCAGCCAGTTCTCACTGTCGAGATACATGACAACGCCGCACTGATCGAAGCGATGATGATAGCCGCCAATATTCGTCCGCACGATGAAACTGAAATACCGGTCTTTTGTTTCCACCTGGAATACCGGTGCGTTGTCATTTCGGAAATGGTAGTACGTGCGCTGCCACAGGTCCGTGTGCGGGAGCGTCGTGATCTTAATTTTGTCCTCCGCGATCACACAGTCCTTCGGTTCCCTCGTCCAACTCCAATTCGACATATCCATACTGCGTCAATCTCCTTAGCATACCTGTTCAATACATACTCTGATACGCCACCACCAACAAGCGCTCCGGACTGCCCTGAACAGATACTGTTCCACGAGCAGCTCTCCATTGTATCAGTCCAGTTGATAAGTCACCGTAACCTGGGCATTGATCTCCATCTGCCCCGGCTGCACATTGACGGCGGATTCCTCCGCTGCAGCCATATCCAAGCTGGTGTTCGCGTTTTTGTATCGGGCGCTCGTATCCTGATAGCCCTCTGTCATGCTGGTCACTAAACCAAGCTGCCTGTGGCAGGCTTCGGCCAGCGCGGCTGCCTTGGTGTCCGCTGCCGCAACCGCCTGCTGCAAGGCAGTCAGGTATTTTTCATCATAGGTACTGCAGGTATATTCAATGTCATTGATATTGTTAATGCCTGCATTGACGCACTCAGTAATAATGGAGCCCACATCGGAAATCTTCTGATCGCTGATGGTGAGCGAAGTTTCGACATTGTAGCCGATGATGGCATTGTTATTGTTGTAGTCATAGTCCGGATACATGCTGTAACCGCTGGTCTGAATACTCTTCTCATCAATGCCCAGATCCTTAAGCTTGTCGATGACCTTGTCGACATCTCCGGTATTGCGCTTCTGCGCGGCCGCAGCGGTGTCAGCCCGCGTTGTAACGCCGAAGCTGATCTTGGCGATATCCGGCGTTTCCTGAACGGTACTGACCGCAGTGACCGTGATCGTGTCATTGTCACCAACCTTCTCCGAAGCCTCTTCCTCTGTCATCTGCGCGGCCGCAGTCGGTTCCTCTGCGGTCGCTTCTGCACTGACTGTTGCGGTGGCTGCGGCGGAATTCGCCGATAAGTCCGCGCCTGTGCTCTGCACAGTGCTGGCGCATCCGTTGATCGTTACCAGCATTCCCGCCAGGACGATTGATGCTAAAAGTCGTTGGTTCTTCATCCGTGATACCTCCTTGATCGTTGCTGAACTGTTGCCCCCTCCAGTTCAATTATAGCCGATATGGCGAAGCAGCGGCCAGAACAATTATGCGCTCCGGTATCTCAGTTTCATGGTGGAGGCGGTGAGCGCCGCGCCGAGCAGCACAATGCTGCCGGTCAGAAGGTAGGCCGTGTGAATGCCTGCCGCGTCGATGAGGATGCCGCCACAGACATTGCCGATGATGCTGGCAAAGCCGCCCTGCACGAGATAGATGAGGCCCTGCGCCTCGGAGGCGCGGCCAGGCAGCGCGTGCGCCGACACGTAGGTCGCCGCGCCGATATGAATGACCATGTAGGTGATGCCCTGGAACAGCATCGCGATGACCATTGCGGGCATCGTGCCCGTCGACATGATGACGACCTTGAGCCCCAGAAGAGCTGCGGCGGTTCCGATGAATCGCAGTGCGTTGCCGGGCCGCATGAATCTTCGGATCGAGAGCAGCACCGGGATCTCTGCCAGTGCGGAAATGAAATTCAGCATTCCCATCTGCAGGTTTCCGCCGCCGATCTGCACGACGAAAACACCGAGGAAGGACATGGCGAAGCTGTTGCCCAGCTGCATGAGGAAAGCGAAGATGAGGACATAGATCACCTCGTCCGTATCGAAAATCTCCCGCAACGAGAGCCGCGTGAACAGGCTCTTCTTTTTGTTGCGCGGTACCGGCTGGTGATCTTCGCCGGAAGGCAGGAGGAGGATGAGGCCCGAGAGGATCAGGTATCCGACGCCGCCGAAAGCGAACTGCCAGAAAGGGTGTCGGTTCATGATGAGTGCGGCGACAAGAACCACCAGGGAGTAACCGATCGTTCCGCCGATGCGGATGCTTGCGAAGTTCCTGCCCTGCGCCGCCGCCCCTCGAACGCAGATCGCGTCGATCATCGGAGCAACGGAACTCTGGAAAATAGCCAGCGCGGCCGCCGCGAAGATGAATGCCGCGATCCCTGTCCCCAGGTAGTAGAACTGGAGCGTTGCCGCCGAGCCAAGAGCCATGAGTGCCGCGAAAGTCCGTGCCCTGCCGCAGCGATCCGAGAGCTTCGACCACAGCGGCTGCACGAGGATCATCGCGAGGCAGCCGATGGTCGAGAGGATGCCGATGAGTGTCGACGATACGCCGTGCTGTTCGTAGTAGACGACGAGGAAGGGGCCGTACAGCGCCGTCGTCATGTAATAGCAGGCGTTGATCGAAAGGAGCAGCCAGAAGGAGGGCGTTCTGCCCTGTGATGTCGATTCCATGTCAGTTGTCTGTGACCTCATAATAGGTTTGATTTCATCTTCGCAAATATCTGTTCCGTATATCCCGAAGCACTTGTTGCTCTGGGCGTACCAAAGTAGATATTCAGCAGGCAGGCCGCAATTCCGCTTTGCGGAATATTTGCGTAGCAAAATCAGCATGTGCGACCTGCGCAGTAGTTCAGAACAGTGAACTGTTGCGTTAACCCCACGTGCGCAGGAAGGCTTCCCCCGCATGCACCGTGATCTCCTGCTCCCCTCCGTTCGCGCGAAGCTTGAGAGAGAAGTCCCGCTCCGGCAGGATCGTGATGCGTGTGACTCGCCCCTCTTGCCATGTCATGTCGAGCGATGCACCGCAGTTCATGCCAGCTCTATCCCCGAAAGCTGTGTCCACCCGGGCCCCTGGTATCTCAGATATAACGGCGTGCAGGCAAGCGCCTCCTCCGTGATGCCGGAAGATGTTGGATCCCAGGTCGCGGTGTAGTCCTTCCAGATATCCGTGTACTCAATAGTGAGCCTTGCAATCGCCGGGCCGTCCCAGGCCAGCGCAATCTCAAAGGTGCCGCTCCCGTAGCCGCGCGTTCTCAGCGTGAATTCTCTGGTTTCCCGCAGATCGAAATATTTGAAGCCGATCACCGTGCTGTTGCGGATGCCCGCAACATACCCCTCGTTCTCGTCTCCGTCCCGTCCGTCCTGCATGATGCGCGGGTACTTATCTCCCGCGACATACATCGACGGCTCGTCCGTGAACAGGTTGCAGGCAAGATATCCCGGATACCAGCCCTTGCCGGACAGCGGCCCGCCGTTCAATCCGCAGGAGGTAATCTCCACTTGTTCGATGGAACCGTCCTCCCGGAAATGGAGTTTCTCCGCACATCCCTGCCGGCTGTACCAGGTGCCGTTCGTCTGACGGTGGTAGAAAATGTACCAGTCATCCCCGATCTGCACCATGCTGCCGTGATTGTTCGCGCCGTATGCTACCGGCATGCCTGCTGTTTTCCCATGTGCAATGCCAATGTCACAGTTGCTCACGATCACGCCGCCGTAATGGAAGGGCCCGCGCGGTGAATCCGCCATCGCATAGCAGAGCTCATGCATGACCTCAGAGGAGTAGATGAAATAGTAGATCCCGTTCCGTTTGCGGATCGACGGCGCCTCGAAGAAAGCGTGCCCCTCGTATTCCGTCCCCTGACTGTAAGCATCCCCGGGCGCGATGATCACCGGCGCCTCCAGTACCGTCAGCATGTCCGCGTCCAGCACCGTCAGCATCGCACCGTGGCGGGAATTGTCATAGTTGCCCGCGAATCCGGTGTAGAGATACGTCTTCCCATCCTCTGTCAGAACGCCGGGATCGAACTGCGGCTCATCGCCCTCTCGCTCGCCCAGGAGCGTGCCGTCCGCATAGTGCACATAGCCATAGAACGCGAACGGACCCGCCGGACCCTCGCTCACGGCCACGGATACGACGCTCTTGTGATCCAGCACATAGTACAGATAATATCTGCCATCCGGCCCCACCGTCACATCCGGCGCGTACAGGCACATGCTGCCGTCGCGGTTGTACGGATCGTCCGTCTTATGATAAATCGTGCCCTCATAGCGCCAGTTGCCCAGGTCATCGACCGGCGCCGACCAGGTCACGTAGTCGCCGAGGCAGAAGACCCAGCCGTTGTAGAGATCGTGCGAGCCGTAGATGTATACCCTGTCCTGGAAAACATAAGGCTCCCCGTCAGGGATATACTCCCAGGACGGCAGATAAGGATTGAACGCCTGTTTTGTTTTCATTGCTTTCCCTCCGTGTGTCAAAATTCAGATCATCCTGCAAGGCACTTCCTGCCCAGCCTCGTCCGTCAGTCGCTTCTCATCCTCCGACCAAGTGTAGTGGCGAAGCTCATATTCGCCCCTTGTATATCCTGTGCCGTCTCCCGCGTCGCGATACAGGGCAAGGCTCCCGTCCCTTCCTGTGTAGACCTGGAAGATGGGCGTCTCATCGTAGCTGGAGATCGTATGCTCCAGCGCGTGGCTCCTGATCACACTCTCATCATCCGAAGGCAGCATCGGCAGGATGCTCCCCTCCATGACGAAGACCGGGATCACATCGAACGGCACCAGGAGAGTCAGCCACTGGCCGCCCGCATAGTGCCTGCCGGTGTGGAAGTCCACCCAGCCGCAGCCTGCCGGAAGGTATACCTTTCGCAGCGCCGGCGTGTAATGCCGCGGACCTTTGTCCTCACACAGTTTCTCTGCACTTTCCTCATGTGCAGCAGGCGTAGCGTCCGCCGGCGCCGTGACCGGGCAGATCATGAGCGAGCCACCGAACAGGTACTGATCCTCGATGCCGATCGTATCCGGGAATCTTGCCACCAGCGGCCGTATCATCGAATTGTCCTTGAGCCAGGTTCTGCCGGCTGTGGAATAAATGTACGGCATCAGCTCGTAGCGCAGCTCTATCGTTCTCGCCAGCGCGTTGTAAACCTCCGTGTCGAATCCCGTCAGCGCTTCTGCAGGCGGCATCACGGGGCTGTCCCCAGGGATTCCTGCCGCGATGTTCCACGGCTCCCTCCGGATGTCCGTTCCATGCGCACGGAAAATCGGCAGGAAGGCGCCGAACTCAAACCAACGCACATACAGCTCCCGATAGGCGCGCATGGCAGCTCCATCAGGATAGCGTCCGTTCCAGAACCACGTTCCTCCCTCCTTGACGAAGAAAGCACCGATGTCCACGGTCCAGTACGGGAAGCCGCTCATTGAGAAATTCTGTGCCTGCATCACCTGCGTCCGGAGCGTTGCCCAGTCCGCCGAGGTGTCCCCCGACCAGAGAATGCAGGCGAATCTCTGCTGCCCGATGGAAGCGCTGCGCGTTAGAATCGCAGGCCGCCGCTCCGGCGGCTCCTCGCCAGAATGATTCCCTTCGGGCCTGGTCTTATTTTCGCTTGCGCCTGACACCCTTGTCACCTCCTCTTCCGAGAAGCCCTCGAACACGGCCTGCGCGTGGTAATAGCTGTAGGCGTTCGTCTCATCCTCCGGAAGGTGCGCGCCGGCCTCGTGAATGTATTCCGACAGGGCGATCTCCGGCGTGGGGCGCAGCCTGTGATTCCACTCCGGCGTGAAGGGTTCGCTCGAATCCATCCAGAAGCTGTCGAACCCACGCCGGTAGAGGCCTTCCCGGGTCTGTTCCCAGTAGAGCCTTCGCGCCCGCTCGCTCATTGCATTGTAAATATTGCTGCCGGGCAGGAGCGCGCCGGCCGCCTTCATCTCCTGATAATCGCGCGTCTTCTCATCCATGTTCGGCCAGATGGAGATCATCGAATGGATGCCGAGTCCATGGAGCCTTTCATTCATTCTCTTTGCATCCGGGAACCGCGAAGGATCCAGCTGCTTCTCTCCCCAGTGCCCGTCCAGCCACGTGTTCCAGTCGAGAATGAGCGCGTCGACACCGAGTCCTCGCCGCCGGAATTCCTTCGCCGTATTCAGCAGCTCCTCCTCTGAACAGTATCTCTCCTGGGATTGCAGATAGCCGAAACACCATTTCGGAAGGAGCGGCGCTCTGCCCGTGAGATGCCGGTACTGGCGGATCACACCATCCATCCCATCCGCGCCGCCGTAGAGGAAATACGCATCCATCTCCTCATCCGCGTAAGTCGTAACCCGCGCGGTGCTCTCTTCCCCGCTCCCTGCGCCCCGATCCTCGAAGATCAGGGGACTCTTCGTGTGGAAGAGAATCCCGTACCCCAAAGAGCTCACGATAAGCGGCACCGCGATGATCCGGTTCGCCTGGTGCAGGATCACCCTCCGGCCACGCAGGTTGAGGTTTCCCTCCTCCTGCTGCCCGAGTCCGTACAATCCCTCGCCCTTTTGGAAGCGCAGCCACAGGCTCGTATGATAGAGCTCCCTGTCCGGGATTCTCGGCATCTCCATGACAACGTCTTTGATGCCATCCGGCGTCTCGACCTTGCGTGTCGTCACTTCGGCGCCGTCCGGGCAGCGGGTCGCCTGATACAACTCGACACTTCTCGCCGCGCCGTCTATGTCGCTACTCTTCGCCTCGGAAAACAGAAGGCGCCCGTCACCATTCTGGTCTGCCGCGTAGAAACTAAGATTCCCGTTCGCCCTGTTACAGTGCACACAAAGAGGGCCGCTGGTGAATATGACAGCGTCCCTCTCTTCCCGGAGCGTACACGCAGCCGCCGGGTCAGCTCCCGTAGCCGCCTCCTCCAGAATCTCCGGGTACACATGATCCAGGAAATGCTCCCGCTCCGTATAGGTAATTCGAATGATCCCATCCCTTACGGCGACAAGGCGGAGCAAGCCACCCTCACTCCGCATCACAACGCCGCCGCGGCAGCGTAATACCTCCGTGATGCCGCGGCTCTTTCCCCCATGACATGTCATCATATTGCTATTTCTCCCCCCGAAGAAATCTTGCCTGATGTATTTCTGTTCCATACAGCCCGAAGCAAAAGACCATGGTCTTAGCCCAAGGGCTTAGCCCTTTGGCTTGCTGCTCCAGGCATACGTTATGTTCCGACTGCGATTCCGTCTGCTATCTTGCTGTGTCTTCTCACCCCAGCCGGTTCACCGAGTCGCGGATGATCATGGGACTGGGTACCAGGACCGGCTCATAATGCGGCGTCTCCATGTCAGCGCCGACCTGCGCGCCTGTCGCTTGTTTATCCTGCGCCCGCAGCATCTCCACCATCGTCTCAGCGGCGCGTCGTCCGATTTCCATGAGCGGCAGCTCGACTGTCGTGAGTTTCGGCACGAAATAGCCGGAGATCACCATGTTGTCGTAGCCCGCGACAGCGATGTCCCTGCCGGCACGCAGTCCCTGCTCGTCGAGATACTGATAGACGCCGCCCGCCATCTGATCATTCATCGCCCAGATTGCGGTCACACCTGCGTCCAGGAGCTCCTTCGTGTGCGCGTAGCCGCTCTCCATCTCCCAGTTGCCGGCCCGCGTCCACGCCGGGTTGTACGGAATCCCCGCCTCGAACAGCGCCTTCTGATAGCCCTTCAGGCGGTAAATCATGTGCAGGTTTCCGGGCGCGCCGGTAATAACCCCGATCTTCTGGTGACCCATGGACAGAAGGTAGCGCCCCATGTCGTACCCGCCCTTCTCATCGTCCATCAGGATCGACGGGAAACGGTAGTCCGCGGGATACGCGTAGGCGAAAACAGCAGGCGTCCGGAAATCTTTTGGGAAACAGTGCACGGGTCTGTCGTGGCCCGCGACATAGATGACGCCGTCCACGTGGATCGACTCCACCTCCTGCAAAATCGGCCGGAACACCTCCTCGATTTTGTGCTCGTCGCTGTACCAGGTATCCTTCCACCTGTCGTACATGCGCATGTTCATGAGGACGGTCCGGTAATGGTTCTTCTCGCACGTTGCCATGATGGCTTCCGCCATCGGCGGCGTCGAGAACTGGAACAGATCTTCGGCGATAATGGCGATGATGTTGCTCTCGCTGCGCCGGATGGACGAGGCGAAATAATTGCGCTTGTAGCCGGTCTTCTCGATCATTTCCAGGACACGTGCCCTGGTCTTGTCGCTGACATTGTTCCTGCCGTTCAGAATATTCGAGACCGTGCTCGGCGATGTGTTGCAGAGCCTGGCCAGCTCCTTGAGCGTGATCATTTCCTCGTCTCCCTTCTCAAAACATTAACGTATCTGTTACCTGGTACTCCCGGGGCAGTGTTCGCTTCGACGATCCGGAGCCAGCATCCAACGCATCATGCCCAGTGCCGCGTATTTTATGACACTCGCAGCCAAAATCACCGAGCGATTCACCACGCAGGCAGTTTCACCTGTATCGGGTCATCTGTGTCGCGGGTCGATGTCGTACTCGCAGCCTTCCCTCGGCTCTGCCACAAGACCCGGCGTGACTGCCGCTTCCGGCGCTCCGGAAGGATCCTCACCGAAGAGCACCTCTTTGGTAACCCCCACCGTGTCCGCGATGCAGGTAGTGGACACTCTGGCGGAAGCCTCCACCGAGTCCGCGTAGCTCCTGGATCTGCCGGGAAGTCCCGGCGCGTGATCCTCTGCTGCCCCGAAGGAGAGCGAGAGCTTCTCCGTATCCACACGGATTCCGAACCAACCCTCCTGCCCATGAGGATCGAAACCCTCGAACTCCTGCCATGCCGGCAGGTTCAGACACTCCTCCGGTGCGGGATACATGATGCGCAGATACCCGCCGCTCTCTCTGACATAGAGGTTCCCGTCCGCCCTGTTGTCGCGCGTCGGAAAAGTGATGGCAGCCTCCTCACAGTGATAGAACAGATTCCCCGCGATGCGTGCGTCTCGTGATGTGCCGCCGCGGTCCTCGCCGTGCATGCGGAAGGCAACAGGCTTGGAATAATATCCGCTGCCCCTGCACTCTCCGATGAGGTTACAGGCGATGCGCAGATGATCCGTGCCCTCTCCATAGACAGCATAGCCGTTCACCACGTCATTTTCCACCAGCTTGTACCAGCCGGACGACCCTGGCTCGGACGGGATCTTCGTGGGGTCAAAGCGGCCCTCCACATTCCAGAAGAGATTGTGGTCGATGAGGTTCACGCCATCCCTCGTACATTCAATGAAGATCGCTTCCCGCTGCTCAATGCCGTCCAGGAAGAGATTGTTCACCATGCGGTTGTTGATGTTCCCGCAGTCCAGCCATATATGGTCCGCGCGGAAGGTGCCACGGAAGATGTTGCGGCGGAACAGTCCGTTCACACTGTTGTGAAGCTTCATGCCGGCAGCTTCCCAGGAGAGCTCCATCTTCTGCCAGCCGGTGCCTTCGATGAGGTTGTCCTCGACGAGCATCTCCTCCGCGAACAATCCGGCAATGCCGCAGACGCCGCAGTCCCTGATCACACACCTGCGGATCACGCTGTGGCCCACGATACGCTCCGGATCGAAAGTATGATTCCAGCACTCTCCGCCGACGTCGATGCCGACGGCATTCGACCAGTCGACCGTGCAGTCTTCGATCACCCAGTGGTGTCCGCGGAAAGCAGAGATCGCGCCACGCTGCGGCACCGGCGCTCCGGTTGCGGCATGTGCACAGGTCAGGCCTTTGACGCGGATATAGTTAAGGAACGGGGTATCCGGCGCGAAACATTGCTCACGAACGCTCAGCTCGATCTCGTGCCCTCCCGGTTCTTCATCGTGCGGCAGGCGCAAGTGCACCGTCTGTCCGTTCGCCTCTACCCAGTAGGAGCCCGCCACTCTCGCCATATCACGGTAGAGCGGTACCTGCTGCAACGGCTTCCCGTCGCAGAACACCATGCCGCGGCGGTTGAGGTAGGTCGTCATATCCGTCTTGTCATATTCGATGAAGAGACGGTCATGCAGGATGTTCACGCAGCAGAACGGGTTGTATCCGCGGAACATGTCTGGATCGAGCTTCACGGCGAAGATGCGAATCGATGGATCCGGCTCTTCCCCCGGCCGGTCTGTGAGCCGCCAGCCGACGGAAGGCGCAAAGTCCGTCACTGTCTCTGACGCGGTGATCACGACCTCTCCGTCTCCGTACGCCTCGTAGCTGATCATGTGGGAAGGGTCTGTGCCGCCCCGTTCGGGCTTCACACACTCGTGGTAGGTCCCCGCGTGAATCCGCACGCGCTCGCCCGGCTCCAGGATTCTGGCCGCCTGACTTATTTTATGGAAAGGGTGTGCCTTGCTCCCATCCTCAATCTCATCCGTCGATGCCGCATCCACGTAGTATGTCTTCCGGTACTGCGTCTCCTCTTCCCAGAAAGGGAACCTTGTGCCGTCCGGCAATAGCTCTGTTGTCTTATCATCGAGCCATCCGCAATTTGCCTTCATAGTCATTCACCTCGTAAAAAGGAGCCCCGCCGAAGCGGGGCTCCAGGTGTTTCCGGTCAGGATTACTTGCCGGCAGCTTCGTTCTTTGCCTTAAGTTCTATCGTATACTTTTCTGTATCGTTTTCAACAAGCTTTTCCATTTCCAGACCATTTAACTGCTCTGTCATTTCATCCCACATGGAATCGAACTCCTCGTCAGAACCCGCGAAGATCATTCTCCAGGAGTAGTCGTTGAGCGCCTCGGAGCACTGGTTGCGGATCACAGAAATGTCGGAGGAATCCACGGGAAGGGATACCGATACGTTAGGGCTGATAGCGAGAATGTTGTTCTTCTGCATGTACTGCGCGGGCTCCTCCGCGTCAAAATGCTGCTGCCAGTCTTTCTTCATATCTGTCATCGTCTCTTCCTTATAGGAAGACCAGTACTGGTTGTTGTACATTTCACCCGTGTTCGGGTCGGTGCACATCGCATCGCAGATCCACTGATTGATCGCGTTGTTGCCGTCGGAATATCCGCCGCCGCCCCACTCGTCGGGAACGGTGAGGTTGTCCATGAGCGCGTTGCTGTTCAGGATGTTGTAGGTGCCGTGATCATTCTTCTCGTAGTTGAAGCCTTCGATTCCGTCATGCTGATACTCAAGACCTTCGGGGCTCGCGAGCCAGTCGAGCAGCTCCATGATCTTCGCATACTTCGCATCGTCCACACCGGAGCCAACCGCCCATACACGGCCGGAACCGTAATAGGTATCGCCGTCCGCGTAGTAGGTCTGATCCTTAACCGGAACATAGATGAATGCGTTGCCCGCTTTGAGTCTGTCGGTACTGTTCCAGAAACCGATCTGCCAGCTGTACCAGAAAAGGTAAACCTGGCCTGCGCTCATCTTGGCGCACGCCGCGTTCCAGTCCTGTGTGCCCGAATCGGGATCCACGAGGCCTCTCTGCTGTGCCTCGTACAGGAAGTGCAGAATTCTGTAGTAGCCCGCATCTTTATCTGTGAGAGGAAGGAACTTGCCGTCCGGTTGTAAGATGACAGAGCCTTTTATTTTCTGGTTGTACCAGGTGGTCAGCTGCACGACGTTCGCGATGCCGAGCATGTTGTCACCGCCGTCCCAGTCCGGCCACAGAGAGAACGGGTAGCAGGGATCGCCCGCATCATTCGTAGGATGCGCTTCCTGCATCTGTTGCAGTACGTCCAGGAGGTCTTCCAGATTATTCATCTCGGGGTAGCCGAGCTCCTTGTAGAGATCCCAGCGCAGCATCGGAGAGGAATAGATCGTATCCTGCGAGTAGGCTGTCGGGGAAGTGTCCATCATCTGGCAGGGAATGCCCCAGATCTCTCCGTTGTTGCCCTCCAGGCTCGAGTTCAGCTGCGTGATCTGGTCGTTGAACTTCGAGAGGTTCGGGTAGTTCGCAAGATCTGCGGACATATCCTTCACAAGGCCGTTCTTCACACAGTCCTGGAACTGATCGTTCTCGAGAATCAGCACGTCGCCCAGGTTCCCGCTGGATGCGCGGGTCTGGTAAACCTCATCTCCCGCGACCTGCGGTGCGATGACATTGATCGCAACGCCGCAGTTGTCCGCGAGCACCTTGGCAAACCACCCTGTCTGATCGCCCTGATAGTTCGCGGCGGTATCGAAGAACTCAAGCTTCATAAGATCTTCGCTGCCTTCTGCCACATCGGCTCCTCCTGTCGCCTCCGTGGCTGCGTCACCGGCCTCGGCAGTCGCTCTCTGCTGCGCACCTCCTGCCGCATCGGGCGCGGTACTCCCGCACCCCGCCAGCAGGCCGACTGACATTGCCGCTGTGAGCATGACCGCCATGAGTTTTCTCAGTTTCATTGTGTCCTCCCTTTCCGCATGGATGTGTCCATGCTTCCTTTGGTGTATTGTGATGCCGCGCCTGCATGCCGTTCGGCATATCCTGTATGCCGCCCTCCCCCCGGGGGCAGAAAAAACGGTGCAGACACAGGCAATCGGGGCTCTTTCTGTTTCTACGGTCTGCACCTGCGGTGCAGGCCTTGGCAATGGGGTTCTTACGTATCCTTCGCTCTGCACCTGCGCTGCAGATCCAGGCAATGGGGTTCTTGCGTATCCTTCGCTCTGCACCTGCGCTGCAGGCCCTGGCAATCGGGGCTCTTTCTGTTGCTACGCTCTGCACTTGCAGTACAAACCTTGTCAATCGCTGCTTATCCCTTGACGGCGCCCAGCATAATGCCCTTCGTGAAATAGCGCTGGAAGAACGGGTAGACACACAGGATCGGGATCACGACGATGATCGTGACCGTCATGCGGATCGAGGTTGCCGTCTGCGCGTGCGCCAGGGATGCCATCATGGCGGTGGAAGAACTGGTGTTGTTCACCAGAGCCTTTAAGGAGCTCGCCTGATTGATGTATTGGTACAGCAGGAACTGCAGGGTGTAGAGCTTGCTGTCCGTGACGAGGAGGAGCGTATCCTGGAAGGCGTTCCACTGTCCGACTGCCGCGAACACCGCGATCGTCGCGAGGATCGGCTTGCTGATCGGCAGGATGATCGAGAAGAAAATCTTCAGGGTGCCCGCACCGTCGATCTCCGCCGCGTCCTCCAGCTCTCCCGGGATCGCCTCGCAGTAGGTCTTGCACAGGATGATGTAGAATGGCTGTACCGCAAGCGGCAGAATGTAGCCGAAGAAATTGTTCGTCAGGTGCAGGTTCCGCATCGTGAGGAACCACGGGATGATGCCGGCGTTGAAATACATCGTCGCCGCTACCAGCCGGTACCAGAGCTTCCTGTGCCACAGCGTCCCTCTCGTGAACATGTAGCCGAGGAAGGCTGCGACCACGACGGTGAGTGCCGTGCCGAGGACGGTGCGTTCCACCGAGATCCGGAACGCGTTCATGAGATTCGGGATGTGCATGACCTGCGAATAGTTCGTGAAGTGAATCTCCTTCGGCAGGAAGAGAATCTTGCCGCGGGCGCTCATGTCGTTGTTGCTGATCGTGTTGATGAAAATGTAGTAGAACGGGTAGACGCAGACGAAGGCGAAAATGCTGTACAGCACATAGGTGATCACACTGATCGCCCTGTCTCCCACACTCACTTTGTAATGGATTTTTTTCGACTGATTGGTGCTGGTCATCGTGCTGCCTCCTCAGATAAAGCCTTCGCCGCGGATCTTCTTCGTCACGCCGTTCGTGACACACAGAAGGACAACGGAGACGACACTCTTCAGGATACTGATCGCGGTCGAGAGGGAATATCCGCCGCTCCCCATCGCGAGGTTATATACATAGAGGTCCAGTACCTGGATGGCATCCTTGTTGAACGAATTCTGGAATACGTAGAACTGTTCCATGCCGTTGGAGAGGAAGTTCGCCACCTGTAACATGACGAGGACGAAATAGGTCGGCAGGATGCCGGGAATTGTGATGTTCCTGATGATCTGCATCCGGTTCGCACCGTCCACCTTCGCCGCCTCGACCATCTGCTCGTCGATGCCGCTGATCGCCGCGATGTACATAATGGCCGTCCAGCCTGCGTTTTTCCAGGTGTTCCACAGCCACATCTTGAACCATACGTGGTTGGAGGATTGCAGGAACAACATCGGTTTGTCGATCGCGCCGATTCCCAGGAGTGACTGGTTCACCACGCCGGTGCTGCTCAGGATGCAGTAGGCGATTGAGTAGACGAGCACCCAGCTGATGAAGTTCGGGAGCGTCGTCACCGTCTGTACGAATTTCTTGAACGGCTTGCAGCTGATCTCATTGAGGAAGACCGCGAAGATCATCGGTACCCAGGAAAACAACAGGTTCAGTCCACTCATTGCGAAGGTGTTGCGCAGTACCTTGAGGACCTGCTGCATTTTGACCGGGTTCTCCACAATCGACCGGAACCACTTGAGCCCCACGAAATTGTCCATCGTAAGGGGATACGGCGGCCTGTAATCGAAGAAGGCGTAGACCCAGCCATAGAGCGGGTAGTACGAGAACAGGAAAACGAGAATGAGGAATGGCAGAATATACAGGAATTCATAGAAGGAATGCCGCTCCTTCGTGCTCTTGAAAAGCCTGTGTTTTTTCATCATTTCAGTCCTTTCTGTGAAGTCTTAACACGTTAGCCGACAGGGCAGCCGCGAGGAAGGTGAATTCTCTGTCCGCGCCGTGCAGCTCCCTTCGCCGGTCGGATATTCTGAGAGGCTCCTCGAAGGAGTTGCCATCCTCCCTGCCGCCGCTCACTTCGCAGAGGAGATAGTCTCCTCTCACATCGCAGTCGAGCGTGATCCTGACATCCTCTGTCTCTTCTCCCATGTTGACGATCTTGAGAATGATGTCGTCTCCATCGGTCTGCGCTGCCGCAGAGATCACAGGGAACGAGGGGAGCAGGATGTCATGCAGCAGTACCCCGTCCAGATAGATCCGGAGCCGTTCCAGATCCGTCTCATAGCAGACCGCGTGTCTTCCCTCTGCCAGGGTAACCGGCTGCTCATCCAGCACCTTCGGCGCTTTCCCGTTCGCGTCGAACTCGTCCGTTATAATCGACTTCCCATCCCGCATCGTCCAGACGAAGGCCTTCGTATTCTCCACGTTCCAGTCGGCGGGCGGGTTTGTCTCATCCGCGACATACTCGATGTCCGGCATCCGGTACGGGAAGAAACCGAAGCTGTAGCTCCTGCCTGCCTCCCCCAGGAACTCGAAGGAGAGCGCTCCCGCCCGCCTCTCTTCCGGGCCGAAGACGATGAGTGTCTCCTTCTGATCCGGGATGTTGTGGAGCGCCGCCTCCTGCAGCTGCTCTTTGTCCGCCTCCTGCAGTACCTTGCCATCGCTCCCTGTCTGCGGCACGAGATGCCCCAGAATGCTGTGTTCTGCCCTGAGCTCTCTGCCGTTCCAGACAGGCGCCGTCATGACCAGTCCCGGCGCGCCGGATACCGAGAATATACCTTTGGACGGTCTTGTGATCCGGCCCGTCTGCGTCTTAATGTCCACGACCTTCTCGCCGCGGTTCTCCATGAATATCTTCCAGACGTAATAGCTGGGGATGCCGAAACTCCTGCCCCCGTCGAAACGAATGAGGTTCGGGAACCAGCTCCGGTAATGCACGTTCTCGAGGAGAGGCGCATAGGAGACCATGCGGACGATGTCCTGATTCTTCTCGATGCCGGTGAGGAAGGCCGCTTCCCCGAGCGCGCCATAGAGCTGTCCCGTGTAGCCGCGCACAACAGATACTTCGCCCAGGAAAATAGCAGGCCCCTCTCTGTCATAGTCGTCGAAATACTGCGTGTGCTCCGCGAACCATTCCGCCGTGTCGTAGTAATGCTCATCCACGACCTCGGTCAAGTGCCCCGTCTTCTCCAGATGGCTGTTCGCGATGAGGCGGATGTCCGGGTACTTCTCACGGATCGCGGCGAACCACCGCTCATACCGCTCTTCGTACCCTTCGCCCCAGTTCTCGTTCCCGATCTCGATCATCGGCAGACGGAAAGGTTCGGGGTGTCCCATCTTCGCGCGAATCTGTCCGTATTCGCTGTCCGCGGACCCCGTGGCATACTCGATCGCCGCCAGGCAGTCTGCCAGCATGGCATCCTGCTCTTCTCCCTCCATGTAGACCTCGCACCTTGCCTGACAGGTCATGCCGCAGTTCACAACGTAGCAGGCATCCATGTGCAGATCCTCGCAGAACTGCAGATATTCGTGGAAGCCGATCGCGTCATAGGAGCGGTAATGCCACATGAGAAGGTGCCCCGGTCTCTCCCAGACAGGGCCGATCGTATTGGCGAAGCGCATCGCCGTGGATACCGTGAAGCCTTCCACGATACAGCCGCCCGGGAAACGAAAGAACCCGGGATGCAGGGCTTCGAGCTTTTCCGCGATGTCCCTGCGCAGTCCGTGGCCCTTGAAGGTATCTGCCGGCATGAGGGAGATGAAGCCAAGCCGCAGCTTGCCCGCACCCGCTGCGTGGATCTCGAAGACGCCGTTCAGAATCGTTTCCTTTGCGGTGTACTCGAGATCATATCTTACGTAGCTGTCACCATGGACCCGAATCCCGGTCGTTTCTCCAACTACCGTTCCATCCTCGCCGTTTCTCACTTCGAAGGTAAGATCTGCCTCCCCCTCGGCGAAGAAATACAGGTGGTACTGTTCCCCTGCCTTCTGCGGCACGCCGTTGAAGCCGATGTTGCGCACCACACCGCCCTCATCAAAGCGGATGTCCAGAGAGACCTGACGGTTCCGGTTCAGCGAGTGCTCCGGATCGAGGCGCATGGTCGCGCGCTCCGCATACCATGCGGGAATTGGCGTATCGGGGATGCCATTCTCCCGCACCCATTTGCTGAGGCCTTCGCCGCCATTGAATTCATCTCTCCAGCCGGATTCCGTAACGAACGCGTACTGTTCCCGGCCGTTGCCCTGTATCGCCGTACATTCCGGCGGCAGAATGGAATCCTCGAAGGTCCGGTTCCGAAGGAGCTCCGGATACAGGCCTCCGTCCACCGCTCGGTTGATGTCTTCCAGGAAGATTCCGTAGAGTCCCGGATCTACATTCATTCGCGGCTGTGCCGTCCTGACCGTGATACTGCTGGTGCTGCTCATAGAACCCAAGTCCCCTCCCCCGCATTTATAAATCGTTTTATATAAAACGTTTTACTTGTTGCGGATATCATAAGACTAACCGCTTAATGTGTAAAGTCCTATTGTGGAATTAATTATGCATATTTACCTTTTTAACAATTTATAATCAATTTATATGTGCAGTATTACCTGCTATTTTAGTTTCCAGCCGGATTATATTTTCATTATGCTGTGTTATAAATCGTTTTATTACTGTCTGTATTGCTGCATATACGTCGTTACCCGCGAGCGCGGCAGTATTCTCCGGGCTATCGCTATCGAATGGGCAGACAGCACGTCCATTCGGCGCGATCGCTCATCTCGCGGCTGCGCCGTTCGATGACCGTTGGCCGTCGAGTGGGTGCCCGAGCAAGCTCGGCATCCGCTCTCCGGCCTCATCGCGCAAAAAGCCTGCGGACCGGAAGCTGATAAGTTTCCGGCCCGCAGGCACAATCCACAATAGTACCGCTATTCTGTTGTTTTTATAGAGTTACCTCAGAACGTTCGTCCAGCTCTTGTATTCCTGATCCGGATTCACGCCCTTTGCCCTGAACAGATCACTGACAGTCACCAGGGTGTAGCCCTGGTCCCTCAGTCCCTCAATGATCTGAGGCAGAGCGTTGACGGTGTTGACATTGCCCTGAAAATCATGGAGTAAAATGACATCTCCGTCCTTCACCGTACTAAGGACCGTGTTGACACGATGCTGTGTCGAGGTATAAGACTCCCAGTCATTGCAGGTGATGCCCTGAATGAAATCCAGGTCTGTGTTCTCGAACATCGCCCTGCTCTCTGACAGGTAGGGTGCGCGGAAGAATTTCACATCCACGCCGACCGTGTTCCTGATCGCACTGGTGCACCACTCGAACTCATTGCGAATCTGGCTCGCGCTCATCTTACTCATATCCTGATGGGTATAGGAATGGCAGGCGAGCTCACAGCCCATGCTGACCTCGCGCTGCACGGTCGCCATCGTACTGCTGTTGACCTGCTGCCCGATCAGGAAAAAGGTTGCCGGCACATCATAGCGCGCAAGGACATCCAGCACGTCGTTGGTCGTCGAAGTCGGGCCGTCATCAAAGGTAAGAGCCGCGACCTTTCTGCCCGCGATGGAAGTGCCGGGATTGGTCTGACCGCTCTGGCCTGCCGCAGCTGTGCCGCCTGCACCGGAGATGGCCAGACTGTCAATATAAGCATCCCAGTTGCCGTCATCTGCGTTGACGATCAGTTCAATTTTCTGCTGTCCGGTCTTATGTCTCACGTTTTTGATCGTGTATTCTGCCGAGTAGGCATCGCCAAAATAGAAGGTTCCCTTGTTTTCTCCGCCGATCATGAGGTCCACGCGTGCCATGTTGTTATTGCTGGATGCACCGCGCAGCGTAAAATCGTGCGTATCATAGCCAAAATCCTGTGTGCAACTGACCTCATCGCTGTTGCCGTATAAGGCGACACCGCTGAAAGGACTGCTGATCTTACCGGCATAAGGCCCGTCGATTGTCATGTCTTCACACTGAATCGTGGTATCGCCGCCGGACTGACCTTGTCCTGACTGCTGACCTCCGCCCTGACTCGGCTCCTGACCGGACTGACCGCCCGGCTGGCCGGAGTCGGTGCTCTCGCCTGAGATGATCAACTGATCCGCGTATGCATCCCAACTGCCGTCATCTGCGCTGACAACGAGCTTAACCTCCTGACTGCCCGTTCCGTGAGATACATTTTTAATAGTGTAGTAAGCCGGATTGTTGTCACCGAAATAGAACGTTCCCTTATTCACTCCGCCGACAAGCAGGTCTACCCTCGCCATATTGGAGCCGTCCGAGCAGCCATGAAGCGTGAAATCATTGGTTCCGTTTTTGAAATCATGAGTGAACTTCACACTGTCCTGATTGCCGTAGAGTGCAACGCCCCGGAACGGAGAACTGATCCTGCCGGCATACGAGCCGCCGAGTGTCATATCCTCACATTCCTTCGTCATGCCGCTGGGCTTTGTGTTCACGGTGCCGCTCTCGGAACCGTTCCCGCCACCGGAAGATCCGCCGGAACTCTGTCCGCCGCCCGGTTGTGAAGAACCGCCGATGTGAATCACGTTCTTGTAGACATCTGCCGTACCGCTGGACTGATAGCCTTCAATATTCAGGGCAACCTCATACATTTTGCCCATCCTAAGGCCCATCCTCTCCCATGCCCTGAAGTGATCCGACACGGTGATGGTACCGCTCGTTTTCTTGGATCTGCGGACGCTCCAGTACTGTTTGAACGTCGTATTCCCTTCGATGGACGGCTGATTGATGCGGTCGGACTGATAAACGTCATAAGTGCCGCCGTCTACCGTAATACTCCCCATGGATGTCGTTCCCGGCGGACGCCATGTCCCCCAGCTCTCTACGATATAATACTCGACGAGCGGGTTCTTCATCCATCCGTATACGCACAGGTAAGAGTTTCCATTCGGCTGGTAATTCACACCGTAATCAATGGAAATATTTCCGATCTGCTGGTATGTCTGCGTACTGTCAAATTTCCTTCCCTTACGGAACAGCGCGTTGTTGATATTACTCCAGGAACAGGAGAATTCGCCGTTTCCGTTCAGGGTCATGCTCGTGTTGCCGCGGTCCTTCCACAGCTCATAATCATAACCGTCTTCGTTTCCGGTCTTGTTGTCATAATACGTTGCTCCTGCGGCGGAAACGGTACGGCCGGGTATGATCATGGAAACCGCGAGGGTCAGAGAGAATAATATCGCTCCGACTTTGTTTTTCAGCATTTCAGCACCTCCTTTCTCATCTGCCTATAGTTGTCAATGTTCTCGTTGATAGTGAATGACTGCTATTATAATTCTCGAGAAATTATAATTACGGTGTCATATTCGCTTGCTTTTTACTATTATATTACCTGTAGTCAGACAATACTCCTGACAAACTCAACACGCTGGACGGACAAAGTACATATTTTACAGAGCCACTCCGGGAAAATAAAACAGGCCTCCCAGATGTGGGAGGCCTTGATCTTCCGTAGTCATTGCGTATTATGAACGCCCGGATCTGATATTTGCCGGGAGCAGTTTCGTGTCGGCGGGACTACAGGTGCAGCACTCTGTCCTTGATCTCCTGGGTTCTGCCCTGGTTCCAGAACTGTGTGCCGATGTAGCCGCAGGTGCGTCTCGCAACGCTCATCTTGCTCTGGTCGCGGTTGCCGCAGTTCGGGCACTCCCAGACGAGCTTGCCGCTCTTATCCTCGACGATCTTGATCTCACCGTCGTAGCCGCAGACTTCGCAGTAGTCGGACTTGGTGTTGAGCTCCGCGTACATGATGTTGTCGTAGATGAACTTCATGACAGAGAGCACCGCCGGGATGTTGTTCTGCATATTCGGCACCTCGACATAGGAAATCGCGCCGCCCGGGGAGAGCTTCTGGAAATCCGCCTCGAATTTCAGTTTCGTGAAAGCATCAATCTGCTCACGTACATTGACGTGGTAGGAATTCGTGATGTAGTTGTGATCCGTCACGCCCTTGATGATGCCGAATCTCTTCTGGAGGCACTTCGCGAATTTGTAAGTCGTTGACTCCATCGGTGTACCGTAGAGAGAATAGCTGATATTCTCAGCCTTTCTCCATTCCGCGCACTTGTCGTTGAGCTTCTGCATGACAGCGAGCGCGAACTCTTTGCCCCTGGCATCGGTGTGGGATACGCCGAGCATTCTCATGCACATCTCGTACAGTCCGGCATAGCCGAGGCTGATCGTGGAGTAGTTGTTGTAGAGGAGCTTGTCGATCTTCTCTCCCTTCTTGAGTCTTGCGAGGGCACCGTACTGCCACAGGATGGGAGCCACGTCGGAAACAGTGCCGAGGAGTCTCTCATGTCTGCACCGCAGCGCTCTGTGGCAGAGTTCCAGTCTCTCTTCCAGGATTTCCCAGAACTTGTCCATGTCTCCATAGGAGGAGCAGGCAACGTCAACAAGGTTGATCGTCACAACGCCCTGGTTGAATCTGCCGTAATATTTATGCTGCCCGTTCGGGCCGAAGCCCTCGGTATCCGGTGTCAGGAAAGAGCGGCAGCCCATGCAGGGGTAAACGTCGCCGTTCTTGTACTCCTTCATCTTCTTTGCGGAGATGTAGTCGGGCACCATGCGCTTCGCCGTGCACTTTGCAGCGAGCTCGGTCAGTGACCAGTACGGAGAATCTTCGTGAATGTTGTCCTCGTCGAGCACGTAGATAAGCTTCGGGAAAGCCGGTGTGATCCACACGCCCTTCTCGTTCTTCACGCCGCGCATTCTCTGCACGAGCACTTCGCGGATGATGCGTGCAAGGTCTTCTCTCGTCTGGCCTTCCGGCACCTCGTCCAGATACATGAACATGGTGACGAAGGGCGCCTGGCCGTTGCAGGTCATGAGGGTGATCAGCTGGTACTGGATGGTCTGAATGCCGGACTTGATCTCCTCGTCGAGTCTTGCCTCGACGATCTTGGAAATGATCGCGGGATCCTTGCTCTCGCCCGTGATGTCGCGCTCCATCTCTACTTCCTTCGTGAGCTTCCGGCGGGAAACATCGACGAACGGTGCGAGATGGGACAGGGTGAACGACTGTCCGCCGTACTGGTTGGAAGCGACCTGCGCCACGATCTGGGTCGTGACGTTGCAGGCTGTATAGAAGCTGTGCGGCTTCTCGATCATCGTGCCGGAGATGCAGGTTCCGTTCTGCAGCATGTCATCGAGGTTGATGAGGTCGCAGTTGTGCTCCTTCTGCGCGAAGTAATCGGAATCGTGGAAGTGGATGATGCCGTCCTGATGCGCCTTGACGATCTCTTCGGGCAGCAGGATCCTCTGTGTCAGATCCTTGGAAACCTCGCCAGCCATGTAGTCGCGCTGTGTCGAGTTGATGACAGGATTCTTGTTGGAGTTCTCCTGCTTCACTTCCTCGTTCTCCTGATTGATCAGGGAGAGGATGCCGTTGTCGGTTGTGTTGGTCTTGCGGGAGATCTCTCTCTTATAACGATAGCGCACGTATTTCTGCGCTACCTCATAGCCGCGCATCTCCATGATGCCGGTCTCCACCATGTCCTGGATGTCCTCGACGTTGACCGCGTGAGGCGCCGCCGCGACCTTCTTCGCAATATTCTCCGCGATGGCGTTGATCTGGAAGTCGTTCATCTGATAGATGCCGGAAACCTCCACATTGGCCTTGCGGATCGCGTTCACGATCTTGGTCACATCGAAATCGACCTCCTGGCCGTTGCGCTTGATGACGTTGGTATTGACGACAATGTCTTCTAATCTGTTACTCATGATAACCCCTCATTACGATTACTATATGTTGTGTACACGTGACTTCTCAAGTATATTGACCGTCTCAGTTTTGTCATATCTGTCCTGCTGTGAGCCGCTCTGCAGGCAGCTTCATTAGCACTACCAGATTTAGACTGTAAAGGTCAACTCAACCACCAGATGTTGTACCTGAATATGATACAATACCTGTTCTTAAATTGGTAGATGGCATTTTCTCACAAATTTGCCCGGATCTTTTGTAGGGTTTTAAGACAAACTGTCGGAAATCGTCATTTTCTACTAAAAACGTTAGCGAAAATTGTAGGATTTCAAGATTTAGTGGTTCGACACGTGTGTCACATACCATATTTAGATTAAACTCTCGTGAAAACAGCAGGCACCGCAGCCATGAATTCAGACAGTTGTCATGCTTCCCGCGGAAGCTATTTGGAATTTCCGTTATTATCTGTCAGGAGTGAAATTTTATGTGGCCGACACGCAGGAGATACTATATCTTGTGGCCGAACCATTCATGCAGTTTTGCTGTGCAAGTATTACGCAAAGCGGAATTGCGGCCTGCCCATCCCTTGCAAGGTCGGTTCTTTCTATATATAATCCAGAAGTTGATAGACAGCTCTAACAATCCACAATTGGTATGCCTGGCAGGAAGTCTGCCTGTCAGGCGCTGTTCCGCGTAATGCACGTTTTATATAGGGAAAAGAAATGCGTACTGAGATAACTCCTGAAGAGATGGGAAGTCTGCTTCCCGATGAATATATGCTGGTGGACACCAGAGATGAGAGCGATTATGAGCACGGCTTCATTCCGGGATGCCTGCTGTTTTCCCCCGACAAGGTGCGGGAACTGGCGAAAGCGCGGCTCTGCCCTTTCCCGAAGGACAAGAAGCTGATCCTCTACTGCAAATACGGCACGGTAACCCGCGACCTCGCAGAGGAGCTCAGAGAGGATGGCTTCGATGCCTGGTCCCTCGCGGGTGGGTACGGCGCCTGGGCGCTGCATGCGATCAAAGAGGAAGAGAATAGTGAGGAGAAGCGCGCCGACATCGAACACAGTATCCAGAAGAAATTCCACGCCTCTCTCATCAATCCCTTTGCCCGCGCGATTATCCGCTACCAGCTGATACAGCCGGGCGACAAGATCTGCGTCTGCATTTCCGGTGGCAAAGATTCCATGCTGATGGCGAAGCTGTTCCAGGAACTGCAGATGCACGGCCAGTTCCGCTTCGAACTCGTCTTCCTTTGCATGGATCCCGGCTACAATGAGGCGAACCGCCACATCATCGAGAGCAACGCAAGACTGCTCGGCATTCCGCTCACCTTCTTCGAGACGGAAATCTTCAACGCCGTGGACAACATCACTTCCTCGCCCTGCTATATCTGCGCAAGAATGCGCAGAGGCTATCTTTACAAGAAGGCGAAAGAGCTGGGCTGCAATAAGATCGCCCTCGGCCACCACTTCGATGATGTCATCGAGACGGCTTTCATGGGTATGATGTATTCCGGTCAATGGGAAGCCATGCTGCCGAAGCTCCACTCCACGAATTTTGAAGATATGCAGCTGATCCGGCCGATGTATTTCATCCACGAGAGTGATATCAAAAAGTGGAGGGATTACAATAACCTGCACTTCATCCAGTGCGCCTGCCACTTCACCGATACCTGCACGACCTGCGCCGTGCTGCCCGGCGAGTATCACACAGGCCACAAGAGGGCTGAGACCAAGCGCATCATCGCGGAGCTCAAAAAAAACAATCCGGACATTGAAACCAACATCTTCCACGCGACAGAAAATGTCTCCATCGACAAAGTCCTTGGCTGGAAGAAGGACGGCGTCAGGCACAGCTTCCTGGAGCGGTTTGAGGAGTAGAGACTTCTCTCCCTCGCAGCAATTCAGACCCATTGTTTCCAGACTGCCCCTATCGGATTCTCTCCTTCAATGTAATCCGGCGCTCGGTGATGACATCCGATATCTTCTCATCGTCGTACTCCGCTTCGCCTTCCTGATTGTCATAAGGATCGTCCCTGAGGAAATGCGGTGCCGGTGTGAACTGCTCCTGCACGTCATCGTTTGCGACCATGCGGAAGGGATCCAGATTGCCGAAATAGAACCGGCGTCTCTTCTCGTCGCCCGCATCGTGTGCGCCGCCGCCATAGGACGGATCGCAGAACAGCCACCCCAGACCGTCGATATAGAACTGTGCCCAGTCATGGCAGCCGGCCGTGTCGTAAATCGTTTGCAGTGCGGACTGCCATCTCGCCGGAATTCCCGCGATGCGACAGAGCGTGATGAACAGTAGCGCCTGAATGCCGCAGTCTCCCTTATGATTGACCGCCGCGTATTCCGGCAGCTGTGTGACGGTGAAATACGACCGCATATAGGAATACTTCACCTTTGTCGTGATGTAGTCGTAGAAGGCCCTTGCCTGCTCGAGAGGATCGTCGACTCCTTTGGTTAATTCTTCTGTCAAAGCACGCAGACAAGGCGCGAATTGGATGTGCGGCAGCTTCTCTGCAAGATCAGATTCCGAAGGGGCCGGCGAATTCTCAGGATAGACCGGAAGAAGTGCCTGTCCATCTTTCAACGCCGCAGTATCCATGTCCCAGAGATTACAATACCGTGCCGTTGTCACCCACTCGTATTCCACGAAGAACTCCCGGTTCTCTTTGAGCACGGGATCGAACAGGATCGTTCTCTGATGCGCGTTCTCAGGCGCGAGCACATAATTCTCGTCAGAGGTCGCCAAGATTCGGATCCCGCTGATCTGCTCCGAGGCTCTGGGAACCGGCAGCCAGACGCGTACATGGCCCGGACGGAACGCAGCATCTGCGATCTTGAAACTTGTCCGGATGCGGAACCGACAGGCGATCGGCTCTCCGCTCTCCTGCAGCTCTCTCACCGTCTCCCGCAGCAACCTCGTATCTTCACTGACAGGAAGCGGCGTATCTTCGCTCGCAATCTTCCCCAGCAGAAAAGCAGAATGGCATTTATTGACCGAATCGTCCAATAGAGTTTCCGCGGCTCTTCCGAAGAATCTCTCCTCGCCGTTCACATAGATCCAGTCAATTCTGCCCTCGTCCTGCAGCTCGTGGAAACGATCCACCGTCATATCAGGCAGCACAGCCTTCACCTTCGCGTAGCTCGCTGCAAAGTCGTCGGGGAAATCCAGCGGTAGCCTTTTGAGGATCGCTTTCTCAAGGCACAGCCTTTTCCTCAAGCCTTCATTGATGTCTCGTGCGAGCCATTTGTCGATCAGCGAGATAGCCTGTGTATCGTAGCCTGCGTCCTTCCTTCTCTGCACGTCTTCCGGCAGAGCGTACGCCAGTGTCTGTAAATCCTCGTAGTTGAATTTGTCCATTCGATTTCATTCCTCTTTCTCGATCTCCGCGTGGTATCTCTCCATCTCCTCCTCGTTCGCGAGGATGTAGTGCTCCGGCAGGATCTCCTGCCAGGAGGGCTTGTCCACCTCATAGTGGTGAATCGAGGGGTCGTAGATGAGGAGTTTCTTGTTCTTCTCGATGAGCGGATCCGGTTGCGGAATGGCTGAGAGAAGTGCGTTCGTATACGGATGCAGCGGGTGACGGAACAACTCTTCCGACTCCGCAAGTTCCACGATCCTACCCTTGTGGATAACCGCGATTCTGTCGCAGATGAAACGGACAACCGACAGGTCATGCGCGATGAACAGATAGGTCAGTCCTCTCTCCTTCTGGAGCCTGCTCATCAGGTTCAGCACCTGTGCGCGGATCGAAACATCCAGCGCGGAAATCGGCTCGTCCGCGACGATGAATTTCGGATCCATTACGAGCGCTCTCGCGATGCCGATGCGCTGCCGCTGTCCTCCGGAGAATTCGTGTGGGAAGCGGGAAGCGAATTCCGGGAGGAGACCCACCGCGGAGAGCGCGACATCGACCTTTGCCTGTCGCTCTGCCTCCGAGAGGTGATGTCCCGCAGAGTACAAACCTTCCGCGACAATATAGCCCACTTTCGCGCGCTCATTGAGGGAAGACATCGGATCCTGGAAAATCATCTGGATGTCCCTCGTGACCTTTTGATCTTCCGCGCGGGAGAGCTTGCCGGAGATTCTCCTGCCGCCGAACCGGATTTCACCCGCCGAAACGGGGTTGATGCGGAGAATCGCGCGCCCGATTGTCGTCTTACCGGAGCCGGATTCGCCGACAAGGCCGAAGGTTTCGCCCTGATAGATGTCGAACGATACATCGTCCACTGCCGTGAACGGGTGGCGTTTGCTGCCGAACCGGACGCTGATGTGGTCCACCTCGACGAGTTTCTCCTGCTCGCCCTTCGCCGGAGCAGCCGGTATCCTGTTATTCTCACTCATCGCCTGCTGCCTCCTTCCCCTGCTGCGCATCCGTCTTTGCAACATTCGCATCCTCAATCTTCTCATCCGCATGGAGGATCCCTTCGGCTGTCAGGTTGCTATCAGACTGCTTCTCCTTCTCGCGCTGCACCGGATCTTCAGGCTGCGTCTGTGTGCCCTTCTCTGCCATGCCGATGCCCAGCTTACTGCCCTTCTCCCGCAGCACCTGAATGTGCGGCGGGGGCGCAATCTTCTCCGCCCTGGGATCAAGGAGCCACGTTCTCGCGTAATGCGTCGGTGATACACGGAACATCGGCGGGCGCTTCACGAAATCAATCTTCAGAGGATGCGGGTTCCTCGGCGCGAAAGCATCCCCGTGCACCTCATAGAAGAGATTCGGCGGCGTCCCGACGATCGTGTACAGATCCTCTCCCTTGACGCCCAGCTGCGGCAGGGAGGACAGGAGTGCCCAGGTGTAAGGGTGTCTGGGATCATAAAAGACCTCGTTGCAGGTTCCGATCTCCACGAACTCCCCCGCGTACATGACGGCAATGCGGTCCGCCACGTTCGCAACCACGCCGAGATCATGCGTGATGTAGATCGTAGTCAGATCATATTTATCCTTCATTCCCTTTAAAATATCCAGGATCTGCGCCTGTATTGTGACATCCAGGGCCGTTGTCGGCTCATCGCATATAAGGATTTCCGGCCGGCAGGCAACGGCGATCGCGATGACGACGCGCTGTCTCATGCCACCCGAGAACTCGTGCGGGTACTGCCGATACCTTCTCTCCGGATCCTGGATTCCAACATCGGTGAGGAGGTCGCAGACCGCCTTCTTCGCCTCGTCCCCATGCAGATTCTGATGCAGCTCGACGGCCTCCCGGATCTGGTAGCCTATTGTTTTCAGGGGATTGAGTGAGGTCATCGGATCCTGCATGACCATCGCGATTTTCCTGCCGCGGATCTGCCGCCACTCTTCATTCATATGGAGAGTCGCAAGGTCCATCCCGTCGTAGAGGATGGAGCCCTTTGCGATGCGTCCGTTTGCCGCGTTGAGCCCCATGAGGGTGGAAACGAACACCGACTTGCCCGAGCCTGACTCGCCGACGATGGCAAGGCTCTCTCCCTTATAAACGTCCAGGTCAATTCCGCGCAGCGCGTGCAGCGTCTGGCCGCGCAGCGTGAACTCGAAATGCAGATCTTTGACAGACAGGAGAACTTCTCCGGCCTTCACATTGGATCCTGCGGATGCAGCCATGAATGATTCTCCTTCCTATCGCAGATGATTCTTCGGATCCGCCGCGTCGGCGAAGCTGTTGCCGACAATGTAGAGCGAAATCGTGATGAGGGCGAGTACCGCCACCGGGAACAGCAGCTGATAGCGCAGTTCCGGCTGGCTTATGAGGAGACGTCCCGCCTGCACGAGGTTGCCAAGAGACGGGATGTCGGTCGGCAGTCCGATGCCAATGTAAGTCACGAAGACCTCGTTGCCAATGGCGGACGGAATGGCGAGTGCCATGCGCAGCGCCATGACCGATACGAGGTAAGGCAGAAGATTCTTCGTGATGATCCTGCCCGTCGAGGTTCCGAGGCAGCGCGAGGCGAGGTTGTAATCCCTGTCGCGGATGATGACTACCATGTTCCGGATAAACCTTGCCATCGAAAGCCACCCCGTGAGGCACAGCGCAAAGATAATCGTGCCGACCGAGGGCTTTAAGATATAAGAGATCAGAATCAGCACCAGCGTCTGCGGCACGTTGTCGAAGATATTGTAGAGCTCGGTGAAAAACGAGTCGAGCTTCCTCACATAACCCCAGAGAAGGCCGATGAGTGTGCCGAGCGTCACTTCGAAGAGGCCCACGGCGAAGCCGATGCCGAGGGATGTTCTCGTGCCTGCCCAGGTCCTTGCCCAGAGGTCCTGCCCGATGGAGTTCGTGCCGAACCAGAACTCTTCGTCCGGCTGGCGGTTGATGATCTGGATGCCTCTCTCGTCATTGTAGATGGTCTTTGGCTGTTTCTGATTCGGCAGGTGCGGCTGAATGAAGGTGAAGGCAAGGAGCAGCACGATCACGATGAGGAAGAGCACGGCCACCCTGTTCTGGAAGAAGGCACGTGTTGTCGCGCCCCAGTAGGAGTAGTTGGAATACCCGCCCCGCTCTGCGCCCGCAGTGTCGACGCCGGCTTCCCTGAACAGTTCCTCTTCCGGAAGGTCTCTGTACTGCTCATAGGGTGAGACCTGCCGTTTCATCTCGGCAGTCAATGCGTTCTCGAGCTGTGATTCTCTGTGTCCACGTAATGTCAGGCTCATGCTCTGGAACCCTCCTTGCCGGTGAAGCTGATGCGGGGATCGAACAGTGCCATGAGGATGTCTCCGAGGAGCAGTCCCATGACAGAAAGTGCGGAATAGATGACGACGAGTGCCTGTACCATCGTGTTGTCCTGGATCTTGATGACCTGCACGAGGAGGCCGCCCATGCCCGGGATGGAGTACAGCGACTCGACGTAGAGGGAGCCCATCAGTGTGAACAGAATCGACTGCGGAATGTACTGCACGAGCGGGACAACCGCATTCCGGAAGATGTGCACGCGGCTGATCCTCGACTCCGGCACGCCCTTTGCCCGGGCAAGCCTTACGTAATCCTTATTCGCTTCATCGACCATGTACCTGCGCAGCCACATCGCGAAATAGACAATGTTGCCGAGCGCCAGTGAGAATACCGGCAGGATGTAGGTCCGCCAGTCATCCTTGTCGAAGAGCATGGAAATGCCCAGCCACTCGGACCCATAGAGCTGGATGAGCAGGTGGTACACCGCCGATGGCACCGCCTGTACAATGACGATGAGAATTGTCCCGAACCGGTCCCAGACCTTCCACTTCGTCTTCGCAGACCTCGCCATGGCAATGCCCAGAGGGAAGCCCGCAGCGAGCGCGATCGCGAAACTAAGGAGGCCGATGCGGATGGAGATGGGCGCCTTTTTCGCAATAATCTTCGCGATGGGATAGCCCTGCCGGTATTTGTTGGAGGTACCAAGATCGCCCTTTAAGAGCTGCATCAGGTACCGTCCGATCTGCACCGGCGCCGGGTCTTTGAGCCCCATCTTCCGGAGGGTGACGTTTATCTGCGTTTCGCTCATCTTCTCATAGTTGTTGAAATATCCCTCGACCGGCATCGCCCGCAAGAGGAGCAGCACGATCGAGATCACGATCACGAGCGCGATGAGTGAATGCAGAATTCGTTTCAGTATATATTTGAGCAAAACGTATCCCTCCGTATTCCGGCGAAAATATCAGGCTCCCGCAGCCAATGTGCAAGCCTTCGGACACAGCGATTCCAGCCTGGACAGTCCAGGCCGGAACCTGCGAAACATTATGGAATATTGCTTCTCACTCCGCCGCCTCGGTAGCAGCCGAATCAGTATCTGCGGTTTCACCTGCGAGCGAAGCTGTCCTTGCGCTCTCCCACTCAGAAAGAGCCGCGGTGAACTCGTCCATGCTCATGGACTTGTCGTGCAGCGTCATGTATTTATACCTTTTCACCACAACACCGTAAGGCGCGAACTCACCCTCGAACGGGTTGGTGTTGGATACGACATATCCATTGGTATCAATGGAATAAGGGATGATAATCGCGTGGTCGATGAGCATCTTCTCGGCCTCGGCGTAGGTCTGATACCTCGCTTCGTCATCGTCATAGATCGCTCCGGCCTCGTCAACCTTCGCTGCCCAGTCCTTATAGATTGCCTGCGTTTCCTCATCCTCGGACTGATCCCAGAAGTTGTAGCTGTTGCCTTCCGTAAAAGGTTCGGTCCAGGTCTCGGGATCCGCGAAATCCGCGCCCCAGTTGCACTTGAGGAATGCATAATCGCCGCTTCTTCTGACCGCAGAGAGGAAGCCTTCCTCCGGGCCGGCCTGCACAATGATGTCGATGAAATCGGTGCCGAGCACACCTTCCATCTGCTGCTCCAGAACCTGGCACTCCTTGTCCCAGTTCGTGGAAGAAGGGTTGTAGGGAAGGAGCGTCTTGATGGGGAAGGTGACTCCTTCCGCGCTCAGCTCTTCTCTGGCCTTTGCCGCGTAATCATTCGCTGCCGCCTCATCGAAGCTGTCGCCTGCCGTGATGTCCGCGAGCGGCTCGAACTGCGTGTAGTCTTTGCCTGCCGCAGAAGCAAAGTTCGGAGGCGTCACGGTGTTGTTGAGTAGCGTCTGCGGCGTGTACGGTTCCTTGACAGTGAGTGCCTTCACCCGGTCCATCGCCGCCATGAGCGCCTTGCGGAAGTTCTCATTGTTAACGGCCAGCTTCCAGTTGTCCGGTTCGTACTCTTCGTCGAATTCCGGCTCGAAGTTGAAACAGAAGAAATAAGAGAAGGAGTTGTCTGGTCTGGAGCCGTGCACCTGATCCTTGACCGCGTCATCCTTGAGCCAGGAATCCAGAAGGTCAGAGGAAATGGATGCGTAGTCGATCTCGCCGTCCTTGAACATCGAAGCTTCCACCGAGGAAGCATCCGCGTTGTAGGTCGCGTTGATCTCGTCGATGTGCACGTTGTCCTTGTCCCAGTAGGCGGGATTCTTCGATAGAACGTGCTCCTCCTGCGGCTCGTAGGTTGAGAGAATATAAGCGCCGTTGTACCAGAGACTCTCGTTGTCAAGAGCGAAGCCATCACCGTATTCGTCGAGGCAGGCCTTGGCTACCGGCATATAAGAAGTGTAGGAAACGATGGAAGTGAAAAAAGGGCAGGGCTGATCGAGCGTATAGACCAGTGTGTAGTCATCGAGTGCCGTAACGCCGATGTCTTCCGGCTTCACTTCCGCGACGGGCTCCAGCGTGTTGCCATCCTCGTCTGTTGTTTTCGCTCCGTTATCGGAAGCGAGGAGGTACGCCGTGTAGTCATAGTAGCCCTGGGCATTGTGCACGTGCGCGCCGGTGTCGTACATGTACTGGTTGTCCGACTCATGCGCCGCGTCATTCACGTAACGGGCCGCCGTCACCCAGTCATTTGCTGTGACATCCGTCATTTCCTCGCCCTTGTTGTTGACCCACTTGGTCCCCTTGCGGATGTGGAAGGTCCACTCGGTCATATCCTCATTGGACTCCCAGGACTCGGCAAGCCCCGGCAGAATGTTGCCATACTGGTCATAATCCACGAGGCAGTCAATGATATTGGCGCTGATCGCGTAATCGTTGCTCGTCGAGGTCGTCAGATAGTTCAGCGTCTGCACCTCGCCGGTGTACAGCGTGCGGTAGACCTGCTTCTCTCCGGCCGCCTCCGCATCAGAGTCGGCCTCCCCCGCCGTGGGGGTGGTGTCATTGGAACTTCCGCAGGCTGCCAGCGAAACTGCCATCACGCCTGCCAAGAGAGCGGCTGCTAACCTTTTCTTCATACGCTTTTCCCTCCTCCTACATATACCCTATAGTTTACAAAAATATCGTGTTCCTAAAGGTCCGATATCCCTTATACAGGATCAGTATAATTGTATACAATGTTACAGCCTCAGCGTAGGAGTGTCAATTCTGTTTCCAGAGTAAATGTACTGATCTGTTGCGCGATTTTTTTCATGATGAAGAAAAGTCCCGCAAACGCGAGAATGAGCGTATTGGAAACATCCCAGCCGATAATGCCGGATGCCACGCTGAACAACGCAGCGCAAACGGCCGCCATGACTACGCCCGTTACGGTTCCCAGAGTTGCGGCAATGGTTTTTCTCGTCGGACCGCCGACAAAATACATGGTGACCAGCGTCGTGATAAAACATAAGAAAACCGCCACTGTAATCGCATTGTAGCCGCGGTAGACCATCGGGATATCCACAAAAACCATGGCAAAGAATGTGAACGCCAGACCGGCTGCGCCTTTGAGTCCCTGCCGGCCGCCAATGATCACCAGCACTGCGATGTAGAGTATGCCGAACAGGTAAATAACAGCCTCCCGGTCCTGGGAATAAACAGTCGTGATCACGGAATCTCCTGCCACCGACTGCATCACGATGACATGCAGTCCGACCCTGCAGGGTGCGCCGAAAAGATAGCCTGCCGAGCTTGTTGTCTTTAATTCCTCGCCTTTATGGGAGCCTGTCGTCATCCTGACGACGACCAGCTGCTCGCCGACTCTCGTGCCGCTGTCCGTCATGTTGTCTTCCAGGATCTGCGTCACGATGCCTTTTTCAAAGGTCTGCCCGCCTCTTTCAATAAGAGGCAACTTGTCCACATCGTTGATACGGATAATAAATAACAGGAATATCAGTGCGAGCAGCGCCGGGATTCCCCAGCGAATCATCATTTTCTTCATTGTCTTCATTGTCTTTCTGTCATCAGTTCATCGTATGGGCGCGGCAGCTATTCTCCGGTCTATCGCGATGGATGGGCTGACAATGCCTGCCCATCCAGCGTGATCGCTCATCTCGCAGCAGAGCTGCTCGATGATCGTTGCCCGTCGAATATCTGCTCGCGCAAGCGCGGCAGCTATTCTCCGGTCTATCGCGCAAAATCTGCCGGTCCCGCAAAGCGTACCGGCAGATCCTCGTTATGTGTGTTCTCTGGCGTGTCAGTTCTTGACGATCGTGAAGGTGTCGTCGATTTTCTCCGTCTGACCGTTGTCAAGAATCTGATATGTGTCAATGCGGAAGGTGCTGTCCGAGATCCCGATAACAGAATAGCTGGGCAGCCAGTTCTGAGAACGCTCTGCGATATAATCCTGCTGTGCCGCGATCAGCTCGTAATACTTGGAGCCTGTTGCGGAGTTGGATGTCATGTAAAGAGTCCCTTCCGGATTTGTTACCGTACTGCCCTGTACATCATCAAGTGTATAGCAGTGATTATCATTCTGGAAAGCTGTCAGCGCTTCCTGTGCCGCGACATTGCCGGCTTCCGGCTCGAGTGCGATCTTCTCTTTTGTCTGTGTATTGAACACATGCTCCCAGTCGTAATCGTCTCCCTTTTCATTGAGCTGGAATTCATAGGTACCATGCGCCTGTCCGTCACTGTGCAGGAGCTTCGAGCGGCTGTAGGTATGATCGTGTCCCTGGAGCACAACATCGACATCATACTTATCAAAGATCGGCGTCAGCTGGGTGCGGAGAATCATACCGTCGGTGTCGGAGTGATCCTTGCCGGAGCCGTAGATATCCTGGTGAATTGTGACAATTCTCCACATTGTTTAAATCCGTGTAAATCCGTCAGCAGTCTCCTGCTCTTTTTCCCGTCATCATGATATACTGTAATGCAATAACGCAGTAAAGGATGGTGAGCCCGGAATGGGCAGTGAAAGTGAATCAGTCATGGAAGAAAAACGTACGAACGGCGGGTGGTTCGCTGTCGGCATGCGCAACGGCATTCCGATCTGCCTGGGCTATTTTGCCGTTTCGTTCGCACTGGGCATTGCCGCGAAGAACGTCGGCATGAATGCCCTGCAATCTTTTGTCATGTCGCTGACCATGGTCGCTTCGGCCGGTCAGTTCGCGGCGATCACGCTGATTGGCGCCGGCGCCGGTGTTATCGAGATGATCACGACATCCCTCATCGTGAATCTTCGTTATTTCCTCATGAGCTGCAGTCTGACGCAGAAGCTGGATCCGAAAATGAATCAGCTCCACCGCCTGGGCATTGCCTACTGTATCACAGATGAGATTTTCGGGCTGTCGGTCTCGGTCCGCGGGTATCTCTGCCCGTACTACACCTACGGCATCACGATGGTTTCCGTTGCAGGCTGGTGCGTCGGAACGGTGCTCGGCGTCATCGTCGGCAACATCCTGCCCGTGTGGGTATCGAATGCCCTGGGCGTCGCCATGTACGGCATGTTCCTCGCGATCATCATCCCGCCCGCGAAGAAGAATCATTTCATCGCGCTCCTCGTTGCCGTTTCGATGGCAGCGAGCTGGCTCTTCACCATCCTGCCGCTGGTTCGCGGGATCTCTTCCGGTTTCCGCATCATCATCCTGACGCTCGTCATCGCGGGAATTGCGGCCATCATCCGCCCCATTCCCGACGATCCGGACTCAGATGACGCCGATGGCACAGAGGCAGCGCATCCGGGGGATGAAGCATTCAAGGAAGAATTGACAGACCCCGTACGAACAGCAGGAACTCAAATTTCCAATAGCACGCCGGAAATTGAGCGTGATACGCAAAATTTTGACGGCTCAGACGCTGTGCAGGAAAAGGAGGCTTTTAGGTGATGGCAAAGGTATATATCTCTCTCCTTGTCATGGCACTCACGATCTATGCGATCCGTCTCGTGCCCTTCCTGTTCCTCAGGAAGCCAATTCGGAACGTCTGGTTCAAGTCTTTCCTATATTATGTGCCGTACGTTACGCTGGCTGTCATGACCTTCCCGGCGATCCTGACCGCGACGGATCAGCCGCTCGCGGGCGGCGCCGCGCTCATCGCGGGTCTTGTCATGGCGTGGGTGCGCGGTGACCTCTTCACCGTCGCGATCACCTGCTGCGTCGTTGTCTTTATTGTCGGATTAATTTTCTGAGAAATCACCCCAGCGTTCCGTTCTCCACGCCTCTGACGAATCTGTCCACAATCTCCTCGTAGCCCTTGGGATCGGTGTTGATCGACTTTGCGTGCTCCGCGCCGGGAATGAGGTGCAGCTCGGAGTAGGCGGGATTCGCCTCGTGCATCTTCACGGAATGTTCCGGGCGAATGAAGGTGTCCTCTTCTCCGTGGATGAAACAGATCGGAATCCTGTTGTCTTTGAGGGAGCGGATCGGCTTGGCTGCCGTAAAGGAGTGTCCGTAGAGAACCGCCGCGGCACAGCTCGCGGGATAGACGAGCCATCTCGGCAGTTTCAGCCCGTACAGCCCATCCTTCTCGACGGGAATGATGTCCGCGAAACCGCAGTCATTCACGATGAATTTCACATCCGGGTGATATTGCAGGGCCGTGATCTCCGTACCCGCGCCGAGGGACTCCCCGGTAAGTCCCAGGTAAATTTCCTTCCCGTACCTTTCATAAGTGTCCCGGATGATCGCCATCAGATCCTTCGCTTCCTCGATGCCGAAGCTGCACGGTTTCCAGGCGTTCTCTCCGTGTCCCCTGTGATCATAAACAATGCAGTTGTAGCCGAGTCTTCGAAAGATCGGCATGTATTTGAGTTCGCCGTTGCGGTTTAGCGTATAGCCGTGCACCATGATAAGGTACTTGTTCGTCTGATCGTCATTGGGATAAAATGTGGTATGGAGCACGTATCCCGCATCGTTTATCACTCTGTAGGAGGTGGTCTTCACCTTCGACAGCGCCTCGACCTCGGGATTCTGCCCACACTGGTCCTTGAAGGTTTCTTCCAATGAATAACGCTCCCCGTGCGCCGCGTAGCGCGCGAGTTGCCAGGACAAAATGCAGAATGCGGCGAATAGTATCAGAATGATGATCAGTGCAGTCATGTGAGCCTCCCAATCGCTGTGTGCCAGCGGTGTCATGTCGGAAACCGTTTTATCTTTTCGGGTTTCCGACGAACTCATTTTAACACAGATCATTTTTTCAAAATATTGTGAAAACAGACAGAAATCCCGCTTCCATTTTGGTCAACCGTAAAAATGGTTTTACACAATTAATTTGTGCGGTATAATGATAGTCGCCCGTTCGGGCCAGGAGCGCACCGCGGATACGGACGCTATGTGCGTGATACAGCCACAATCCATACGGACGCCTGTTATTTTCACTAATTAATACACAGAGGTAATCTATGCACAATTTCAAAGTACTCATGGCGCAGATCCGGCAGTATAAAAGGTCCACGATCCTGACGCCTGTATTCACACTGCTCGAGGTGTTGATGGAGATTCTCATCCCGTACATCACGGCGGCTCTCATCGACCAGGGAATCGAGGCCGGCAACATGGACCGGGTGCTGCATTTCGGCGGCATCATGCTCATCATGGCGTTCGCCTCCCTGTTCTTCGGCATCATGTCCGGCACCTTCGCGGCTGACGCGTCGTCCGGCTTCGCCGCGAACCTTCGCAAGACCATGTACGGGAACATTCAGACGTTCTCGTTCTCCAACATTGATAAATATTCGACGGCAGGCCTCATCACGCGCATGACGACCGACGTCACGAACATCCAGAACGCATTCATGATGATCATCCGCATCGCCGTCCGGGCGCCGCTCATGATGATCATCTCCCTTGTCATGTGCATCATGATCAATCCGAATGTGTCTGTTGTTTTCCTCATCGCGATCGCCGTGCTCGGCGTGGTGCTGTTCGGCATCATCGGCAAGGCGACAACGGCTTTCCGCCAGACCTTCCGCAAATACGACAACTTGAATGCCAGCATTGAGGAGAATGTCTCCGCGATCCGCGTGGTCAAGGCGTTCGTCCGGGAAGACTACGAGGACAACAAGTTTACGAAGGCAGCCACCGATCTCTACAACCGCTTCGTTCGCGCCGAGAAGCTCGTCGTCATGAACATGCCTGTCATGATGCTGGTCGTGGATTTCTGTATCGTCGCGATTTCCTGGATGGGCGCCCACTACATCGTCGCAGGCACCATGACGACCGGCGAACTGACTTCCCTCCTCTCCTATGTCATGAACGTACTGTTCTCTCTCATGATGCTCTCCATGATCTTCGTCATGATCACGATGTCCGCGGCGAGCGCGCAGCGTATCTCAGAGGTCATCGAGGAACAGCCTGACATTGTCAATCCCGAGAATCCCGTCATGACCGTGAGAGACGGCTCCATCGACTTCGTGGACGTGGACTTTGCTTACAAGAGAAGGAATGTCTCCTACGACAAGGACGGGAACGAGGTCATCACCGAGGAGGCTGTCTCGAAGGAGCGCTCCGAGGAAACCCTCCACGACATCACACTGCACATCCATTCCGGCGAGACGATCGGCATCATCGGCGGCACGGGTTCGGGTAAATCTTCCATGGTTTCCCTCATCTCCCGCCTCTATGATGTCACGAACGGTTCGGTCAGCGTCGGCGGTGTCGACGTCAGGAACTATGATCTCGACACGCTCCGCAACGAGGTTTCCGTCGTTCTGCAGCAGAATGTCCTCTTCTCCGGCACCATCATGGACAATCTGAAATGGGGCAATGAGAACGCGACCCTCGAGGACTGCAAGGAGGCCTGTCGCCTCGCCTGCGCCGATGAGTTCATCGACCGCTTCCCCGACGGGTATGAGACCAGAATCACGCAGGGCGGCACGAACGTATCCGGCGGACAGAAGCAGCGCCTGTGCATCGCAAGAGCCCTGATGAAGAAGCCGAAAGTCCTGATTCTCGACGACTCCACGAGCGCCTGCGACACCGCGACGGATGCGAAAATCCGCAGGGCTTTTGCAACGAAGATTCCCGGCACGACGAAGCTCATCATCGCGCAGCGCATCTCCAGCGTGGCCGATGCGGACCGTGTCATCATCCTCGACAACGGCACGATCAATGCGTTCGATACGCCGGATAACCTTTTGAAGACCAATAAGATTTACGCTGAAATCTACGAATCCCAGCAGCAGGGCAGCGGCGATTTCGATGAAGCAGCACTCGCTGACTAAGAAGGAGGCGTCACGTGACTGATAGAAATGAGAAAATAAAAGACCCCCGCACCGTCGAGGTCGATGACACCGAAATTGATACCCGCCGCGCCCCCAGGGGCGCGCGCATGAAGGTGAAGGTCGATAATCCCGGACTCCTCTTAAAGAGGGTCATGGGTATCGTCTTCCGCAAATACGCGATCCAGTTCGTTCTCGTCCTGGTATTCATCCTGGGACAGGCACTCGCAACGCTGCGCGGTACCCTGTTCCAGAGAACGCTCATCGACGACTATATCCTCCCGATGACGAAGGCCGGTTCCACGGATTTCGGGCCACTTGCAAAGGCGATCGGCGGGCTCATCGTGATCTACATCGTCGGCATCGCCTGCTCCTATGCTTACCAGAGACTTATGATCACGATCTCCCAGGGCACCATGAAGGACATCCGTATCAAGCTCTTCACGCATATGGAGTCCCTGCCGATCTCGTATTTCGACATCCACGCGCACGGCGACATCATGTCGGTGTACACCAACGATGTCGATACGCTGCGCCAGCTGATCAGTCAGTCGATCCCTCAGCTGTTCAACTCAACGATCACGCTTATCGTGACCTTTGTCTCCATGATCGTGCTCTCCTGGCCTCTCACGATTGTCTCTGTCGTGATGGTGCTCATCACCCTCTTCGTCTCCGCGAAGATCGGCGCCCTCTCCGGCAAATATTTCGTGAAACAGCAGAAGGATCTCGGCGCGGAGAACGGCTACATCGAAGAGATGATGAACGGTCAGAAGGTCGTGAAGGTATTCTGTCACGAGGACAAGGCGATCGAGGACTTCAACAGGCTCAACGATGAACTGCGCAATTCCGCAAACCTCGCGAACCGTTATGCCTCCATTATGATGCCCATCAACGGGAACCTGGGCAACATCTCCTACGTACTGTGCGCTGTTATCGGCGCGGCGCTCGCGCTGAACGGCGTGGCGGGCATGACGCTCGGCACTCTCGTCTCCTACCTGACGCTGAACCGCAACTTCTCCATGCCGATCACGCAGATCGCGCAGCAGATGAACGCGATCATCATGGCTCTCGCCGGAGCGGATCGTATTTTCAAGATGATGGACGCCGAGTCCGAGAAGGATGATGGCTATGTGGAGCTCGTAAGAGCGAGAGAGAATCCGGACGGTTCCCTGACGGAGTGCGCGGAGAGAACCGGCATCTGGGCGTGGAAACACTACCACAAGGCGGACGGCACGACAACGTACGTGCGCCAGCGCGGCAAGGTCACTTTCGACAACGTCGACTTCGGCTACACCCCCGACAAGATGGTGCTGCATGACATCACTCTCTTCGCGGAACCCGGTCAGAAGATCGCCTTCGTCGGCTCCACCGGCGCAGGCAAGACCACGATCACGAACCTGATCAACCGGTTCTACGACATCCAGGACGGCAAGATCCGCTACGACGAGATCAACATCGGCAAGATCAGAAAATCCGCCCTGCGCCGCTCTCTCGGCATGGTGTTGCAGGATACGCACCTCTTCACCGGCACGGTCATGGACAATATCCGCTACGGGAATCTTACGGCAACCGACGAGGACTGCATCCGGGCAGCGAAGCTCGCGAACGCGGACGGCTTCATCCGCCGCCTCCCCAAGGGGTATGATACGATGCTAAGAAACGACGGCTCCAACCTCTCCCAGGGCCAGAGGCAGCTCCTCGCAATCGCAAGAGCTGCCGTTGCCGATCCGCCGGCACTCATCCTGGATGAGGCAACTTCGTCGATTGATACCCGCACTGAGGCGCTGGTGCAGCAAGGCATGGATGCCCTTATGAAGGGCAGGACAACCTTTGTCATCGCCCACCGCCTCTCCACCGTCCGCAACTCCGACTGCATCATGGTCCTCGAACAGGGCCGCATTATCGAGCGCGGCACGCACGATCAGCTGATCGCGGAGAAGGGCAAATATTACCAGCTCTACACCGGCAATCAGATCGCGTAAGCGGCAGATTCTGCAAACCCCCAGCCTTGTGATCAGGGCTGGGGGTTTTGTTTATACTGTCGGAAGCACGGCCATGTGCTCGTGATCGGGTGGTTATATATGATAAATTTTTACCTGATTTTTCCTCAGTTTCCGTCATATATCAATCATTACATTCCGCGCCGCCTGCTGTTTTTGTGGATTTATTACATAGATTCGTCAATTTTAGTGCCATCCATGACGTTTTTATGTATAATTAAATCAGTTATTCATTTCCGGCGGAATTTGTAATTCTGTCGGTAGAATTAGAAGGAGGATTACCATTCCATGAAACATAATGAGATGCTGGCCATGATCCTGGCCGGCGGACGTGGAAGCCGCTTGAAAGACCTCACGAGCAAGGTCGCGAAACCGGCTGTTTCCTTCGGAGGCAAGTATCGCATCGTGGATTTCCCACTCTCCAACTGCGCCAACAGCGGCATCGGCATTGTCGGTGTCCTCACGCAGTATGAGTCGGTGCTGCTCAACAGATATGTGTCTGACAGCGGCAACTGGGGCCTCGATTCCAGAGACAGCGGCGTTTTCGTCCTGTCTCCCCGCGAGAAGGCCGAGGAAGGGCTCGACGTCTACAGAGGTACGGCTGACGCGATCTCTCAGAACATTGACTTTATTGATTCTTACGATCCGGATTATGTCCTGGTGCTTTCCGGCGATCATATCTACAAGATGAACTACGACAAAATGCTTGACTTCCACAAGGAGCATAACGCCGACGCGACCATCGCCGTCATCGGCGTTCCTATGAAAGAGGCCTCCCGTTTCGGCATCATGAACACCGACGGAAACGGCAACATCGTCGAATTCGAAGAGAAGCCCGAGCACCCGAAGTCCAATCTTGCCTCAATGGGTATCTACATCTTCTCCTGGAAGACGATGAGGAAATATCTGGTCGCAGATATGAAAAATGACCAGTCAAGCCATGACTTCGGCAAGGACATTATCCCCGCGATGCTCGGCGATGGCAAAACGCTCGTCGCCTATCAGTTCAAGGGTTACTGGAAGGATGTCGGCACGATCGACTCCCTCTGGGAAGCCAACATGGATCTACTCGACTCGAAGAACGCGCTGAATCTCTCCGATCCCTCGTGGATCATCTACTCTGAGGATGCGGTGGAACTGCCGCAGTATATCGGGAAAGATGCGAAGATTCACACCGCGTACATTACGCAGGGCTGCCGTGTTTTCGGTGATGTGAACAGGAGTGTCCTCTTCACGAATTCCATGGTAATGGAGAAGGCTTGTGTGACTAGCACCGTTCTGATGGACGGCGCGGTGGTCGGCGAAGGCGCGAAGGTAACGAGAGCTCTCCTTGCCCCCGGCGTTCACATTGGCAAGGGTGCCGTTGTCGGAGATGCCGACAGCGAACACATCCTCCTCGTATCCAAAGACGTACCAGCGAAAGGAGATAAGTGATCATGTGCAATGCGTTTGCGATTGTGACTCCTTCGGAACGTCACACGACTGTGAAGGGAATGCAAAACTACCGTCCTATCAGCGCGTTCTCATTCCTCGGAAGATACCGTCTCATTGATTTTCCGGTATCGAATCTCTCCAACAGCGGCGTCGACCGCATTCAAGTCTACGTCAGCCAGAATCCCAGATCCCTCGCGGAACACCTGAGCGACGGCCGTGTTTACAACATTAACTCAAAAAAAGGCAAGCTCCAGCTCCTGTTCAATCAGGACAGCGTGGAGAACGACATCTACAACACCGATGTCCAGTCATACGCTTCTAACATCGACATCATCAAGAGGCAGCCACAGGACTATGTCATTATCACGCCGGGCTACATGGTTTTCCGGCAGGATTTCTCCGCACTTCTCGATGAGCATGTGAAGAGCGGCGCGGATGTTACCCTCCTCTACCACAAGGTGAACAACGCGAAGGAACACTTCCGGAATCTCACCTATCTCACCGTCAACCGGCAGAAGGGTGTCAAGTCCATCGAACCGAACCTTGGCAATATCAATGATCGGAATATCTTCATGTCGACCTACGTCATGAAGAAGGATCTGCTCATCGAACTCGTCGCGAAGGCGCAGAAGGCCTCCTCGATGTTCAACCTGATCAGCATTCTGAATCTCGAGAGTGACAGCCTGGATATCCGCGGCTATCAGCACAAGGGGTATTTCTCGGCGATCTACGATTTTCGCAGCTATTATGAGGCGAATCTCGAACTCCTCGACCAGGAGAAGGCTTTCGATCTGTTCGGTCAGGAAGACTGGCCGATCTACACCGTGACAACCGACTCCTGCCCGGTTCACTACTACGACTGCTCGTCCGTTACGAACTCGATGATCGCGAATGGTTCCCGCATCTACGGCACCGTGGAGAATTCCATTATCGGTCGTGGCGTGGAGATCAAGTCCGGCGCCGTGATCCGCAACAGTGTGATCCTCGGCCACTCCACGATTGAAGAGAACGTCGTGCTCGAAAATCAGGTGATTGACAAGTGGGCGCATATCCTCGAGGGTCGCAAGATCATCTCTCCCGCCGACGATCCCGGCTACATCAGAAGAGATGACACAATCTGAGAATATGATTGCTATTCTTGAGAGCCTGCTAACCGCAGGCACTTCATGAAATGTTACAAATAAGTATGCAGAATTTCACCAGCCCCCGGATTCCTTTCGGAATCCGGGGGCTGATTTGTGCTGACTGGCATGTTGACGGTCTTCGACATACTTCCCTTGTTCGGCCTGCCATGTCGAATCTTTTCGACATGTGCGCCTAGATCTCTTCATGGTGTCGAAGGCCTTCGACATACTT
>FNQX01000014.1:0-204 GCA_900107575.1 Lachnospiraceae bacterium NK3A20 | reverse complement strand
CTTCGACATACTTCCCTTGTTCGGCCTGCCATGTCGAATCTTTTCGACATGTGCGCCTAGATCTCTTCATGGTGTCGAAGGCCTTCGACATACTTCCTTTGTTCTGCCAGCCATGTCGAATCTGTTCGACATGAGCGCCTAGATCTCTTCATGGTGTCGAATGGCTTCGACATACTTCCCTTGTTCGGCCTGCCATGTCGAATC
>FNQX01000042.1 GCA_900107575.1 Lachnospiraceae bacterium NK3A20 | reverse complement strand
TTATCGGGATCACCCCCGCCTGCGCGGGGCCCACCACATAATTTCATTTTTGCTTTCTCCTTTGTTGGGATCACCCCCGCCTGCGCGGGGCCCACACTAAAAAGATCCCATAAAATCAACCTTTTCTTCTGAGTTCATCCTCAAATTTATTTAACTTCGTAAGAAGTTGAGCCAAAAGCTGAACATCACCAAGAGCACGATGCGGCACTTCTGTATTGATCCCATAGCTTGCCAACACAGTTGGCAGTTTGTAATTGTCGAGGAATAATTTCTCCTTTCTCACCAGTGACAGCAAGTCAATCGATTTAACTGCGCGCCACTGCAATCCTATTTTGTGAAACTCACTTTCCAGAAACTTGATGTCGAATTTGATGTTATATCCGACCAGTGGCAGATCTTTCACAAATTCCGCAAGAGCTTGCAGGGCTTCCCTGCGATCACAGCCCTCTGCAAGGAGCATCTGATCCGTTATTCCTGTCAATTCCGTTATAAATGACGGCAGTTTGGCGTCAGTGCGTATCAGTCTCTGGAACTCATCTGTCCGTCCGCCTGCTATTTTCACCGCACCGATCTCAATAATCTGATTTTTCTCTTCATCCAGTCCGGTGGTCTCAAGATCTACGAGTACGAATGCAGGTCGTGCGGGTGACTTATCTTGCCGCTCCTTATGTCCCTGACCATACCTTTCCAGCTGACGGATGACATGCGACTGATAAGCCTTGCTGAAACCGTGCTTTGCTCCTGGCTCTGCAGACTGTTGATGAATCGGATACCGGACAAGCGTAATGCCATCAAGATCGACGGCCTGCTGTTCTGTATGACAGCTGTCGAAGGTATAGCCTATTTCATTTCTGGTCGCATAGCTCAGCGTGGCTTCGCCTTTTTGCAGATTATCACAGACCCTCTGCCAGAGCTGTTCCCTCACTCTGCTGTTGAAGTTGCCAACGTAGACGCCTACCGCAATCTCCTGCATCCACTTGGTCAGATCACCTCTGAGAGAATTAGGAACGCTAGTCATAGTGATCACAGTAAAAGGCATTTAATCCGCCTCCGTATAGCTGACACCGTGTCTTACCAGCTCCTCTTTGTCATCCCAGAGATAGATCTGATCTGCGTCGAATTGCTCGTCTTCCGTAACCCCCAGAAGTTCCTGAATATCTCTCACGATCCGTACCATCAGTTTATTCTGGTAGATGTAGTTGCGTATCTTTTTACGTGTCACTGACTCAATATCAGGTACTTCATCCGCTCTGGAAGCCACCTCAAATGCAATGGGAATACTGACTTCCGCCTTGTACAGATCAGCAATATCGTAAACAAGAGACAGATCATGCCCCGTATGAATGAAGCCCAACCCGGGACTGAGCCCCAGGGCGGCGATCACACTGTACACCAATCCGTAAAGTGCAACATTCCCTACAGACAGTGCCTGATTGACTGGCGTTCCGCTCTCAAAATCATCTACCCTGTACTCTCTCCCGCTCCAGCTAACGTCATACTGCTTCGCGAGACTGGAATATACTCTGCGAACGCGCGCGCCTTCCCGCCCCCGTAGCTGCTGCATGGTCAGCCCGCTGAAATCTTCGCCTGGAAATCGCATGGCATACATCTTCCTGGCGATATCCAGACGGCTTCTCTGATTGCTGAACAGACGCGCCTGTGCTTCCAGAAGTCTGGAGGAGTGGGTAAGCGCACGCCCGTGAGCATACTGCCTGATTCCCTGTTCTCCTACCCAGCAAATGGATGTTCCAGTTTCTCCGAGAAGCTGTACTGCCCGGTGGCTGATATCTGTCCCCGGCCCCAGCAGTAAGACACCGATCATGGCGGCTGGTATCTGCACTATCCCGCGGGAATCTGCTGCGGTAATCGCACTGTCCTTGCGGTTAATCCTGGAATGCTCCACATAGATGAAGCTGACTCGGTTACCAATTCTCGGAAGCTGCTGCAGATCCGGTTTGTCTGCACCATGTTTTCCCCGCATCTTGTTACCCTCTGATGACAGTCATCATGCCGAAACCGTATGCCTTTTCACGTCCCATGCCATGGCAGAGAAGATCCGTGAACAATGCCCTATCCTCCACTGTCAGCCATCCTTCATAGACGGCTTTGACCAGATCCGTGCTCCGTTTTCCCTTTTTCAGAAGTGTCTCCTGTCCTCTTTCCACGATCAGGAACTGATCTTCCTGCACACGAAAGCCGTGGCCGACTGCCCTCTCAGAAAAGAATCGACGCTGGTCTGCCTCGGCGAACAGGGGATATACCTTTCCCCTTGTCCTGCCCTCTTCCATGACGGAATGAACCGGGTTGAGGATGATACGGAAGCGATAGTGATCCCCTTCCCTGATGGAATTCAGAAATGGGTCATAATTCTTAGTGGCTAAACTACCCTTAACAGCATAGGTTTCTATCTGTTCACGATCCGGCACTGTTTCAGACACCACGAGAAGATACTTCTTATCCGCAATGCGATCAATGCGCCAGAGTTTCCTGGATCTTACTCCCGCCTTAACTTCATCCGGGAATGACTGCTCGACCCAGTTGTGATACGCCCCCAAATGGTTCAGGTTCCGCATGTCATGGCGGTTTGCGCTATCTATTTCGACCCTGCTCAAATACATATCATTCCTCCGCCAGTGCCGCGAAAGCATCGTGCTCTGTCTGCCCATCTCTACGCACATATTCCGGGTTGCTGAGCCAGATATTATCGTGATACTCAAAGCGCAGATGATGTCTGCGGTTCATCTGTGAGAAGGAAACCGGCTGATCTCTTCGCAGTGCTTTCTGTCTGGCCTGCAAGAGAATTGTCTCATCCCCATAAACATCCAGGCGGACAGTCTCCTCTTTGGCTCTTCTCTTCTGATACCATGACATTGCCAGCCACGGTTGTGCGCGAAGCAGCTCCGCAGCAGAACCATCGAAGATGCCAAGGAGATAGTCATAATTAACCGGGCACGATCTCCTACCATAGAAAAGCGGGAAATACGGTCTCTCCAATGCCTCGTAAACGCGCCCTGTCAGATCGTCTTCACCCTCCAGTGCAACGAGAAATACAGCATCCTCAAGATAATACCGATTCGTGACATAATTGCGTTCAAAGTCGCCATTTTTCTTAGACTTTGCCGCTATCTGGTAGTCTTTGTACATCTCTCCTGCCTGGTCAATTCTGACGGCAAAGGAAAGAGGCTCCAGTTTCATCAGCTTGTCCGTCTCTTCACGTCGAATACCCAGCGCTGCGGCCACAAGACCTGTCACTGCTGCTCTGGATGGATGGCTGTCAGTATGACGAGTCTCAAAATGAGAATCTGTTCCATAAGACTGCAGTGGTCCCTGAAACTTCATCAGAATTGTTTTCAAATCAATCACCCGCTTTTTCGAAATATCGCGTAATCTCCTGTCCCACGTGCTGCAGCAGATCCGGAAGACTATTGCACTCCTGTCCCAGTTCCTGCGCTACCGACTGATCCGCAGTCTTCAGATAGAAGTTCGCGACCGGTGCCTCCACAAACTTTTCCGTCTTACCATACTCAGCTGCCAGCTTCCCGATGGATGCATCCACATATCCGCTCTCCTGCGCCGCATGTACAGGCTGTTCAAAAGCCGATACCAGATTGACCGGCCGGTCCTCTCGCAGCGTGACCATCACAAAAGACGGCAAGGTCTGATTAGCAAACGTGTTCACTTTGCCTGTCGGCAGCGAATTGGAAAAAGCCTTCACGAACAACTGGCAGGCATCCGACGCAGCCTTGAGATCCTGCAACTGCCTCTCAAAATCATGAACAGCTACATTCGCGTAGCGGTACAGTGTGGAGGAGTTGTACTCTATATTGCCGAGCATACCTGCGCCGCTCTGATCTTCTGCGGACAGATCATCCATCGCTGTGAAATAGTCAAACTCTGTCTGCACCGCGTGGGTAGAAATCGCGTGTGCCACCTGGCAGGAAGCATCTGTGTTCAGTTCAGGCGCATCCGCCACCATACGACCGAACAGGGCAATATCTATCTCCGGATTGCTCTCCAGGATCTTCTGGAGCTCTACTTTATTCTCTTTCGTATTCTTACCCTCTATTACAGCCTCGGCGAGCTGTTCCGCCTGCTGATCTCCGAGGAAGAAGAGAGCCTTTGCCATGTGATCCTTGGTGGTAATACCCGCGTTGTTAATCGCCTGTTCCGCACCCTCTATCGCGACATCACGGCTCAGATCGGGTGCCTTACGCATCACCTTGTCGGCCACATAGGAAACAATATCCTTCGTGCGCACACCAACCTTGAATTCCTGACCATTGCGGTTGAAATATTCACGCATTGCCCGCTTCCAGGCCTGTGAGCTGACTCTTGCCCTGCGTACGCCGCCGTACTGTGCTGTCTTCGGACTTCCTGTATCATCGCGGTTGATATTGGAAGGCGGCAGTGTCTGAATAACGTGTACATCCATGTAAAGTCTCTTGTCAGTCATGATTTTCTTCTCCTTTTGCATTTGTCTTATAGTATTCTCTCGACCAGGAGAGACGAATCTGTGCCTTGCCGTCTTCCCAGTGAATATAACGATAGATATCTGCTGCCAGCCTTGCAAAATCTACGGTTCCTGCCTTCGCTACGGACTTGTACAGTCTCAGGATGTGCCTTAAATGAACCTGGAATTCTTCCGCTGTGTCTGACAAGATCATTGCGTTGAAACGGCGGTCGAGCGCTTCACTCTCGCCTGACATCCTGAGCTTGGACAGAGAAGTCCCAAGGTTCTGATAGGATTCCATTCTCTGGTGCACGCATTCTGTTCGCCCCTGCTGCAGGAGTGCGTAGAATTGCAGGGTCCATATCATCGCCTTCTCTTCATCGGACAGCTCTTTGGTATGTCCCAGAAGTTCTTCCGGCATCATCTCGAACAGAAACGAGAAACTTCCCACCTGGTCTGTCCTCCCCAGGGAATTTCGAAGTTTTGCAAGTTTCTCTTTCCCGGACGAATAGTCCAACTTCCCGTACAGACGCGCGATAATGGCCTCTATACTGCTCGCTATTATCTTCTCCTTATCCATCCTTCCCCCTTATGCATTTTGATGAAACTGAATATTAATCTGCCGAACAAAACTGTTGTATGCCGTAGCAATGTTCAGGGATTTTCCGTCTGTATTAATCCCCTTTAAGTCCCGCAGGCTGGCGCTGCGGTAAATCCGATCGCCATGCTCCCTGATCGCTCTTTCCAGGATAGAGTACCACTCCAGTGCCTTATCATTCATGGAATCCGATTCCTGTATACCGTAGAGCCAATTCCGGAAGGAACGATCAATTTCCTGATACAATTCTTCACGTCCCTGGTTCACAAGGTGATTGTCTTTGCTATCAAATCCACGGATCACCGTGAGCTGTCGTAAGAATCTTCCCAGCGTTTGATCAATCTGACTCCTACTGGTGTTGACCAGTGAATTGATCTGTGCAAGCCAACCATCTTTATTGTCGTCGACCAGCACCGCCGTCTCCATCTGAATTTCATCAATGATCTCATCAACCGGGGACCAGGAGGTTGCATTGCCATCATCCCTCATGCTGACACTGCTAATCGTAATCTTCAGATGTGCCAGCGCATCCATGGAACCAGACTTGCAAATCTTATAATACCAGGCAAGAATGCCGGGTTTTCGGAACTTTGCTCCCTCCTCACCGTCAACGCCCATGAGAGTGCTGAAATTTCTCCAGATTGCTTCCTCCGGCCTGTGCTTTTTAGGAAGAAAGTGATCCTTATTCGGACCCGTCTTGTTCCATGACCAGCATGTCATGGGTTCGAGGAAGTTATCCGCATGTTCTATCTCTGGGAGTTTCGCGATATAACAACTGAACGGGTTTCCTTCCTGATAATCCTGATCAAAGGAAATCGCTCGGGACCAGCTGGTATACAGCGCAGCGCGGTTATCAATTCGATGATCGAAACAGACTTCCACATTTTCAGCGGGGGATCTTTCCCACGCCGGATTCTGCACTCTCAGAATATCATCATCAATATCTTTATCGAATTCCACGGACAGGATGCAGTTGAGCATCAGTGTCTCGAAGAGATTGTGGCCTTTCAGATAAACTCCGCCCAAATCATAGAGCCAACCCTTGGAACAGGGCAAGCTGGTATTCCGAACCTTTTTCTTGTCGCCGGTTCCGGTATACCCCTGGAATGTGAGCAGCCAGCGTACCAGTTGATCATAAGAGAGTCTGTCTTTCGCTTCCTCCGCAGCGGGCGCGAACAAGGCGCTCTTATTATTGCTCTCCGAAATCGTTCGATTCAGATTCTTACCAAAGAACTGTCCCCCTCCTGCTGCCAGCTGATCCATCTCTGCCTGCGTGATCTGGCAGAATGGAACCTGTTCATCAAAAAGATTAAAGTGTTCTCTCCATTTCTCCAGGTATACTTGGACAATTTCCGGAAACGCCCCTTTCTGCCAGAGCGCCAGCCAGGTGTCGAAAAGAGGATCTTCGTCATCAAAGTCCTCCATTTCGACCGGCTCCAGTTGCCGGAAGGTTTCCCTGTCAATCTCCATCATTTCATAAGGATTTCCTTCACTGTCGAACCGGGAGAAAACTGTCTGCACAACTGCCAGCAGGAATCGTAGCACTGCAAAGTCCTGCGTTTTCATTTCCCCTGCCAGATCATAGTAATCCTGCGCATGTGCAAATAATTCCTTTAGTGAGACAAGTTCTGTGCCCTGCCCATCCAGGCGGATCACCGCGATCCATTTCTCATCCAGTAAATTATATCGTCTCAATGTATCACCCCTCTTTTTGATACGATAAGCCGTATTTCCTGTCATAGTGCAGAAGATATCCGTTGATCCTGCAATTCATATCTTCATCGAACAGAATCCCCAGGCTTCCCCGCAGCCATGCTGACGCATCCCAACTGCTGAAGTTCTGCAAATATATATTCTCTAACTCCCGTATGGTTTTCTCAATCCGATATGGCATACATAACGGTCTGGGGAGTCGCAGTGTCTCTCCCGCAAGCTCCATCCCTATCTTGGATTCCTGTATTCTTCCGGAGATATCCTGCCCTGCCAGATCTCCGAAAAGCGTTCCATAACCATGTTCCAGCTGGCGTAGCGCGATGATCTCAATGCACTCATCCGCGTCTCTCACCTGGGAATTGCCGCCTTCATCCGATGTATCCTCGGTCGGATGATCCAGCCAGCCGTGCAGCGTAAGCTTGTCAATTCTGTCCTTTTTCAGATAAGGATCTTGTAAGCGATAGGTTTTCGCTCTTTTACGTTTCTCTTCTATCCGCTCATCCGCCTCTTTCTGATATTCATGGTACTTCTCTGCAGTCTCAGGTTCAAGGTCAGGTTCCTGATTCCCATAAACCGCCTGTACAAGCGGAGAAATATCTCCCGGAAGTGAAATCGCATCTTTCAGATAATACTGACTGCGAGCGAGAAGATAACCTCCGTAGACAGCCTCAGAACCGTCCTGAAACTCCAAATCATCGCTGCATCCAAGAAGGCACAATCTGGGTTCCTGACACCCCGCAGGCCTTTTTCTCTGATGTCTGTGAAGTCTGCCCAATCGCTGGATCAGAAGATCAATGGGTGCCAGTTCGCTGATCATCAGGTCGAAATCAATATCCAGAGACTGCTCAATTACCTGGGTGCCGACTACTATTTTCCTGTCCGGTCGAAGGTTCTCATCTCCCTTGCCCAGCAGACGCAAGAGCTCTGCTTCCTTGCGCACACGCTCCGTCGCAAGGAAGGATGAGTGCAGCAGTTCTACCATGTCCTCACCATAGCGTCCGGCGAGCTGCTGCGCCAGCTCCTGTGCCCGCTTCACGGTGTTGACAATGATGCCCACGTTACCGCCTTCTGCAAAGACTTCATCAATCACCGTTTCTATCTCATCATCACGGATTCGCTCAATGGAGATTCTCTTTTCCTGATTCGCAGGGAAGTCTCTGACCTGTCGCATAGAAAGTCCATCCGTATATGTGATCAGAGGGTACGCATCCGAGGATAGATAATCCTTCAGTGGTTCTCCCTCCACCGTCATCTCCTTGCTCCTGACCCCAAGACCTTTGAGATAGGCCTTGGTCAAAAGGTATCTGGAATCGGCGGATAGCGTTGCAGAGAGCAAAATGACAGGCACATGACAGCTGGCCATCCAGGTCAGTGCCTCCTGCAGATACTGGCTCATGTAGGCATCATAGGCGTGTACTTCATCAATGATGATCACCTTTTTGGCAAAAGCCAGCTGCCGCAAGGCAAGGTGTTTCTGTTTGAGCGCCGCCAGCAGGAACTGGTCGACCGTTCCTACGACAAAATCATCCAGGATAGCTGTTTTTTTCCCTGAGAACCACTGATTTACAACAAATGCTTCATTGGTATCCGCATCATCGGCGATATGGCTCACAGAGATTAACTCGTTATAATCAGGATTCAAATTGGCCTTACCGTGTATCAGGCGAAGCTCATTCCCGGAACCGCTGTCATCTGAGATACTGGACAGCCACTGTTCGATTCTAGGGAAGATTCCATTCGATGTCGCCTGTGTCGGCAGACCGAAGAACACTCCCTTCCTGTCGGTCTGATACGCCAGCTGCTCCGCACCCATCAGGGCGGCTTCTGTTTTGCCCATGCCCATGGGCGCCTCCAGAATAAACAGGCCAGGCTGCTCGCAGGCTTCTATCGTATCAAGGAAGATCTGCTGCACCGATCTTGGATTGAATCCGAAGCGATGCCTGAAAGCTTCCGGCTCGGCGCACAGGTTCTCCGGCTCCCATCCGGCTGTTTTGAACCACCTGTTCATTCCCTCCTCAAAACGTGCTCTGTTATCAGCGACCGTATCCTCCAGGGCAGAGATAAGCGGGAAATAATCTGTGTTGCTGGCAATCCAGTCGGCCATTGTCAAAAGTCCCAGTGCCTGTACCTGTGCTGGCACAGACAGAACGGGAATCTCAGAAGACGCAGAAAATCCCGCCTGAGCAAGCGCCCATGACAGGATTTTTCGCTGACTATGCTCCCAGAGTTCCCACAAAGGATCCCCTTCCCGTTCCGCCTGGAAGTAGTTCATTCTGCATATAGTGAGCTGTTTATTGAGCATCTCCTCGCTGACGGGCCGGCCATGGTGACCGCCAACAATAGAAGAAATATCCTGCGGCTGCCGGAAGCGCTCATCAAACCGGCACAGCAGTGTTTCACCCGCCACATTGTGAGGGCTCAGTTTCACATTCGCGGACAGGAAATCAGAAATCCCCCTTGCTCCCGCTCTTTCCAGCCGTTCCAGAAGTTCGAGATCAAGATCGCCGCGATGGAATCTGCTGTTCTTGGTCTGGAATACCGGAGTGGCCTTTCCCAGGTCATGGATTGCTCCGAGGAAGATCATAATCTGCCTTCCAAGGTCAAAGTCCTCTCCTCCCGAAATAATTCTTTTCTGACCATCACAGAGCCAGTGATCCCACAGAAAACCACAGACCCGCCCCGTATCCTCAAGGTGCTGTATCAGAGGCAGCCAGGCTTCTTTTCCCTGTGAATCATCCTTCTTGGCCCAAAGAACATTACACAAATCCCCCATTTTGGTTCATCTCCTTCGGACAGCGACTATACTCACTGCTGCCCATTCCTTTCACAATACGGTCAATTCCGCATTTCTTCAAGTGCAGGGCGCTGATCTTCTCCGCTAACTATGATCTTGTCTGTGTGGGATCTTTTGTCAGCAGTACATATACCTTCATCTCTGTCGAAATCTGTGTAGTGGCTGTCTTATCATGAGCATTTGCAGTGCCATTTACAGTGACATTTCCGGTGACATGTCTCTGTAATCTATTCCATATCCAGTACGACAATGATACTGGCCGGATAACCCTGGAGGCTCTTATTAAACCCTCGAAGATACGTGGCAAGATCGTTTAACAGCTTTCCGGTTCTGGTTTCCTTCACCGTGTTCCTTCTGGTAAACCCACCGATTCCCCTGAATGATTTGCAGTCATAAGTGACCTGCGGGTACCTGGCCATAACAGAATCCATAAAGATCCTTATAAATACTTCGCTCGAGATATCCTCGATTAGGAACATAAAATGCATTTTGCCGATGCCTCATCCAAAATATCTGCTGTTCCAAAGATCCCCTACCGCAACGCCCTCATCATTCAGATCTTTCACAAAATCATAGTCTGAAGCCCTTTTGGCCGTAGAGAATCCATCCTGTTCCTTACTCAGCACCCATACCTGATCCGGTCGTAATGCATTAACAAAGAAAGGACTGTGCGTCGTAACAAAAATCTGTTTGGAAAATCCCGTCCCCGCATTTTTGGACATCTCCGTTGCCAGATTGTTAAGGTACTGGTGATACAATCCATTCTCCGGTTCTTCAATGAATACAAGATGTCTTGGGTTCTTCTCATGCAGCAGCATATAATAAGCAAACAGCTTCAATGTTCCATCCGACATTCTCTGTGAGAAAAACGGCTTCTCAAAATTCTCCTGGTAGAATTCCAGCACCATTTGTCCATTCGGCATCTTGACCGGAACAATCTTTTCAATATTCGGAATCTTCTTCTGAATATCTTCCAGAATTCTTTTGAATTCAGTTGGATTTTCGCGGTACATATATTGTGCAACATTGTTCAGGTTGCTGCCTGTACGGTTCAGATATGGTGTCGGCGCAGCATTTGGAATTTGTCTCGCACTATCGGGGTAAAATAGCAAAGATACCAGCTGCGAAGAAACTCCAGGAATTTCTCAATTCTTGAATACTGATTCATGGCACCAAGTGTGACAATACCGGGCTTTCTGGTATCACTTAACTCAACATCTACCTTTTCCCCGATGACTTTGCCGTTATCATCCTGTCCGCCCTCTTTTCCTTCAAAGGCATAACCTTTCCCTTCCACCAGATACAGGAATGAAAGCAGCCACCCATTCCTCTGTATTCTCTGACGAAGACGTTCTTCCTTGATATGCGGGCGTCCTTCCGTATCCAGCCCCACCTTCAGTTCATAGGTGATGGGTCTGGTATTGCTATTCTCCCGATAATAGAGTTCAAACTCGATATCACCGTCGGCCCCTGTGAAACAAGCTGTTCATACCCGCCACGATTGTTGGCATCACAGGCATATTCCACATCCTTCTCCAGACAGTCAGAAATAAATCCGAATGCATCCGCCAGTGTGCTCTTGCCATTTCCGCTGGGACCGATAACCGCAACAAGATTTCCAAGCGGCTCTTCTTGCCGGTCTCTGAATGTCTGCCCCATCTTGACGTCTTTCAGCGATCCATAATTTTTTATTGCAAATCCAAGCAGCTTACCCATAGAGTCACATCCTCTCTAGTGATTTTGATTCACTTACTTCCTCTAACTGCAAAAATCCATGAAGGACTATACTAAAAGTCCCTCATGGATTTTGTATTTACAGAAAGCTATATACCATTACAAGGACATGCTTTTTCTCGAACAAGGCTTATTTGCCCTGCGATCTGAGTGTCGGGAATCCATCTCCGATATTGTTTTGATGATCTGTTCCCGCCTGTTATCATAGTTTTCGTCCCGGTGCTGCTGGAAATCGCCTGTCTGTCACCATGGTTTATTGTTTATCTCCTGCCATGCGCCTGTTGTCAATTTGTTGTACATCGAATCCATTGTTACAGAGTGTTGTACTCCCCAGTTCTGCCTCCTGCCAGAATCAATCACGGCAGCTGGGCAAATCATCTGACGGAATCGTTCAACGCACGTCGTTCTGCTATTGACACATTCCTATTCCGTATTGTGCCTTGTAATGATTTGCTTTCCTTCATTTCTGATTATACGAGGCTGAACGGGAAATACCAAATACTTTCGTGTCAGAATTTCTGACATTCAGTTTTTCATAGATCATCAATGCTTCAGGTTATTTCTACGGAAACATAATTTTATTTTAATATATCTTCATTCAAAAGGAACTGTTCTATTCCAAGATAGACGATCCCATTTTCATCCTGCCATGGTTTAAGATAATCCCTCACAACCACAATTTTACTGAAAGAATCAGGTATACGCTTCAAAGATGCGATTTCCTGCTCTTTCTTCTCCGGGTCAGCAATCGATAAGGCCGACTGTATATAGAATCGTTTTTCGCCCTTATTAACAACAAAATCCACTTCAAGCTGTTTACGGATTTTCTTTCCAGCAGAATCTTTCGTGTTGTATTCTACCACCCCGATATCAACATCCATGCCCCTTCGGGTCAGATCATTGTACAGCACATTTTCCATAATATGTGTTTCCTCTAATTGTCTGAATCCTAATCTGGCATTTCTAAGTCCCAGATCCGTATAATAATACTTTGCCGGTGTTCCGATATATTTTCTGCCTTTAATATCATAACGAACGGCCTTTTCAATCAGGAATGCTTCCTCAAAATAACCGATATATTTTTCAATCGTTTCAGACCCAATAGCAATCTGTCTCTCACTCTTAAAAGTGTTAGAAAGCCTGGTCGGATTGGTAAGCGAGCCAATTCCAGACGCCAGAATGTCCAGAAGAATCGACAACACGGCGGCATCATTCTTTATTTCGTGGCGTTCCAGGACATCTTTAATATAAGTCCTGTCGAACAGGTCTTTCAAATACCGGCTCTTTTCTTCATGTGTTTCAAGCGATGTGACAAAAGGCATACCGCCATAAGTATAGTAATCCTGCCAGGCACCGCGTTTATCGCCTTTGTACTCACGATAAAATTCTGCAAAAGAAAGAGGATACACCCGTATCTCATCGCCTCTGTCTCTAAACTGCGTCAGGATATCGGAAGACAGCATTCTGGAATTGCTTCCGGTCACATACACATCTGCATTTTTCATTCGCATAAAACCGAGGACAACATCGATAAAGGATATCTTGGCATCGGGGTTATCTACATAAGGGTTTTGTATTTCAGCAACAAACTGAATCTCATCAATAAAAATATAATATTTTTCCCCATCAGCAACCATCCGGTCCCTTACATATTTATCAAGTTCGATTGGATTACGATACTTTGCATTTTCCCAAATATCCAATGCCAAAGCTATGATATGATCCTCATGAATTCCTTCCCTTATAAGCCAATCACGGTATAGCTGAAAAAGCAGGACAGATTTTCCGCTTCGGCGAAGCCCTGTTATTATCTTAATCCGCCCATTGTCCTTTTTCGATATGATCTTGTTCAGATACTGCTCTCTCGGATACATACGCTGTTACCTCATAATATTTTTGCGGATACCCGCATTTTTTTCACGTATATTATACCGTTTATCCTGCCGCACCATCAAGATCATTCATGATATTTTTGCGGATATCCGCATTTTTTTAATATATCTCTAAAGAAGAACCGATTAAACTCAGGTGTCCCGAGTTCCTTTCAAAACCCGGGGTCACAAATTGTGATCGCAAGCGATCCAGCATGGTTACTGTTTGTGAACTTCTCACGATTTTAACTCTCAAAGCCCCTTTTTGATGTCAAATGTCGGCTTTTCCCTTCATGAAATCAAGCACTTCCTCGAAACTCCGGTTGCTTTTGTCAAAGGCTTCCAGGAGTTCTTTTTCTGCTGTTCTTTCAGCTCCTCCTGCAGCTTTTCGAACATTTCTTTCGCCTGTTCGAGTTCATCGGTTAACTCAAAAATCTTCTGCCTCTGTTTCTCAATCCTTTTCCTGATATCTGCTGGTCCTCCGGCCATCTCGTCCCTCTTCTATTACGCTGTAAATGTCCGCAGGATCGTTCCTAACTCTACCGCTTCCTTCTTTACGTCCGACGCAGTCAGATCGAACGCCTGGAGGATGCCTTTCTGAGTCGCGGTCACTGCATGGTCTAGCCGGTATATACCATCTGCCTGTCGTATCAGTTCGATCTTATTCAGCTCCCTGATCGCTGCAGGAACTGTCATGTAATTCTCTTTCTTTCCGATGACCTTCATGCGGTCTTTCAGACAGGTATATATCTTATTCCGGATGATCAGCGCAACAAATTCAATAAAGATCTTTGCGTGCAGGGGTTCCGTCTGGCAGACCCGCATCGTTCTTTCGCCCAGATACGATTTATCTCCACGGAAGAGTTTTTCTGAGCAGTCCCTGCTCTTATACAGTTCCAACGCATCCGTCGCACTCATCTCTGATGAAGTGATGATCGCAAAGTATCCGCACAGTTTGATATCTCTGGAAATAACGTCCTTCTTCTCCCTGATCATTTGCAGCTTCTGATCAGGTTTGCCGGCATGGTAGTAGATCGGATCAAAGTATTCTGCAAGTGTGCTGTCTACAGTGGTTTCGGTTCCAATCAGCTTTTCCAACAGCTCCTTGTGATGCCGGATCTTTTGCTCCAGCTTTGACCGTTCCTTCACCTTCCTGAAATCACTATAGTAGATATGGAACCACCGCTCCTGTTCGTCAGCGTCATAAAGCCGGGCTTTCACTGTAGTCCCACTGACTGCATAGTACGGGATCGAGCATTCCCATTCATCCTCAAAAGTCCCTCTCTTCTCCAGCACCAGCTTATTTACCAGTGCTTTGCACCCTTTCACCATGATCAGGAAATCATAATGATTTCGATCCATGAAGCGGATATTGCCTTCGCTGAAATATCCTCTGTCCAGAATGAATCCCGCACTCTTATATCCATAAGCACATGCCTTCTCGAGCAGGTACTGCAGTTGGGAAATATCGTTGATGCTGCCCGGATACTCCTCGTAAAAAAGAGGCACCTTGTTATTCCTGTCATAAGCGACAGAAAAGTTAAATATTGGTTTTTTCTCCTTTTCCTTCTCGTGCCCGAACTCCGCAAGTTCTATCTCTCCGGCATGACAATGCTTATTCGTAGAATCATAAGAAATATAGATCTTTTCCCTGTGATCCCTCGACGCATTCCATTCATTCTGAAATCGGATACTATCATCCCTGTCAATCTCTCGTAGAAAACGCGAGACCTTTGCATCGCTGTATGCCTTCATTCCATTGGTGAATAGCGGATGCCTGAAGGCATACTCCGGATAATACTGCCCGGCGTTGTTTTCTGTAACGATCGCATATGCTGCCAGATCCAGAAAAAGACCGTGATCCTTCCCGATGATGCCCTCTAACTTCTCATCTAATCCGTAATGCCGGATCACCTTCTTAATGGCCAGATAGGATCCGATCCTGAGGCATCCGCTTCGGACGGATTCCGGCAGCTCCATCGGCAGTTTTGCATCCGGAAAAAACTTCAGGTAAAGTCAGTACCACCAGCTCTGCTGGTGGTTTGTGATCGCCCTTCCAGGGCGTTATTGCGTTTCCGCCTAAAGGCGGTCTAGTAAACCATTCTTCTTGTTACTGGTTGCCGCTTAAAAGCGGCTTGTTACATTTCTTACTTCTTGAGATCTCCTTCCAGTCGATCCCTCTCGTATTGCTCTGCGATATATTTCTTTATCGTCTCTTCATTGACGTTACCGACTGTTTCACAATAATATCCGCGTGCCCAAAAATGGCGGTCATATCTTTCCCGATACTGTGGATATTTGTCGAACAGCATCAGCGCACTTTTACCTTTGATCCTTCCCACCATTTTGGCCACGCTCTCTTTCGGTGGGATCGATACATACATATGCACATGGTCTGGCAGCGTTGCGGCTTTTAAAATCGTGACCCCTTCCATTTTGCATACTTTTCCGATCGTTTCTCCAACATCCTTTCTAAGCTGCCCGAACATCACCTTGCGGCGGTATTTAGGTATGAACACGATGTGGTATGTGCAATTGTATCTGCTATGTGCTAGACTTTGATTATCCATGGATGCCTCCACTGTAAGAAAACGGTTTGCTAGACCTGCTTTCATTATACAGTGGAGGCTTTTTATCTGTTCCTCCGCTCACCGCACCGCGCATCTGTTAGTCTCCCCAGCTCTGCTGGGGGATTAATGACTGTTTCATT
>FNQX01000041.1 GCA_900107575.1 Lachnospiraceae bacterium NK3A20 | reverse complement strand
ATTGTTGTGTGTTTCATCCGGTCAGATGACACCTCAATCTTACCTGAGGTTTCTTTTTATTCAATTGGCGTTATATATGAATTACAGGAATGCTCCTAATCCCTTGTATCAGCAACCGCTCTGTATTTTCCTTTGGAAATGCGCTCGATTTTTTTGTTCTTTGCCATGACGGAAAGCAAAACGTTTGCACTGTCACGCGAACAATTAAGCATTTTCTGCACATCGCAGTTTCTGAAAAATTCCCGGTTTTCAGCTAACTCCAATACCTTTTCTTCCTGACTGAACGGCGGTAAATCAGTATTCCGGTCACTCTTGGTGTAACGGGCGGCTTTCCCTCTTGAAATCAATCTCAATTCACCCGAATTTAAAAATGTCTTCAACAACGTCCCAGCCTGAATCTGATTAATATCTAATGTCTCCATGACATCGCGTTTTGTGAAGAACGGCCGATTTTCAGCCATAGCACGAACTATCTCATCTTGCTGTTTCTGAAGTAATTCAAAACATTCGAACATAAAATCAGCCATAGATTCAATGACGGGAATAGAAACAGAATTACCGAATTGCTTATATTTTTGGCCTTCGGTAGTTTCTTCCGGGAAACTGAATGTCTCTTTCCCGTTTTTAATAAAAGCATAGCCGATAAATCCCTGTAACCTGCCCCACTCGTTCGGAGTCATTACTCTTATTCCCTCGGAATTCAGTTCGGTTTTTCTTCCTTCTATCATTTTGCCCGCGACTCCGGGTTTAGGCTGATATATAAGATTTCTTTCTTTTCCCGATCCGCCGGTCGCCAGGATCGTATGCGCTATCGGATGCTCTCCGTTATCACGATTTACAACGCTGTATCCGAACCCGTAGCCCTTTTTTCTTTGTCTTTCCTTGTGTTTTTTCAGAGTTTCAAGGTATCCCCTTGCCATATAATATTTATCATCAACATTTGTATCCAACAGTTCCGTAACATCGTTATAAATAACTTTATTGCCATGCGTCGGAAGTTGACCGTTTAAAAGCTTTACAGCTTTTCCGTATATCTTTTTGCTGAATGCCATAATGTATGTTCTCGGTCTGTTTTGCGGAAGACCGAAATCTTTTGTGTTTCTGATAAGTGTTGAACGGTTATAAACATAATTTCCGTCTTCATCCAACGTTACGCCTATTATTCTGTATTCGAGTTCTTCTTCTAATGTTTTAACAATAGTTTCTATTGTCTGTCCTTTATCATGAAATACAAGATTCTCCACATTTTCCAGAAAAACCGCCTTCGGATTTGTCCTTGAAATAATATCCGCAATCTCGGAAAAAATAGTTCCTCTTGTAGTATCCCTGAATCCCAGTTGCTTACCTACGCGGCTAAATGATTGACACGGGAATCCGGCAAGCAATACATCATATTCGGTATTTACGACTTTTTGCTTAAACTCCTCTGATGTCAAATCGTTAGTGGGATCCACGTCGTATAAATGTTTGTATGTTCTTGCCGCGTAAGGATCGATTTCTGCTGCCAAGACGTTCTCAAAATGTCCCGTCAATTCAAACCCCTTACGGATTCCCCCAATGCCCGCACATAGGTCTATGGTCTTATATTTCATTGGTTGTCCTTTATAGCAAAGATATCGGTACTAAGCCCGATAAATCTGCAGTATACGTTATTTTAGTAATTCCCTTTGGCATAACCCCACCGACGAAAGATTCAGGAGTTATAACAGGAAAATTCTCGTCAATGGAGTACAACAGCATTTCATGAAGAATAAATGTTTTTTTCCTTGCGCCCATACCCTTCTCAAATCCCTTTTTCTCAAGCTTTTGATTAAGAAGATCTACGTTGTAACCGATATCCTCAAACTCGGACAAAACGCTGTCTATTGAAATGCCGGACATCACCATCGGTTCAAAACGGCACAGGACCAAAACAAGAGGCTTCCCGTTTGGGAATAATTGAAATTGGCTGCTGATTGTAACCTCTCTCTTCTCTCTGTTGATACTGGATTTTACTTCCACAAATCTTGCAGGAGACTCAATATCGTATGTTGCTCCGTCAGGCCCGTTCCACTCGGCCTCCTCCCCATTTTGAACAATATGCTTAAGTACGCACAGCTCTCCGAGGACATCATATATTCTTGCATCAATGTTTCTGTTCCCGAGAAGTTCTTTCCACTCCTTCCACCACATTACCGGCGATGCAACAACTATGGTTCGCTGGATGCCGTTGTCTCCGGGATCTATTAACGCTTCACACAATACCGAAAAAGGTGTCCTGATATCTTCGGAATCGGCTGTCAGCAATATTACCCTTTCGGTATCGCCTGAGCGCAATTTTATTGAGGTGCTCCTGATTTTTGCACTCGCAAAGCTTTCATTTATTTCTTCTGTTCCTTTGTATGGTATAGCTACGCCATATGAATCGTCCAATTTGACGGTCCATGCGGGATACTCTGTATTGTCGAGTTCCGGGATGCTTTGAGCGTATCCCAGAATATCGGTATCCCAATTATTCAGTATCGTCTTCTTCAGCATCCTGCTTTGTCGCCTCCCTGTCATAAACCTCATCAAACAGTTCTTTTGAATACTCGGCTTCGCCGCCTTCTGTCAATGCCGGTTCCAGAGATACACACTTGGCCAGATTTAATTTTGCTGCAGCCCTGAAAGTACTGTCCTTTTGTTCCGGAAGCAGTGAGTACGCATATAGCATGCAGCGGAACAGTTGTTCTCTGTAACCTCGACCCGGTCTTTCGATAAAATGGCTTATGATATTGGTTCCGTTGTTTTTCAGAACTTCATATGTTTTCTCGGAATTACCCTGCCATCCGAGATGTATGTACCACCACAATGTTTTCAGCCAGATTCGTCTCGTATGCGAGTAAAAACGTTTCTTTTTCATCCTGATGCTGTCTTTTTCTGTCTTTATAGCGATTGAATATGACAAATCCGGTATATATTCCCGAAGGATTTTTACGTCCTCGCTTAAATTCGGATATCTGATAAATGTTATATCCGGCATGACGTTCACGGAAATATATCTCCATATATCATCATCATTTGCATTGATTACAGTAAAATCCTTTGCAGGACTTAACAGCTCATATAATCTGATGCCTACACGTAAATCCAAATCATAATTTATACGATTTCCGCTGTCGGCCAGCGATGCCTGAAATTCATCAACCACAGCTTCTCTGAACGGTTTATATTCCGCCCCGTAATTTTCCTCCGGGACATCATAATTTGCCCAATGACGAATTTGATCAAAGAACTGAGTATCATTCATTTCATCATATGAGTTGATTATGTTCTTCGCATCATTGAAGGAGAGTCTGAATCTGCTGAAATCCATCATTACCGTTCCTCCTGAAGTTTTAACCGTATATTCTTCTGTAAACTCTTCAGAAGACGCTCCGGAGACTCCCAATGCAGTTCCTCATAGCAACCTTCTATAAATTGATGAAGAATACTGCAAATGGAATTGTTTTCCAATCCTATATTTTGTATAGTTGCTCTGAGATCGTCTTCACTTAAACGCTTAAACATCATCAAATATGTCTGCGCCAAAATGTCGACAAGCATATCAAAATTTTTTATATAATTTCCCTCTTCATTAGTCGACGGGGCAGGGCATCCTTCATAATATGGGTTGAGATAAAGGCACATACTGTCCTTTGAAAACATATCAACTGTTTTGGGGTCTTCCCATTCTGAAAACTCTACCCACCATAGCGGCTCATTTTCCGATTTATATTCTTCTATCGGGAACTCCATATAAATACTGCTGAAGTCAAGTACCGTCCGCTCAATCTCTCCTACGGAGACTCCGTCCTCATTGATTAAGTCCTGCTCCCCTTCCTGAACCGATTCGGCTTTCTTTTTTATGTAAAAAACAATACTTAACTCAAGATCTCCGGAAATATTACCCGGTTCGAAGGAATAATAAAATTTACATATTCTTCCAGTGTTCGTCGTCACATCGGAGACCGGCAATATATAACCGGTTCTGGTCAATTTCTTATTGACCCATATAATGCAAATACTGAGATCTGCATCACGGCAAGCTATGCCTTCCTTTCCCTTAAGAAGATCCGGATACGCTATTCGTATGATCTTCTCGAACGTTAATCCTTCCGATTCAACTTTCCATATCTCAAGAGGATCCGTCAATTTGATGGTGGCATTTCCTTTTTGCTGCAGGCCGTATGTCTTCTCCTGATAAGAATATGTAAATTTGTACTTCTCTGTTTTTAATCCGCTTGCTTCTGCCATTTCAGGTGTCAGTGTCGGATAAAATAAAATATTCTCCATTATTTAAAACTCCTTATTCAACCCGAAATGTAAACTGATATTTTTTATCATAGGCACGGAGTCTGATTTTCCCCTTTATTTCGGGGCTGAGCACATTCGGAATAAAAATAAGTTGTGTCAGAATCCCTCTTCCGCTCTCCGAAGCCAAGGTAATGAAAAGTTCTTCCGTTTCAATCTTCAGATTATCCGCATCACAATTTCGCTTTATCTCATACGGATAATCCGAAACTGCTGTTTTCACATTATCGATATAACATTCCTGTATTGTTACAGGAAATTCGGTACCGATATCTTCTTCCCATGATTTGGCATCTATCCATCCGCCTTCCGATGCTATCATCATGGATACTTCTGCCTGCTTTTTTCCATGCATTAGCTTCAAGACGAAATCCATCTCAACAATATTTCCTCTGATTGTCTGAGATGTAATTTGGAAACCGATATTTGTAATTCTGGTTCCGTTACCGCCACCTCCGCCTGAGCCGCCGGATACCTTTTGTTTTCCGTATCCGATTCGAGGAAGCAGGTCTTTTCCCAGCCTTGTTGACAACTTACTTGCCGTAGCATCGACATTGACTATTGAGCTTTTCTTAATCTGATTGTTAATAGCATTAACTGTATTCTTTTGTATTCTCTGCACTATTTGCATCTTCACGGGATCTGTCCAAGCCATGTGGTCCGATGCCTCACACTCCCGTAAGTATGCTCCCAGCGTTTCTCCGGCATATTCAGGCACACCCAGGTCTTTTTTGATTACTTTATCGGTTTGCGGAACATAAAAAGCAAACAGAAACTCATCTGTGCTTTCAGGAGGTGGAACATTTTTGACCCAATCTCCAGTGATCTCATAATCGATAATCATTCCAGGATCGCGGGCAAACATTACAATCGGCTCATTCAGCCCTCCGTCCGCTTCAAATTTTCCTATATAATCATACGGACTCAGTGCAATATCATCCCCCCTGAGCTCCGCATCGGTAATCTTGATCATAGCAACATACCCGGAAGTTTGTCCGTCTTGAAAATATGATCTGATGTTCACGGGTAAAGTGACAATATTATCAAACTCATTCTTTACGTCATCATTATTATAAGTTTTCGCCAATGCCGTCGTGTACAATTCCTGTACGAGTCTGAAAAAGGGCAGCATATCGGTTTTACTTATAGGTACATTATCAACGGTGACAAGAAGCCACTTATTATTACAAAACTTCTGAAGCTCTCTGTTATGAATTTTGGGAGCATACCATTTTTGAATAGCAAGCCTCAGATATGAAGAAATAGATGATGCATACACCTCCATAAAATGTTCTTTTGCGCTCTCTTCTATTTCTGCTTCAACAGGAATGATTCCGTTGAGCAGTTCCTCCGTTTTGATATACGGAATTATGATTGATGTTCCCGTCTCCTTTTCCCTGAAAGGCTTAATTCCGAATACATCCAATATTGAAGCTATCAATTCATCATCACTGACCGGTAATAAATCATCTCCGTCCTTTAATCCCCACCACGCCTTGCCTGCAGATAAAGGTTGAATGGAATTTAAAAGAGTTATATCTTCCCCGTTTTGATCCGTTTTGCTCTCATCTTCAACAAGCGTGATAATCAGTCTGTTCTCGTACTCTGACTCAGAAGTCTTTATACGGCTGTAAAAGATAACAATGCCTATTCCGACACGATAGTAAACGCTTTTTCCGAATCCCCAATTTCCTCCTGCGTTAGAAATTGTCTGCCGCTTCCCTGTATCAAATATCAGCTTAAAGAAATTACCGTGATCATCCTTCTTTATTTCCGATTTCCTTGTAACCCCCGTAAGCCCGGATGTTTTAGTATCTCGAATTTCAAGAAAATCTGCTTCTTTTTCAGAGTATCTATCATTCAGAATATCTTCGAGATCTGTTAAATAAGAATTAAATCTCGAAGGTTCGAACTTTCCGGATAGAAAATTTACCGAATAGGACGGTCCGCTCTCTTTTAGAGAAGCATCCGAACTGTTCTGAATACCTTCTCTTACAAGAAGATCCAATTCAGGAACATTATCATTTTGCAGGGATTTCAGTGTTACACTCCCGTACGAAACAGCGTAATCGGTTTTTAGTATTTCTATATCCAACATGCCGGTCTCCTCATCCTACTTATTCGGGCCGCCTTACCTGAACTGTTTTAATATAATCCGTGCTTGTTTCCTGTCCCGAAACAACAATACTGAAGCTAATAATGTCCTCTTCGGTTTCTATTTTTGCCCTGTATTTAGAATCTTTTCCTTTGTTTTTATCTATTCGATATAACAAGAGTAACGGAACATCTCCCAATCCGAGTTCATATCTGAGTCCGACAAGATTCTTGCCGCTTCTCTTCCTTGCATCGTATAATGCCTTCTTGTCCGTTGACAGCTTACTGACACAGACATCACTCAGAATATCTCTGCCAGATCTCAAGGAACCTATATCCACATAATCTTCCTGTTTCTTCTTTTTCGAACGTTCTATTTTTCCCACATCCGCTCCAGAAATAATCCATCTGTCCTGTGCTTTTGTGTCGCCGGCAACGGCCACATCCCACTTCAGATATTTCCCTTCTGTATTCATCTGCTTCATCCAATCGATGAAAATAGGAATATCTACATGCAGCGGCGAACAATCAAATATTTTGTATTTATCCATAAACTCGGATATTACCAGATCCGAATCAATTCCCGGCCAAATATAGGCAGAGTCGATCGATTCCGATTTTGTAGCCATACCGAGTCCTGACAAAAATTCATCCGCAACATTAATATTCTTTCTCAATTCCGAATCCAAATTCTCGAATTGAGTTACTTCATAACTGTCACCGCTGAAGTCCACATCGCAGGCGATCATATTTTGCGATTTATTCTTTGATGTCAGCATGAATCTGGCTATTTTTGAAGAGCTCATAATCCTCGGCCCGAAAAGAGAAGGACTTTTCCCTTTTTGCATGAAGTCTTCAAACTCTTCTTTTAATTTTTCGTCTATTTCTTCAATAAGCTCAAATTTTTGTTGAACCTGCACAGGCATCCATATTCTCTGTAATAATTCGTACCCGTGCCTGTATCCGAACCATCGTGCCATCTGCATCAGGGTATCCGCCTGATTAACGTTTCTTGCGAAATAGGTGCATACAAGGCCTTCCAGTGTTAATCCGCGCGACAATGTATTCCCGCCCATGACAATAAAAAGCGGTGCTTTTTTCATTTCCGCAAGTTTTTCGGCTGACGGATATATAACTCTGAGATATGTTCCTTTTTCCGCGACTTTGTTTGCACGACAATTATCTACGCAAAGATGGATCCCGTTCTCGTGATAAACCAGGTCTCCCTCATCTCCCATCTCGATATTGACGATATCGCCGAGCAGTGTTTCAATGTCTTTCCTCAGAACGGAAAAATCCGGAAAATCATCACACACCTGATCCATTTTTGAATATTTCGGAAAACCTTCCTTCAAATCTGCAAGTCTGAACTCATCCTTTTCTTCCGAATATACTTGCTCACAAAGTGAAATGATTTTTCCGTTTCTGCCTTCCCGTATAAGCCAGTTTCTCAAGGTGTCATATTCTTCAAAATGGCCGTTCTGTATTGACGTCGTATGAATCAACATACTGATCGGCTTTTTATGTTCCCTTCTTCTGAGAATAGAAGCTGCACATAAAAACCAGGCCACCGATTTTTGAAATTCCGGAGGCAGAGTAAATGATTCTCCCCTATGAAGATGTTTGAGCTCAGTCATTTCAGCGGCAGGTATTGTTCGTATAATATTCAATCCCGAATATTCTTCATCGTACTTACTTCCCCATATTGCCTTCGGCCCGAAATATTCATTCGATTCAGGCAGGCTGCAAATAAAATTGCTCGGATAAAGTGACTCTTTGTATGCCTCGTTCAACACATTTGCATATGGCGTCGCTGTAAAACTGATGTAATTTACAGCCTGAAAAGCAGCGCGAGACGGATTACCTTCACAATCACATCCTTTTACAAGATCTATAATCAGTTGGTTGACTGCAGTTCTCTCAATTTCTTCTTCATCCTGCGGATTCCCCATCTTTACCGTGTTGATGCTCGCCTGGTCAGCTTCGTCATCAATTATTATTATTCTCATCCTGGCAGCCTTGGCAGGATTGGAATGTAGCCACGTAATAAGATTTTGAAGTCTCTTAGAATTCTTGAGACACACGAATACATATCTGTACATCCACTGGTTGCTTGTTTTTCCGGATTGAAAGATATTCAATTTCAGATCATCGGTTAAATACCTTTCTTTCGTCTTAATATCAACCATGTAATCATGATTATTTGTGTAATCCAAAATTTTCCAGCTTACTCCGCCGCTTTGGGTAAGATCCGAGAAAAATCTGTCTCTTGTCTGCTTTCTCAAATTATCGATGGAACCGGAAAGAACAATAAATATATTCCAGTCATAATGCGCCGCCATGGTGACCAGACCGATCATATTGGCAGTCTTCCCTGACTGCACGCTGCCCATAACCAGCCCCTTTACGGGTCCTATTGATCTGGTATCTCGTTCCAGATGGTTTAGCATCCAGTGGCAATTATTTTCGAGCATATCTACTGCTTCTCCGGACATTTTAGGTTTTCCGGTTTTTCTGCCGAGAAGATATTCCTTATATCGCACCCATGCGGAACCTGCATCAGTCGGAACAGGCAATTTGTTAGATTCACCTTCTGCAATTCCGTAAAGTTCCGTTATCTGTGTATAATTATCTTTTATAGCTTCGATAAAAGGCTTCCAATCCTCAAAGTCCATATTCGGAGGAATAATCAATTCTTCATTTTGAAGCCGGTCAAACTCGGATTCTTCTTTATCTTCGGATACGCATAAATGTGCGACTTCATCCCATGTATAATTATTTTGAATTTTATCAGCAGCCCATTGCTTACACTTGATGTATTCAGCCCCGGCAAAATTACTCATTTCTTTCCTCCAACGCAGCCGCAACTTTATCTGCACAGTCTTGCGTGTTTTTCTTTATGTCCTTACCCCAGAATCGAAGCACTATCCAGCCTTCGCTCTGAAGCTTTTCATTAACTTCTTTGTCTCTCGCCATATTTCTTTCTATTTTCGGGATCCAGAATTCTCTTCTTGTATGAATATCATTCTTTTTGTTCTCCCAATCATATCCATGCCAGAATTCACTGTCGCAAAACACTGCCACTTTTTTACCGATAAAGGCGATATCAGGATGTCCGAATACCGTCTTTACATTTTTCCTGTAATGCAGGCCGCGACTCCATAATTCTTTTCTCAAAAGGACTTCTATCTCGGAGTCCTTGTTTTTTATTGCCTGCATATTTTTATGCCTTTGTTCGGCAGTAAGCCTGTCCAATCTAATACACCTCTAACCGGTACAATCTTATTCGAGTTTCTCGGAGATACCTGTGCTTTTAGTATCCGGAACAAATTCCATTATGTCGGAAACATCGCAATCCAATTCCTGGCAGATTTTACAAAGAACATCCGTAGTGACATTTCCGTCCTTTGAGAGCTTTGCCAATGATGAAGAACTGATTCCCGCTCTTTTTCGTAAATCAGATTTTTTCATCTGCTTATCGATCAACAACTTCCAGAGCTTGTTGTAATTCATCCTCATGATGTTTTTATTCCTCCGTGTCCCATGACCTTCCATATAGCTCGCAATTATCTGTGGACAACTTCAATACGCAATTTTCTTCCAATATTTTCTTTGTTGCCGGTCTGCAGTCATCTTGTTTATCATAAGAAATAAAAATCTGCTTTTCGGTTTCGGTATAAATCCGGATTATACCGTCTTCTACGTCTTTTCCGAGATTTTTGAACAACAATGAATCATGTGCTATCGCCGGTAACCGTGTGGTAAAAAGAATTGCCAAATCATATACCAGCATTCCTTTGTAATTTGAACCGGTTCCCGTATTATCGGGTGTTTCAAAAACGTAACTGTTATAACTGTTAAAGTGTACGTAAGGCGGTTTCTTCTTAGTCTTAAAAAGCGAATCATTCAAAGCCTTCATCTTGGTGTTTAAGGTTTCTTCAATTTCAAAAAGAATATCCTCCGTACTGCGCTTCAGCACTTCTTCAGCATTTGCTTTTGCCGTCTGTAACTCATTCTGCTTTAAAAACGCCCGGTTTTGGGTTTTTAAGGCGTCTATTTCGCCCTTAAGCTCAGAATGCCGATCAAGAAACTCTCTGGAAATATTACCCACGAATCCAAGATCATCTATCTGAGCATTGATATTCTCTAATTGTTCACGAAGCGCTTTTATTTCAGATTCTAAAGCCGTTTTCTCATCACTGAATTGTGCATCCAAAATTTTTGCAAGTTTCCGATGATAGCGTTCCACCTCATAAATCTTTCGAAGATTTACACTGGGAAAGAACTCCTGCAGAGCTTCCATATCCGCTTCTGTGGGGTAAAGCCCATACTCAAGGTTTGTATTGATGAGATGCAGCTTAAGCTCCTTAGAGTGGATTATTTTTTCTAATGTCAGCTTACCGTTCGTAAGAGCGGCTTTCTTTTTGTTGAGTTCTATTTCCTCTTCCGAATGTCCTGTCTCTGCCTGTTCTGTCAAAGTCTCCAGCTTCAGCTCTAACTTCCGGATTTCGGTGAGATTCTCTTCATATTTTTTACGGCCGCCCACCAAATCGGAAATAAACTGATATTTTCTTGCTTCCTTATAAGCATCAAGTTTCTTCTTTTGCTCCGTTGCATTGTCTTTGAATTCCTCAATGTCTTTATAACGATCGAAGAGAGCGATAATGGATGTGATGGATTTATCCATATTCTGTCCGGGTGTTCCCTTGAGCGGATTTAATTCATCCGTATTTTTCTTGCCGTAGATTCTGAAAAAGCTACTTAAGGCAGTTCTGAAAGAAAGTCCGGCAAAATCCATACGGTATTGTTTTTTAAGCCACGTAGTAAACTCATCTAATGTCCATTGATCCCCTGTAAGTTCGTATTTCTCATTGCAAATAAATACCGTGTTTCCGTCTCCTGTATTTCTGGCGAAACGGTATTTGATGCCGTCAAAAAGAAAAGCAAAATAAATTGTATGATGTCCTTCTTTTCTGACTCCGTCACTTCTGATATATGTATTTCCGCCGAAAACGAAATCAATAGCAAGCAGTGCGGATGACTTGCCTATGGACATTGCGCCGTCTTCCTTCCCGAGCACCACGTTCAATCCTTTTTTGAAGTGAATCGGAGGCCTTTCCACGCCTTGCTTCTTAAACGCGGGAGATTTCATCTCTATAAGCATATAAACACCTCTCCGTCATCGCTTAAATCAACAGCTCTTAAAGCATACAGACAATCCATAACCGAAAAGAAATCTGTGGCATCCTTAAGGAACGGTTTCACTCGTTCATATAGTTCCGTTACGGGGATCCCTTCATTTTTAACTTCATTAAGTACAACCGGAATCAGAGACAATGTGCTGCTGTTATATGAATAAAGCTTATTGGGCAATTGCATCGAACACCTCACACTTTGCTATGAAGAAAGCAACAACAATCTGACAATAAAAATCTTCCTGAAAGCTTACTTTATGTATTTTCTCGGAAATCTCATTAAAAACTTCAACGTTTGATTTTCCGGCCTTATGGAGCCTTTTGTATATTGCCTTCATCTGATCCTGGACTTCCTCATAATCAATTTCTCCCCGTTTATCCGCATTGGTGATTATTTCCTTCAAGGTAACGTAATATGTATCGACATACCCTTTAACCGTGTTGTATAAAGCAAAATTTTCATCTGGCGAAAGTTTCTCGCGAATATCTTTCGGGTCGAGAGACGGATCCAGCAGGTCTTTTTCCTTAAGATTTTTTATTTTCGAGATTACGCCTATTATCTCTTTTTCCAGAGGCATGCTGTCCAACAGCTGCATACTCTGCTTATGTGCTATCAGAATTTTCTTTATTCCCGCCAATTCCTTACGACGTTTTTTATTGCTGTCAAACATATATGTTGCCTGGCATGTCGGGCAAAAGACCAGAAGATTATCCACTTTCGGCTCTTTGCTCTTGTCAATTATTCCAACTTCATAAATTGTAGAAAATTTTCCGTTTTCACTCACCGAAAGCAATCTCCCGCAGCCCGGGAATGCGCATACATTGTCTGCCTCATCTCTCAAGTACTCACCGTATTGCTGCTTTAATTCATACGCCTGCCGTACAAGACGCTGCCGTTCAAACTCACTTTGCGGTACCAATCCGGCTGCTCTTCTGATGATATCCGTGAAACAATCAGCAAGTTTTTCTGCCATATTGTCTGCTGTTGTCGTGGGGTCATAACTCTTGTAGTCCTCAGCTAAAAGAGCAAGTGCTGCTCTCGGTCTCGTTTTAAGTGATTCCACGAACATCTCGGGATGCAATCTGTAAACAATACTCTGCGCAAATTTTTGTGAAAAGCCTCTCTTTGCGTATGTTCTCAGAGTATTGTCCTTCGTCAGTTTCGTTGATGGATCTTTAGGTGTGCCCCATTCTTCTTCAGTCACATCCGTGATCATAGCCATGAGGTCCCTGAAAAAATAAGGCACATCGGCTCCGTCAGATATTCGATTTTTCATCATGGAGAAAAAATCTTTGAATTCCACGAACGTCTGCCCCCCTCTTTTCATTATTTGAACCACGATGAACCACCGTGAACCAAACCATCCCCAAATACAAACAACCTGTTTTTATAATGGCAGCAACATTTAGGGAACCCGATATGCGGCTTACTGAAATGATTATTAATTATAACAAATTGATGTCCGCTTGTAAAACCAAATATTCGCGATACGGATTTTTTTGATGTGGAACGGATTTTACGAGCTTAAAAGGAATCAATCAGCTGGAAGCTTACGTAGCCACCCGCTATAAACGCTTTCGACAAAGCATCACTTCAGAAAAGAAGCAGACAATTTCAGGATCTCTAAAAAATTCTCGAAGGTAAGCGACGGGCCTGATCAGCCCATCAAAACCCAAATGTCACTTATCGAAGAGACATATCTGATGCCGGTTCATTGGGTGATTCCGGCCAAACCATAGGAGGAAATCCGTATGGCTTGGTTCTTATACCCAAAATACCGCTCAATCGCTGATTTCCTCCACCAGAGCAAATCGCAGGAGGAAAAAAGCGATGAAAAAGGCAACAGCAGGAAGAACATTAAGGAACTATGACAACCGTAAGCTTAACGATGACGAAACTCTCATCCTCTACTTCAAGAACGAAGCGGATGCAAAAAATCTGAAGAATCCTGACAGCATCATCAGCTTCTTCATCGGAAACACACTCGTCACTGCCGTGCTCACAGCATTTCCGAAAGGCGAGATCGCGGAAATAGCAAGGAGCCAGTTCTACTCCTACATCAACGACCTGAACGGCAAATTCCACTCAGCAAAGACAGGTTCTTCCGATGAACTTAAGGAAAAATACGATCTGGAGCACGGCAGCCATACCAATGATCCGGGTTACACCTATGAAATGATTGATAACGCCACAAAAATCATTGAGAGGCTGACAAATGAAGCACCGCAGCTCATGGCGGCAGTGATTTTTCACAGAGAAGATAAGAAGGGCAAGGACTTCGAAGAGGCTATGCGTATCTCCCATGATCGCTCAGCCGAGATTCAGAATAAGCTGACCCACGTCCTCAACGAAATGATGACGAAGGGCTATGATGCGGTCAAACTGAATGTACGTACCACAAAGAATGATCCTTATTATAAGCAGGTCATTCTGGAGCACCTGAACGAAGTCCTGGACGATCTGATGGAACTGTATCACGCACTGTAAAGAAAGATTCGCAGAAACAATAATTATGGCCGGCATTGCTCTCCTGATTGAGCAGCGCCGGCCTGTCTCCTAAGGTATTGATAACGTTTGACGATGTGTTTTTTAACGATACTCTTTGCTATCGTTAAACTTGCAACCCCCTCTTACCGGTACTTTCACAGCCCCGTTTTTCCCGGCCTCGTTAGTAGTAAAACCGTAGTTGTTCCGCGGCTTGCCAGCCAAAATACGCCGCACTTTGCCGCGTTTTGCGGGAGTTTGCAGGTTACTTAGCGAGTCCTCCCGTGGCAAACGAATAGGATTTTAGTCATAGTAAATTTTCTCCTTTTTTGCCCTAAAATGCCGTGTTTTGGCGGTTTCTGCGGACTCTCCGGATCAGCCGGATATCAGCCGACTTCTACAGAAAGGGCATAAAAGGGCGTAATCGAGCAAAGTGTAGAAGTCAAAAGTAGTCAAATGGTAGTCGGATAGGGGGTGCATAATTTAACGATTACTTTCCTCTGCTTCTATCTCAGCAAGGACATCCCAGCCGTACTTCATAATCATCTCTGCCATGAAATTTGCTGCTCTGGTTCTCCGGGCATTGAATACAGATTCATCCCTCTTGTTCTCCGGGACCGGTCTATAGAGTTCTACTCCTTCCGGAGTAACGGCAAACCTCTCTTCCTTCATAGCATTCATCTCATCTATAAAAAGAAGAACAAGGCCTGCTGCCCTGTGCTTCCAAAGTCACCTTATGTGGTCGGAAGCACCTAGTGCTCCTGGCTCATTCACTATACCATAGGAAGTGATGAGCTGCCACCTAACTTCCGGTTTTCTCTATTGCCCCGGGACCTAAAACTTGCGAGTTTCTTGAGCACATGCTTATTTAGAATATCTTCCGGTTTGACTATCGTGCTTGTGCGGTAAAAGTAAAAATAAATTTCAAAAAATTCTCAAACTGAAAAGGGCAACATCTGTGGTATTTCAGATATTGCCCTTGAAGGAATCAGCGATATTCATTTATTCGGATTTAATTCGAATAGCCCGTCCCTGTTGCAGTAAAAATAGATTTTACGCACACCATTGATCTTGAATCTTGCCTCTGCACTTCCCTCCGGATACAATTTTACCATCTGTATGCGGTCAGCTGAAGCTGCTGCAATAAAGGAAATATAGTGATTCTTGGTCATCGGATGCTGTATCTGAATATAGTAATCATCTTCTATTCGCTCGATGGTATAAGCATGCTCAGGCCCTGCTGCCTCCGCCTCTTGAGGCTGCAGAATAATGCCGTGGCAGGTGATGACAGCCTGACCCATACTGTGAATAATATTTCCACAGACCGGGCACACGTAGAATTTTGATCGCAGCATATTGGCGGACACATTGGCATTTTGTATAGGAGTGCCTGATATCAGTTCCGTCACCGAAATATGGAATGCCTTTGCGATCGGTTCAAGCAAAGTAATGTCCGGATATCCACGTCCTGTCTCCCACTTGGAAACGGTCTTATCACTTACACCTAGTTGCTCTGCCAGCTGCAGCTGTGTCATTCTGCTTTGTTCTCTTAAGTTTTTGATAACTGTACCTGTAACATATTGGTTCATTTTTTCACCTCCATGTTCAGAGTGTAATGTCTACTTGCATGGAGCGTTACCTACGAATGGTAGAGTTACCGCACTGCGGTTATATTTCGTAATCTCTCGCTATCTGCCGGACGTTAGTGTGGAAAATTGAAAGTTAATTTGATCAATAAGATCATAAGTTATCCGCAATCCATCTATTCGCTTCTTCCCTGGAATTGAATATCGCAATATTTCTTTTGTCCTTATACTGTTCGATTTTTTCATATATTCCCGGAAGTTGATCCTTGGGAAAATCTATAATGTACTGACGAAACTCCGGATCAAACTCTTCCTCGATCCAAGGCATATCTTCTCGTTTCACACCAACTCTTGAAGCAGCTCCTTCAAGACATTCTTCCAGGGGATAATCCAAGAGGAACACATCCGTGCAATACTCAAAACGCATGGATAAAGTACGCTGATAATTTCCATCAATGATCCACTGATCACGATAAAGAATAGACATAAGCTCTGTATCAAACTCTTCTCTTGTAACCGTTGTTCTATCGGCATTGTGAAAGATCCTGTCTAAATAATACAAGGGTAGGTCTGTTTTCTCTTGTAACCTTCTTGCAAACGTACTCTTCCCCGCTCCCGGACATCCAATCACTATTACCTTTTTCATATAACTCAATTTTCCCTTTCACCCCTAAAGTCGTTTAATCTGTACTCAAAACGCTTCGCACCTTGAAAAATCAATACTCAGAACTGGTAAAATCCTGATTTTGCGCTGGTTTTGCTTGATTTTCTATTTGTGTACATATATAATAAATATGTACTCAA
>FNQX01000043.1 GCA_900107575.1 Lachnospiraceae bacterium NK3A20 | reverse complement strand
TCTGCACGAACATTTCCGTTAGGAATGTTCTGAATAAATTAAAAGAATTATTCAGGGTTGCATTTCTAATTGATTGTCAGATATTCGATTGGGAATGTGCTTGAATCCGATGGAAGCCATCCGGATTCGTAGTCTTGGTGAAGCTTTCCGCCTCAGCCGTAACTCATTCATAATACCTCAGATCCTTTATTTTGTCAACAGGTTTTTTATTTCTCTCAAGGAAGTTTTTCATGTCGTAACATGTCTTCTCGAGTTGCGTCGCATGGCTTTTTTGCCTTGCGGACGTTGTAAAACCGTTGTTTTTCAGGACTTGATTTTTGCCGTCTCTCAACAGCAAGATGCATTATAGCATCGTGATTTCCCAAATGCAATCACTTTTTCAGTTTTTCGAAAAAACTTGATTCGCATTGGAGCGGAGAAAGCGGGATTTGAACCCGCGCGCCGGTTTAACCCGACCTACACCCTTAGCAGGGGCGCCTCTTGAGCCACTTGAGTATTTCTCCAAACTCAATTCACTGATAATATTCAGTTAGTAGCTGTTCTCAAAAAAGGTTCTCCTTTAAGAGAGCAAATAAAATTATAATGATAGCCGCTGTCTTTGTCAATCGCTAGATGTGGTGCCTTACAACGTGTTCTGGTACATATCATGTCCGGCACTGTCTATCACGACAATAGCCGGGAAGTTCTCCACAGTCAGTTTCCGAACCGCCTCCGTCCCCAGATCCTCATAGGCAATCACCTCTGCCGCTGTTATTGACCTGGACAGGAGGGCGCCAGCTCCACCGATTGCTGCGAAGTAGACAGCCCCATTGCGCACAATGGCTCTCTTTACTTCTTCGGACCGTCTACCCTTCCCGATCATGCCCTTCAGTCCCAGATCCAGGATCCTCGGTGTATAACTGTCCATCCTCCCCGCGGTCGTTGGCCCTGCGGATCCGATGACTCTCCCCTCTCTTGCAGGAGACGGTCCCATATAATAGATGACATTCCCCTGTAACGACAGTGGCAGTTCTTCCCCCCTGTCCAGCGTTTCTGCCATTCTCTTGTGGGCAGCGTCCCTTGCCGTATAAATGGTGCCGGTAATATATACCATGTCTCCTGCGTGGAGATCCGCAATGGTTTCTTCTGTCAGAGGTGCCGTGATATGCTTATCCATCCGCTCTTCCTCCTTCAGAGAATTCTCACGCGGTGCCGGTTCACATGACAGCACACATTGACTGCGACAGGGAGCCCCGCGATATGTGTCGGGTAAGTGAGGATTCTGACTGCCATCGCAGTAACGCTCCCACCCAGGCCTGCCGGTCCGATCCCCGTCTCATTGATCTTCTCCAGCAGTGTTTCCTCCAGCGCACAGATATGTGGCAGACCGGAATGTTCCCTGGTATCCAGTGTCAACGCGCGTTTTGCCATCTCGGCGCATTTCTCGAAATTCCCACCGATCCCGACACCGATCACCAGGGGCGGACAGGCATTCGGCCCCGCCGCATGTACTGTCTCCAATACCGCGTCGATGACGCCCTGTTCTCCATCCGCAGGCGTTAACATAAATAGCCGGCTCTTGTTCTCACTTCCGAATCCCTTTGGTGCGACCGTAATCGTGACCTGATCGCCCGGTACGATTGCATAATGAATGATCGCCGGCGTGTTGTCTTTCGTGTTCTTCCGAAGGAGCGGATCTCCTACGACAGATTTGCGCAGGTACCCTTCCGTATATCCATCGTGTACTCCCTCATTCACAGCCAGCTCCAGTGCGCCGCCAATGAAGTGTACATCCTGCCCGATATCCAGGAACACCGTTGCCATTCCTGTATCCTGACAGATAGGGATCTGATCCTTAGCGGCGATGGCAAGATTCTCCTCCAGCTGATGCAGGATGCCCCTGCCGAGCTCCGACGTCTCTTTCTGTGCCGCGTCCTGCAGGCGAGTGCGCATATCCTCGGACAAGCCATAGTTGGCTTCGATGCACATCTCTTTAACAGCTTCTCTCACCAGCTGTACATCAATTTCACGAATCGTATTCCGCATGGGTTTCTACCTATATAGAATTACGTATGTCTGCTCATCCATTTCGCTGTGGCGAATCATCGCACAATGATGTCAGCGATGTATCTGTTCAGTACAGCCCGAAGCAAAAGCCCAAGGGCTTGCTGCTCTTGGCGTACCAAAGTATATATTCAGCAGGCATGGCCGCAATTCCGCTTTGCGGAATACTTGCGCAGCAAAATCTGTATGTGCGGCCTGCGCGCGTAACAGTTCAGAGACGATAGTTTTGAACTGTTACCAGCTATGATTCCTGATCCGCCAGGATCTGATCCCGGATGGCGTCCATTTCTTCGTCGCTCAGCTTGCCGGGTTTCCAGAGGATATGCTGCCCGTCATCCTGATAGCGGGGAATCAGATGGATATGGAAATGAGGCACGGTCTGTCCCGCACACTCTCCGTTGTTCTGCACCACGTTCAGTCCATTGGCTCCCAGCTTCTCTACGATCTGTGTACCAACCTTCTTCGCGACCTGCATAGCCCTTGCCGCTGTATCCGCCGGGATCTCGAACAGATTCGCATAGTGCTCCTTCGGCAGTATCAGTGCATGGCCTCTGGTCGCAGGTCCCAGATCCATAATGACGCGGAACTCCTCGTCCTCGTACAGAGTTCTGGAAGGAATCTCCCCATTCGCAATCTTACAGAAAATGCAGTTGTCATCTCTCATGGAATTGCCTCTTTCCCGCAGGCATCACTTGCCTTCGCATGACAACATGATATCACAATTCCCCTATCGGTAGCAGAATACAAATCTGCCCAATCGAACCTCATCTCCCGGAAGAATCTCTGCGGCTTCACCCGCGCTAAGGCGCACTCCATTCAGATACGTTCCGCTCTGGCTGTTCAGGTCTGTCATCAGCACCTGACCGTTATTCCCCCACTGGAATCTTGCATGGGTTGCAGCAATACTGGTATCTGGCAGTGAAATATCGCAGCTGCCATTCTGGCTTCCCACCGTGCACGGAAGGTGTCTTAAATCAATGCGGTAAGGCCTCGCCTCCTCTTCTCCATAGAGCTTATTCTGCAAATCGCACTGCCACTCCTGCGGTGCGGCGCCGGGCTCCTGTGCTGCAGGCCTCTCCACAGCAGGACTTCTCCGGATCCCCGCAGAGAGCTGACTTTTCCTGAAGTCCAGCGTGGGTTCCATTTCCGGCACCTCTTCCGTCACTCTCGTATCCCTTTGATTCACTCTGCCATGGAAGGAAAGGAACAGGCCATAGCCCGCCAGGAGTACGGCAGCACCTACGCCGACAGCCGCGCCGCCTCTCGCTGCAAGATCATACCTTGCAGGCAATACCATCCTGATATGAATGAATTCCGCTGCCGCGGCTCCTCCAAGGAACAACACCGCAAGCAACATGATCCACAATGATCTGCTGCGAAATCCGCCATCTTCCCCGTCTGTCTCCTTCTCCTCTCCCTGCCGCGATGCCGTCTGCCGCCAGGCATGTGCACCTTTTTCTCCCGCTCTCACCTGCGGATCATACCGTGGTGACGGCATAGGAGGATCCGATGGCTCTGCGGCGCCCGTTGCCTGATACCTGCCACGTGAATTTCCCGCATCCTCTTCATATGTCACCGCAGCCTCCGACTCTCTTCGCCCGTCACCTCTATACGGTTCGTACAGCTGATCCAGCCATCGACTCGTGAGAATAAAGTTCGGATTCTCCGCGGCTTCGATCAGCTGATAGATCACGGCAGCTGCCTGTTTATCCGAAGCGTCCACTGCCGCCGCAAGGAACTCGAACAGAGCCCTGCCGCTTCCCTCCTCTTGTCTGGGACTGTAGACGAAATAGTAGCTGTCCTTTTCATAACTATAGAAGATGAGCTCTGGCTGGAGCAGGATCCTCCTGCTGTCCAGGAGAAACTTTGCAATGGATTCCTCTGTATCCGTCAGGGAATACAGGATCTTCTTCTGTGCCGCCCCCTGGATCTCGCGATTCGAATACAGGCTTTGAAGGCTCTGCAGAGAAGTAATGTCATAATAGAGCAGTGTCCGTGAATTGATCTTCCTCACCTTGCAGGGGAGAAGCCCAGGGATATTGTTGGCAGAGAGCATCCGATATTGATAGTCCGTCGGCACGGTGCCTTCTGTCTGCATCTTGCCGTGCTCCTCTGCATTCTCCCCCTCCTGCTCCTGACCGTCACATTCGATCACAAGATAATTCTTCATCGCATCGTTATCATATCGATAATTCATACCACTCCTTTCGCATCGGCAGATCACTCACTTGTTGCCTTGACCAGCTGCCGCAGTCTTCGATACCGCCGGATTTTCCACGGCGGATCTTTCTGCCTGCTGCTGCCCTCTGCATGAATATCCCAGATCTGCCACGGCATCAGACTGCTGCCTCCGAACACCTTTGGCAGCACCCTGCCGCTTCCCTCATACTGGATCTTGTCGCCCGCCCGCTCTGCCGTGCCGGACAGGTGACTGACTCCCACATATTTATTGCCGAACTGTGCCTTCTGTCCGCTCTCCGCCCTTTCGGGATCCGGTGTGTTCCCGCTCTCTTTCCATTCTGCCGCCCGCATGCATAGAATGTAAGCATCCTGGCTATACAGACACGTATCATATAGAAGGAACGAGGTGTAGATCAGGATCACAAGGATACACAGAACCAGCGGCATGATGAGCGCTGCCTCCACCGTCATATAAGCCGGAATACCATCTCTGCCGCGACGGCTCCCGTGATGAACGGCAGGAAGGGAAGTCTTTTGTTCCTTCCCGCGCGTTTGCACAGGAAAAGATAGCCTCCGTACACCGAAGAGAACAGAAAAGACAGTATCATGATCATGGCACATGCAAACGGCCCCTCCATCAGCCCAATGATCAGGAAACATATCCCGTCTCCGAGTCCGATCTTCTCCCTGGTGAGAATGGCAAGGAGAATGAGAAACGCCCCCGGCACGAGAGATAACAGGCATTGCTGCCACCAAAGCCTGCCCATGATAAGGAAGATCGCTTCTCCCACACAGCCTGCCGCCAGCCAGATGCGAAGATACCAGCGCGGAATCTTCTGTGTGCGAATGTCCCAGATAACGCATGGGAGCAGGAAAATGGCGCAGGCAGCGGTATTCCCAAGGCGTCTTATTGTCTCTGCATCCATCACTCACCCACCTCCGCATTTGGAGCACGCACGCATCCTGTCCTTCACCTCGGAGAGCGGCACCTCGATCACCGTGCGTTTGATCCCCGGACAGGAAGCCGAGCTGTGGTAACGGTTTCCGTCCGATGTGATGATCACCATGCCCGACCTCGAGGGATGACAGCACTCGCACGGGTAATATTTCGCGCCCGCGTCATTCCGCGCTCTCCCCAACGCCGTAGCCGGAATGGTCTGAACCGAAGGTTTCAGATACGTGCAGCTCCGCGTCCTGTGATACACCGTACCGGTTGGAGTGATGTACACCATTGTTTCCTCGGGATCGCCGGCATCCTCCCCATGCGTGACATCGTATCCCACCCATGCATGCGCATAGTAGCGGTTCTCCAGAGTGAAAACAGCAGGCCCCAGGACAGGTACGAACGGACGCACCGGATAATCCGCCACAAGGCTGATCGTGTCATCGTCCGAGAGGATATTACTTCGAAGGTACGAAACAGAGGCTGCGCCTCCGTCCAGGCAGCACCGGTTCATGTAGTCCCGGCCCAGATACTCTTCGCAGGAAGATCTGATATAGGTTTCAGAGAGCATCGCATTCGCTGTAGCCTCCGCCATTGCGTTCGCTGTGGCGCCTGCCAATGCCCCTCCGATCCCGTCACGGCCGCCTGTATCCGCCTCACCCGCTCCTGCACCTGCCTCTTCTCCCGGGAAGATCTCCGTAAGGTCCGAAGCTCCATACCGTACGAACCAGGCAGCCTCACTCATCTGTGATCCCGTCTCCCGGAGCGCACAGGCCATGCTGTTCTGAAATCTCATCACAGAAAAGAGATAGAGAATGTTACACATGAAGAAGATATACAGCGGCAGCACAAGCGCGGCCTCCACTGTCATGCTGCCTGATACCTTGCGGGAGTGCAGAAGCGATACCCTTTTATGTTCTGCCCGGAGAGGCCCTGCCTGGATATATTGATGATAGATATTCATGACGCTACCGTAAAAGGGCATCCCTTCTGACCTCCTTTCTGCATTTAGTTATAGGTGACCGTTTTCGTCACACTGCATTGGTAACCAATCGAGCTGTTCATCACAACCTGCGCCGTGAAGCTGTCCATACACCAGTCCATACGGAACCCTTCATTTCCCGGCGTCCTTCGAACGTTCAGCTCGCAGATGTCCAGGAAGCGTGAAACCTTCATTCCCTCCGCCTCCAGGAACAGGAAAATCCTCAGATAATCTTCATAGGTAAGCCCCCTTTCACAACCCGGGTGGTCCGTATTCTTCGAGGGATCCAGGATGCTGTGCACATCCGTCTGCCAGGAAGCGTCATCTTTGAGCAGCGGCACCTTCCCGCCCTCCGCCAGAATCTTCATATCCTGCACGCTCTCTGCATACCCCCAGGCGAGCAGGATCGCGGCAAGATACAGGCTGCCAAGTGCCGGCGTCAGCGTAACGGCAGTAAGAGATGCTGCCATTGCCTCCGCCTCACTGCGGCGCTTCCCGTTGGAGAAGAGATACACACAGTTCGCCGCCGTACGCACCGCACCAAGCCGCAGGAAAGTGCCTTCCAGATTCTCCCGATCGCTCCCTTTCCCGCACAGGATATACTCCAGCTCATACTGCAATGGGCTCTGATCCTCCGTCTTCCGATAGTCTCCGCATTTCTCGAACAGGTAGCTGTCCAGGATCGGCGCCTGCGCACGGTCATAATGATGCGAAGATTCCGCTTCCAGACCGTCTCCCTGCTGCAGCTGCCTGTGTGAGAGCAGCTCTCCCGTATCCACTGCCGCAGCCGAAATATTGCCGCCATCTCCAAATACCTGTGAGAGAATCGGCGTTCTGCGGAACTCATCCATTGCCTTCCCGGGATTCTCCGGGATAGCCGCCGAAGAATCCGCTCCGGAAGAGCCATCACCCTCTGCGCCAGCCGCACTCTCATCTGTCGCAGCCTCCCGCGCCTCATCGAAGCCGCGGTCGACTGCTGTTTTCTCCCGATCCCACTCATCCAGATTCAGCCCCGCGCCGCGAAACGAATCCGCAAGGGACAAGACCTTCTCCGCCGCTGCACCCTTGGGGTCCATACTCATGTAGGCTGTGATCTGTTCGAGCACAGCCTCATAGTCCCTGTCGCAGGCAAAACGCGTCGCCGTGATATCGGATGATTCCGGGCGCAGGGAGCAAAGGCTCCGGACGCCGCCGAATATCCCCGCTATGCTCCCCTCACAGTTGCGCCGAAGATATTCCTCCAGGTGCTGCTGTGTGTTCATGACCGAGCCCTGCCCGCTCCCATAGGAAGTGTCGATGAAGAACAGGTCATACTCCTCGAGGAGCGCCCGCGAGAACTCCGCAAGGCACGAATTCTCCGCAACATCTGTCACCATCTCCGTCTGCATCCGGACGCCGTTCACCCTCGCCCCGTACATCAGCGTGAAGAAGAGCGAGAGAATCACAGTCAGCGAGAGCGAGAGGAAAACGGTAAGGTACGCGTTCCAACTGCACGCATCCGCTCTGCCGCTACCCGATGATCTCATTGCTCTCACTCGTGATCTTGCCGAAAATATTGTTCACGAGCACGGTCAGCTGTTTCTTGAAAATGATGACAAGGCCGATCAACACGACGATGATCAGAATAATCTCGACCGTGCCCATGCCATTCTCATCCGTGAGGAATGCACCGGCTCCCCCAGCCTTCTCTCTTCTCTCTCCCATACCGTTTGTCTCCTTTCTGCGGATTCTCCGATCACGCTTCCGCCCCGGGAATCCTCTCTGTTTCCTTTCCCGCCTGCTTCACTACACCGCAAAGCCATAGAATGCCGGAATGATAATGATCACGAGCGTGACAACGAGCATCATGATCATCGGTGCGAGCAGCTTCGTCCCGGCTTCTTCGCCCAGTTGCCTTGCCAGCTGACGCCGTTCCTCGTATGCGTCCTCCACTTCCTCCTGCAGAGAGCGCAGCAGTTCACTGTTGCCCTTTTTCAGACTCTGGGACAGCAGCGAGCACAGCTTCGTATACTGCCGAAGCCCGCACCGCATCCCGAAATGTGCCAGGGCGCCGTACTCCGATACCCCGCTGTCGAATTCGTGACAGACCAGCAGGATTTCCTCATACGCATACCTCTTCTCTCCTCCTTTCCTTCGCTGCTCTTCATAGTTTCTGCCCAGCTTGTAGAAGACATTGCGAACACTCATCCCCGCGCCGAGGAACAGGACGATCTTGCTGATGACCTGAGGATAGTCCAGTTTCATTTCCAGTTCCCTTGCCTGTGCCTTCGCGTGCAGCCTCTGATCGCTCAGCATGAAGTTGATCAGCCCCGCTGCCAGCGCCAGAGCGAAAATGACCAGCCCGCTCTGCGATTCCGGCTCTGCCCAGGAAAGTCTCATCCCGTCCACTTCGTCAGGCAGTGTCAGCGTCTTCTCTTCCGCGCTCGCCGCCTCCTGCTCGTCCAGCGCCTCCTGAATCAGCCGACTTATGCGTTCTGCGTCCGTTTCTATGGGAGAGAGCACCGTCACCTCATAGCTGTGCTCGTAACTTGCATCCTGATATTGCAGTGTTGCGGTCAGTGTCACATGCCTTTCCCCATCCGATGCAGCGGCGTCAGCGTTATACACGATTCCGTTGGAGTCAATGCAGCCGTAGTCCGAGCTCTCCCAATGGATCAGGAACGGTGCACCATCCACGCTATGCACCAGTGACAGGTTGCCTCTCACGTGGGTAAGATCCGCATTCCCGCCAAGGATGAGTGCTGGAAGCCGTTGGAATACCTCCTCCGCCATCGCATCTGTCTGCGCCTTCGTGTACTTCTGCGGATCCACATGGATCACGTACTCCCCCAGCATGGCATCTGCATCCTCCTGCTGCACGCCCTCAGCCGAATGCTGCTCCGGCACTGCGGTTGCCGTAATCTCCTTCGCCGCGCCGCCATAGCCTTCCCGCAAAATGTAGCGCCCGCCCACAATCCCCGTCGGCTGCGTTCCCACCGTCACAGCCAGTCCCAGGAATGAGGCAAGGAAGCCGAAGATCAGAAGGTCCCGCAGCTTCTCCACGCAATAGTCCCGGTATCGCTCTTCCCCTCCCTTCGACGGATCCAGTGCCCGTAGATCTTTACCGGCAGTGTCCTGGTCTCCCAGACCACCGAAGGCCCTGCGCCGCCCCCCATCCCGGCCTCGCCCAAAGCGGTGCGATCTGCGATACAGCCTCGCTGCCGCCTTCTGGAAGATACGCAGGAGGAAGGAGAGCTGCGCCGTCCCCTCCGGGAGCGGCTCCCTTGCGGATGCAAAGAGCAGGACAAGATATCCCGCAAGAATCGCAAGATACGGGATCAGCTGCTGCATCTTTCGCACCTCCTTGTCTGTGAATCCTTTCCCAGTGCCGCATCGGCGTCACTCACAAATTTATGCCCATGCCGCATTCATTGCGGCACCCGCGCGAGAAAGTCGCGCAGGCGATTTCTCACGTATCGGGGTCATCGTGGGACGCCAGCGTCCCCGATGACAATTCGGAAGGGACGCTTTGGCGTCACTTACGAATTTTTATACCTTGATATCCATGATCTTCTCCGAGAGCCAGACGGCAGCGCCGTAGAGGACAAGGCAGATGGTCATGATCAGTGCGCCGGTCGTGTTGTGATAGAGAATGTCGAAGAATCCGGGGCTCGTCAGCCGGATGTAGAGAATGATCACAAACGGCACGGCGTCCATGATGAGTTGCTCGATTCTCCTGCTGCTGAGCATGACAGATATCTCCTTCTCCACGTCCATACGGCTCTGGATCAGGGTGATCGTCCGCTGTAGAATCTCTGTCATGTTGCCACCGCTTCTCTTCGCGATGGCGAAGACCTCGGCAAACTCCCGGATCTCCTCCACCCGCGACCTGTCCGCGAAGGATAGGAGCAGCCGCTCCACCGGGATTCGGTTGTCCAGCCCATTGACCACCTTCTGCAGCTCCGTACAGATTTCGCTGTGCTTCCCATAGAGGAATGCCATCTCCTTCTCACTCTCACGGATCGCGTTCTCCACCGAATATCCGGCCTTGAGTGCTGTCAGGATGCTGCCCGTCATCTCCTTGAACTGGGCGGACAACTCTCTTCGCCGTTTCTCCTCCGCGCGCTTTCCACAGCGGATGCTCACCGGGATCGCGAGCGGCAACAGGAACGGGATTGCCAGAACGGAGTGATAGAACACCGCCGCCACCAGCAGGATGACGAGGAGGCTCTCTGCCGCTGCCGCAGGCGTCAGATAACGCCTGAGTCGCCCGAATCCCCGCTCTTTCGAGCTTCTCCCTGTGGCAGAGTGTTCTCTTTTGTTCCCAATGACCGGTGATCCTGCCATCCTTCTCGCCATCCTCCACGAAACTCTCCAGCGTCCTGAGGCGGATCTCCCCCTCCCGGATGCCGTCTATCTCCGCGATCTCCAGCAGCTTCCTCGAGCCATCCCGCAGCCTTCCCAGGTGAACGATGATATCGATGCCGGACGCGAGCTGACTGCGAATCGCCGGAATCGGCAGCTCAATTCCCATGAGTACCATGGTCTCCAGCCTGGCGAGCATATCCTTCGCCGAATTGGCGTGCCCCGTCGACATGCTGCCGTCGTGTCCCGTATTCATCGCCTGTATCATGTCAATCGCCTCCCCGCCGCGTACCTCGCCGACGATGATCCTGTCCGGGCGCATCCGAAGACTCGTCCGGATGAGATCCCGTATCGTGACCGGCAGGCACCCTTCCACGTTCTGGTTCCGCGCTTCCAGCCGCACGAGATTCGGGATGTGCCGGATCTGCAGCTCTGCGTTGTCCTCAATCGTGATAATCCGCTCCCATGGCGGGATGAAATCCGCGAGGGCATTCAGAAAAGTTGTCTTCCCGGAGCCCGTTCCGCCGCTGATGAAGATGTTGTACCTTGCGTGGACCAGCGCCGAGAGGAAAGCCGCAATCTCCCCGGACAGTGAGCCGAAGGAGATCAGATCCTCCATCGTGATCGGTTTCTCCGGGAAGCGCCTTATCGTCAGAATCGGCCCGTTCAGCGCGATCGGTGGCATGACGACATTGACACGGCTTCCGTCCTGTAGCCTTGCGTCCACAATGGGCGACGCCTCATTCACCACCCGGTTGCAGCCGGATACGATCTGCTGGATCACATCTTCGAGCTTCTCCTTCGATGAGAAATGCTGCGTGAGCGGGATTGTGTGCCCTCCCCTTTCGATGAAAATATCAGACGACCCGTTGATCATGATCTCCGTGATCCCGGGATCGTCCAGAAGGTCCTGCAGCACGTCCAGCTTGCGGATCGAGTGATAGATATCCTGCCGCATGTGCTCCATTTCATGGAGGGAAATCCCGGCCTCCTTCGCTCGCGCCGTGATCTTCTCATCAATGAGATCCAGCACCGCCGCATCGCTCGTGTATTCCGAATAATCTATGCTCCCCAGTATTTCGTTGTAGATCTTATCTTTGCTGCTCTCATACCCGCTCATTTACGCATCAGCCCTGTCCTCACGTCCCGACAGCCGATCCCGGATCTCATCCGCGAGCGCTCCCTGCCGGTAATCCTCCACCCTTGCGGGCAGCTCCGGGAAAATCGGAAATTCCCAGTACCTTGTCTTCGCCGCCAGCTCTTCCTCGTGGTGCGCCTTCAGGAAATTCAGGTAGCCATCCAGCCTTGAGAGAGAGAGGTTGTCTCCTCTTCGTATCGTGAAGATCTCATCGCAGGTTTCGAGGATCTGCAGCAGTCCCTGTACAGACTCCGAAAGATCCAGGAGGAGATATTCGTACTCCGACACCTGCTCGATTGTCTGGAACAGGGAGAGCCAGGCTTCTGCCTTCACGCCCTGCAGTTCCATGAAATCTTCCAGCGGCAGGATCACATCCAGACCGCCCACACTCGTAATACTCCCCGCAAGGTGGGGCGATACCTTGTCCTTTGCGCAGTCGTTGTAGTACAGAAGGTCCGCGACACTCCCCTGCGGTACATTCTCAAGGCGCGAATCCAGTTCCGGCCAGTTCTCGAAATTCATGTACAGAACACGATGCTGCTCCGCAAGAAGTTCACCCAGCGTCAGTGCAAAGGTCGTTTGCAGGCACCGGCTGACCGGCGTATGGAAACCGAGAATCTTCATCGGGCCGCTGTGGCGTATCGTCTGCGGTGCCTCCGCGCCGTCTTCTGCGAGAAGCTCCTGGATCACCGCCGCAATGTGTCCGGTCTCCTGATATTTACTGATATTCGCGACCGAAGGATCCATCATCCTGTCCGTCTCGTTCAGAACGAGAACCTTCGCATAGCCCCGTCCCGCGACCGCCTCCGTGTATTCCGACTCCGCGATCACGATAAGGACTGCCTTCTTGGGGCTCACATCCTCGACAAGCTGCGCGGAATCCGTATAAATACAGATGGGATAGTCCACGGCACGTCTACTCTCGAGATAGTCGAGCAGATGACATGCGTACGTTCTCTCGTCATCACAGATCACGATCATTGGGTTCTCATTCATACAAGGCCTCCCCCCGTGCCAAAAACCACGATTCCTGTCCCCGCGGCGATCGGAACTGCCATGGGGATCGACGCTTTGCGATCTTTCCCTGCGATCCATACAAGGATTGCCAGGATCGCCCCCGCGACGAACGACAGGATAAGGCATGGAAGGAAAACAGCAGGCGCCATCAGGCACGATATGGCAAAGAGCAGCTTGATATCTCCCGCCGCAATTCCTCTCCCGCAAAGCCAGAATGGTATAAGGAGTCCCGGCAGTGCCATGGAGATCAGAAGCCCCGGCACCGCATAACGCCCGCCACTCTCGAGTCGCAGCAGGATTCCTGCCGCAGCCGCCGGAAAGACGAGCACGTTATAAATTTTCCCCCGCACAAGGTCGGTGAACACTGCTCCCATAAGGAGCAGCAGCAAAATGCCACGCATTGACTCTATTTCCTCCTATTAAGGATGCATTGTGGAATATCAGCCGGATCGAACGATCCAGGATGACAGCCCCGCCCATGTTACAGGTCTGTCCTTGTCGGAAATCCAGAAGTGATTCCCGATGCAGTGTGATTATCTGTCAGTCATTCGCGCATTGCAAGGAAGAAATAACTGACGATACTGATTTCGTGAAAGGCGTACGAAGACACCGGTAGAAGCTTTTCGCGAAACTGCGAAATCAGAATTTGAATCCACGAAATACACAATGCCGTTTGGTTGATAAGTGATGGGAATATTGTAAAATAGCTGTGTCAGGTGAGCTTATACAGAAGCGGGGCAATCATGAACTTTTTTACAGATCTGCTGCACAATCCTTTGTTCGTCGCACCGGCCATCGGATGGTTCACGGCGCAGCTTATCAAGACGATTCTTTACATCATCATCCACAGGGAATTCAACGCGGAACGTATCTTCGGGGCCGGCGGTATGCCGAGTTCCCACTCCGCAACCGTATGCTCGCTCGTCACCGCAACTGCTTTCCGCTACGGCGCAAGCAGTTTCCCGCTGCCGATGGCATTTTTCTTTGCTTTCATCGTCATGTACGATGCCATGGGCGTCCGCCGGGAAACAGGAGAGCAGGCCAAAGTCCTCAATGAGATGATCGGCCAGTGGCGCGAGATGGGCAACAAACTCCAGAGCATGGATCCCATGGATCAGTTCAAGGAATTTGTCGGTCACACACCGCTGCAGGTCGTGATCGGCGCCCTACTCGGCATCCTGATCGGATCCATTGTTTCCAATGTCATGTTGTAAGGCAGTAGTCAAAAGGCCCCCGGAAGACAGCAATGATATGCTACCCCCAAGTAGGACACTGAAATACAAAACCTACTTGGGGGTATTTCTATGTCTAGGAAAAGCAAGATTGATCCGGCAGAAAAAGTAAAGATCGTTGAACGGCTACTGGCAGGAGAGATCGCTGTTTCAGAGGCTGCCCGGCTGACAGGCGTTGCCCGTGCCACCATTCGATGCTGGCGTAACCTTTATCTTGCAGATGGTCCCACTGCCCTTATGGTTCAACGCAATAACAAGAGTTATTCTCAGGAACTGAAGCTTCAGGCCGTTCATGAATATCTTGATGGAAAGTCAAGTCAGGCAGACATTGTCAAAAAATATCATTTACGAAGTTCCTGCCAGTTACGCAATTGGATAAAGGTCTATACTGCTCATGGAGAGATCAAATCTCGCACAAGCGGAGGAGGCAGCTACATGAGCAAAGCCAGACCAACGACATCGGAAGAACGTCTTGAGATCGTACAGGATTGCCTTGCCAATGATAAGAATTATGGGGCAATGGCGCTGAAATACAATTGTTCCTATCAGCAGGTACGCAACTGGGTCAAACGATACGAGGAAATGGGGGCATCGGGTCTGGAAGATCGCCGTGGGCGACGAGCAGGAACACAGCCCGCAAGAACACATGAAGAGGGAATGCGGGATAAGATTGCGGAACTGGAACGCAAGAACCGTGACCTTCAGATGGAGAATGATCTGTTAAAAAAAGTCAGAGAGTTAGAGATGAGAGATCGCTATCTCTGACTCGAAACCTTTATAAGTACCAGGCGATCAAAGCGTTGTCTGAGGAAAAGCACTATCCCATACAAAGACTCTGCAAATACCTGCACCTCTCACGTGGTGCTTACTACCGCTGGCTGAAAAAACCTGTCAGTTTCAGTGAGCGGTACAATGAAGAGATTTCTGAGAAGATCAAAGGCATCCATGACAAGCATCCGGACATGGGTTACCGGCGGATCAGGGATGAACTGGACAAAAAACATGGCATCACAGTGAATGATAAACGGGTCTTGAGGATCTGCCGTAAAGAACACGTCCAGTCCACGATCAAGTGGAAGCCTAAGAGCTGCACCAGAAGCAGTGATGATCCGGCTCACATCGCCAGGAACTACCTGAACCGGGATTTTCAAGCAGATGCTCCGAATGAGAAGTGGCTGGCGGATGTGACAGAGTTCAAGTATTACATTGGTATTGAAGTCCACAAGGTATATTTAAGCGCCATCCTGGATCTCTATGACCGCAGGATCGTAGCTTTTAAAATCGGCGGTCGCAACGACATTCCTCTTGTCATGAACACTTTTGATGAGGCCGCAACTCATGAGCCGGATGCACATCCACTGTTCCATAGTGACAGAGGTTTTCAATACACAAGCAAGCAGTTCTCTGTAAGGCTTAAGAAACACCATATGAAGCAGAGCATGTCCAGAGTAGCTCACTGCATCGATAATGGCCCGATGGAGGGATTCTGGGGTATCCTGAAGCGTGAGACGTACTACGGAAAGCGCTTTACTTCAAAAACAGATTTAATTAAGTCAATAGAGTCCTATATTCGATACTACAACACAGAACGGATACAGCGGAAGCTGCACCTCATGACCCCTGTTGAATACCATGAGAACTATTATGTAGCGGCATAAGAATACCGCCAGCCGATCATTCGACTGGCGGCACAAAACTTTTTAATTATTCACTGTCCTCTTGACGGGTAGCACACCA
>FNQX01000038.1 GCA_900107575.1 Lachnospiraceae bacterium NK3A20 | reverse complement strand
TAGGTAATAGGGTCATCGGTTATCTTCAGCAATTCAGAGTGCTTGCCTATCTTTTTGACGTTTCTGGTAGTAGCGACCCCGTTGGTGTTGCGGAATCCCTGTTGAACGTAGTAGGTAGGATCTTTGATTCGCTTGTCGTAGTAGAGCTTCATCGGCGCGCCTCCCTGATCTGGTCCCTTATTATAGCATAAACATACAACACATACAACAGTAAAATGAAAAATATTTGACACAAAAAAGACCGCCGTTGAGCGGTTTGTGAGGTTTGGGGGATTATTCAAGTGTTAAAGTTCCGGTTGTAATGATTCTCACTGTCATTCTGCTCCTTTCAGCCACATTTTATTTACATTTTCTTCATATCCATCTTACGTTCCTGTCCTACGATAAAGTTATCTTATGACGGAAGGCGGTATCTGTATGAAATTAATCCTATTCACCTTTGCTCTGATCCTTGGCAGCGTTGGCGCCGGCGCCTGGAAGCTCTTCTGTGACAACATCCAGGATGATGCCTTTGATGCCGAACTGACTCTGGCCTGTGAGACGGAGGACAGACCGGGACAGGAGCTGAGTATGCAGACAGCTGCACAGACGGCCTGAATCCTGAGATAAATCAATAATGTGCTGAGCAGGGACGCTCCGGTGGGACCGGATGCGTCCCTTTTTCATTCTGGCCGGGCTGCAACTCTGGCTGTGCTGCCACTCCGGTTTGGCTGCTACTCCGATTGGGTAGCTATTCCAGCAGATCTGCTACTCCGGTTGGTCTGCTACTCCGGCTGGGCTGCGCCTGCTGCCGCGGCACTCGCCTCATTTCGCTGCAAGAGCCAGACTGCGCAGATCATGAGAATCGGGAAGATCATGGCGAACAGAAGGCCCATCTTCAGATTGTCCCCTGCGGCACTCGCGACAAGGCCCGTCAGGGTCGGGCCACTGGAGCAGCCGATGTCTCCCGCGAGTGCGAGGAAGGCGAACAGCGCCGTGCCGCCGCGCGGCATTCCGGCTGCGGCCAGATTGAAGGTGCCGGGCCACATCGCGCCCACCGCGAAACCGACTAAGCCGCAGCCGGCAAGCCCCAGGGCAGGAAGCGGTGCGAACACGGCCAGAAGATAGCCTGAAAGCGCCAGAATGCTGCAGAAGACCTGATATTTTTTCCCATCAATGTAAGTGAGCTTTGCGTGGATGACCCGCGCAGTGCCCATGAGGATGGAGAACATGCAGGCGCCCAGAAGGTCTCCGAAGGTCTTGCCAACGCCCAGCGCGCGCTCCGCAAAGGCCGAAGCCCACTGGCTCATCGCCTGTTCCGACGCGCCGGCGCAGATCATCATGAGCAGCAGGATCCAGAAGAGGACGGTCTTTGCAAGGCCACGAACTGACATCCTCTCGCCCTTTTCCACGAGATGCCGGATCGGTACCTGCGAATAGACGAGCGCGTTCACACTCGGCAGAATCGCCCAGAGCATCGCAAGATATCTCCAGTTTCCGATACCGAAGATGTGGAAATACAGGGTGGAGAGCACAATGACGCCGACCACCCCCCAGCAGTAGAACGAGTGCAGAAAGCTCATGGCAGCCGCCTTGTCGTCTGTCGGGCAGGCCTCCACGATCGGGCTGATCAGCACCTCCGTAAGGCCTCCGCCCACCGCGTACAACATCACGCAGAAGAGGATGCCGTAATACGGCACCGGCAGCACATAGGGGAGCGTTCCCAGGAGCAGCAGCCCCACTGCCGCGAAAACATGCGCCGCGACGATGCTCACGCGGTAACCGATCCTGTCAACGAGTTTTGCGGAGGCGAAATCCACGAAGAGCTGGATGCCGAAATTGAACGTCACGAGGAAGGTGATCCGCGATAGCGAGAGCTGGAACTCCCTCTGCAGCGTCAGGAACAACAGTGGCAGAAAAGAGTTGATGATCGCCTGCGTGATGTAGCCCGCGTAGCTTGCGTATATCGTTGCCCTCCAGCTCGTCTGTAACCGCTGTCTCATACCGGTTCTCCCTGCCTGCTCAATGAATACTCATCCCAAATGCCGCGTTCTGCGATCGGCCCTGTTATTGTACGTATCTTCCCGCCGCAGCGCAATACGCGCTACAATAGAGACAGCCTGAACGTTCAGATATAGTCCAGAGGGCACAGTGTCCGAACGGTTCAGCAGTATTATCAGGAGGCGGATATGAATACGCAGACTGTCATTGATGAATCCGCATGGGTAGCGGATACGGCCACGGTGAAGGGGTATGTTACGATCGCCGGGAATTGCGGCATCTGGTTCGGCGCCGTCGTGCGCGCAGAGGCAGGCACGGTCACGATCGGTCGGAATTCCAACGTCCAGGACAACAGTGTCGTTCACACCGATCCCGGCCACAATGTCGTGATCGGAGACGGTGTCACGATCGGTCACAACGCCACGATTCACGGGTGTGAGATCGGTGATAACACCCTCATCGGCATGGGTGCCATTGTTCTGAACGGCGCGAAAATCGGCCGCAGCTGTCTGATCGGCGCGGGCTCCCTCGTGACGGAGCACACCGTGATCCCCGACGGGTCACTTGCCTTCGGCTCCCCCGCGAAGGTGCAGCGGCCGCTGACAGAGGAAGAGATCCGCTCCCTTACTGCCAATGCCATGCACTATGTGGATATTGCGGGAAAATATAAGGCGGGCCTGTTCGGCTGATGGCGCATCAGCCGATGTTGTCGCTGAATGTGAGATCGGCATCGCCGTCTTCCATCAGGATCTTCATCGCCTTGTAGCGGACCTTTTTCGGCACTTCGAGATTCCACACCGTACGCTCATCTCGCTTCATGACGGGCTTTTCGCCCGCCCAGTCAGCTGCGACCATGTGCGCGCCGCCAAGGACCGGGAAGGCTTCCGTCTCCCAGATGTGCGCGCGGATGCCGTGCTCTGCCAGGACCTGCACCATGTGGTCGATGGCTGCCCGATCCTTCGTCTCGAGGAGCTTCACCTTTTTCTCAAATAAAGACATATGCTTCTCTCCCTGTCTGCTAACTGCTCACATCATACTCTGCGCAGAAATATTACATTTCTATAAAATACTACCACGATCGGATGGGTATGAATTAGAATATAGCTATTCAGCACAGCTCAATCGAAAAAGCCTTCGGCTGTCAAACCGAAGATTTTCGAGATAAGTCCTGAATAGTTGCGAATATATATTAACAACAGGAGGTTATCAGTATGAATATCAATGGCAAACAGTCAGTCATTACACCGGAAGGTGTTTTCATCATCGGCACTTACGACGAGAACGGCAAAGCGAATGCGATGAATGCGGCCTGGGGCATCCAGTCCGACTACGGCGAGATCACATTCTTCCTGGCAAAACATAAGACCACCGAGAACGTGAAGAAGACAGGCGCGTTCACCGTTGCCTTCGGCACACAGAAGACCGCCACCCTCTGCGACTATTTCGGCGTGGAGACCGGTGCTAAGGCAGACAAGATCAAGAAATCCGGTGTTCATGTCCACAAGTCCGAGAACGTCAATGCGCCCATCATCGAGGAATTCCCGCTGACACTGGAGTGCAAGGTGAAGAGCTATGATGACGCGACCGGCATTCTGGTCGGCGAGGTTGTGAACCAGATCGCAGATGATGCCATCATCACGGACGGCAAGGTCGATCTCGACAAACTCCAGCCCATCATGTTCGATGCTTCCGCCGGTGCTTACCGTGCCATCGGCCCCGTTGTCGGCAAGGCATTCCACGACGGACTTGCGATCAAGAACGACACCGCAGAGTGGTAAGTCTGGCTCACCATTTCTCCTGCCGGAAGTCACAAAAGGCCGCATAGCAGTTAAGCCAGCTAACATCCGTGCAGCATATTGTCTGCAAACATAATTGCATTAGGCAACCAAAGAAGCAGCTACCTCCTCATTACCGGGAGGTAGCCGCTTCTTTTATTGTTGTGACAGTCCAGACTCATTGATTCTGAACTCTTACACGGACCGTACATGCAGATTCTGCTGCGCAAGGATTCCACAAGGATTCCGCAGAGTTTCTCAGCGTTCTCTCCACAACCCTGCGACGAAATAGACGAGTGCGGCGAAGGTGTATACCGGATAGTAGCAGCCCTTGTCATCCGTGCCCTTTCGGAGGATCTCTCCTGCCTTGGCCTCATCCAGCAGTTCGAAGCCGTCGAATTTCTCCGAACCGACGGCGCCCTTCTGGTCGAGGACGGACAGATCATCTACGTGGACAACGGCGAGGACGAGCGCGTTGCTCTCGTCGGTCATGCCGGGCGTGGAGAAGACCAGGGGATTGATGACCTCGAGTCTGTCATTCTCCGTAACGACAAGGTTTGTCTCTTCATGAATCTCCCGCTTCGCGGCTTCCAGGATGGGATTTCGCCTTTCACCTGCCAGCGCTGCATCCTCCGGGTCAATGAGCCCTGCGGGCACCGAGAGAAGGTAGTGACCTGTGGGGTAGCGGTACTCTCTGGATAAGAGAAGACACGAACGCCCGTCTGTTGTTCGTACTACAACAATGCAGCTCACACCGTCCGGCAGCATCGCCCGAAAGCCCTCTTCGGACTGCACTGCCGCGATGCGGTCCTTCTCCCGCCTCGTTGCGTCATAATAGTGCCTCCCCTCCTCATATTGAAGGTCGTACACTTTGATGAATTTCGAATCAAACAGCGGGATAACCCTATCTTTGTCCATCTTCTCTCTCCTGACTGCTGCATATCTACTGTGGTACGCCCGGAAAAGCATGCCCTTGGGCTTTTGCATCGGGCTGAACTGAGCAGATACCTATGCCCGGATCTCTCTATTCATGAAACAGATATAGGCCACGGCGAAGCCGATCACGGTCTCCGCGAACATCGCGACGATCTGCGGCCAGATCTGCAATACACTCTGCCCCAGCGTCAGATAGCTTGCGATCTGACTATATTCTGATTCCAGAGTCGACATGATGTCAAGCGAATGAATGTTGGGGTTCATCAGCACCGACGTCACTTCGTTGAAGAGGTAGTAGGGCGAGATCCGCGAGAAGCCGACCCGCACGCGGTAGTTGTTGATGGCATCCATCATGGTCGCCCGTGCGCTGTCCGCGGGGTAGAGCATATTCGCGAGCCCGCTGGCAAAGAGCGAGAGGAACATCGTCAGGAACAGCCACAGCGCGATGCAGCCAAGGGCCGAGGTCGCGGCGTGTTTCGACAGTGTCGAGAACAGGATGGAGATGGAGAGCCACACACAGATGTAAATCGCAGCGACGAGGAGGAAAATAGCAATCCTCGCGAACTCTTCCGCCCTCGGCTCGATGCCTGAGATCACGATGCCCGCACCGGTGAACAGCAGGCCGATCGAAAAGATTGTGATGAAAATGACCGTTGCGCCCGCGCAGAACTTAGCGTTGATGATGGTGTCCCGGTAGATCGGCTGCGCCGCGAGCCGGTTCAGCGTCCCCTGTGATCTCTCCTCATTGATCGCGTCGAATCCCAGCATGATGCCGAAGATCGGCCCGAGGAAACCGAGGAAGGTAGAGAAACTGTAGATTGAGGAGCCCGACGTCGTGAACAGGGCAAGGAAGAGGAAATCCGTGATCGACTGTCCCTGGCTGGACGCCTGACTCGCCGCGCCGGAAATCGTGTTCAGCGCGCCGCGAAGGCTCACCATGCTGATGATGAGGAGGAGGAAGAACAGAATCCAGAATCTCCTGCTCTCCAGATGATCCGCGAGCTCCTTGCGGTAGAGAACGGCGAAACCGTGGCGGTTCACCCTGCTGTTGTCAGAATTCCAGTCAGCGGAGAATTCCCGCAAGCTTCTGCCCAAATCCGGCTTGGGATTCTCCATTGCCGTTCCGGTTGTCTGTGCTTCCATTCTGCTCACCTGCTTTCTCGAAATATTTCCTGTAAATCTCATAGAGGTCGCCGCCCCGCTCGTGCATCTCTCTCAGAACGAACCCGTTGCCGACGAGTACGGTGAGGAGCTGTGCCTCAATGTTGCTCCCCGCGTCAATGTGGATCATGCCGGTCTGTGTTCGCTGCACTGCCCGAACGTCCGGAATCCCTCTCACCAGTTTCATGAGGAGCTCTTCGGCCTCCTCACGGCGAAGGCCTGCCTTCTCCGCCCGGATTTCCAGCTGGTAGAGCTTCTCATCGCTCTCGATCTGCGCGCCGAGCTCTTCAATCCCGCCGCAGGCGATCATCCTGCCGCCGACGAAAATGCCGACCCTGTCGGAAATCTCCTGGATCTGGAACAGCTCGTGGGAAGAGATAAGGATCGTCCTGCCGTCCTTCACGGACAGCTCCCGGATGAGGTGTGTGAGCTCCTGCATCCCGGCGGGGTCAATGCCGAGCGTCGGCTCATCCATGATGATGATCCTCGGGTCCTTCATGAGAACGTCTGCGATGCCAAGCCTCTGGCGCATGCCACGCGAATACCCACCCGTTTTGCGGTCGGCCGCATAGGTCATGCCGACGCGCTCTAAGAGTTCGACCGCGCGGCTCTTCGCCGCCTCTTTCGAGAGGCCGTTCATCTCACCGGAGAAGAGCAGATTCTCCCGCCCTGTCATGTCCGGATAGAACCCGACGTTGTCCGGCAGGTAGCCGACCTCCTTCTTCACAGCGAGCGACTCTCTCGTACAGTCGTGCCCGTCGATCCAGGCATGGCCTGAGGTCGGCTCCGTGAGTCCCAGGAGCATCAGTGTCGTCGTGGTCTTACCCGCGCCGTTGGGCCCCAGGAGGCCGAAAACCTCGCCCTCGCCGATTCGCAGATTCAGGTGATCGACGGCGGTAACATCACCGTACTGTTTCACCAGCTCCTCTGTGTGAATGATAATGTCCGACATGATCAGTGCCTCCCGAATTTACGGATGATCCCCATAAGAAGCGCGATGACTGCGACAATGATCACGACGCCCGCGATGCCCCAGGCTGTGCCGGTCTTCACCGTGGCGCGGAAGCTCGCATCGGAAGAAGTGTTGTCATTCGATGCGGAGACCGTGAGCGCATAGTCGCCGCTGACCGCGTTCTTCGACGGCGTGACCTTGAGTGTGGCGTCTGCCGTATCTCCCGCGGCGATCGTTGCAATCTTACCGGTATCGAAGCTGGCGTCCCATCCGTCCGGTGCGGTCACAGAGAGTGCCACCGCCGAGAGGTCGATGTTGCCGGTGTTGTGGATCTTCACAGGCACGTCCTTCTCGTGCCCTGCGTTCGCGTTGAAAGAGAGCGTCTGATCCGACGTCGTCACCTCAACCCCGTAGGTGCCTGTTATTTTCGCTTTGAGCGTAGCAGAGAGATTCTGCTCCGACGAAACCGCGCTGATCGGGATTTCGTAGTCTCCGGCCGCTACCTTCTCCGGCGGCGTCACCTTCACATTCAGCGTGGCGCTGGCGTGTGCCGCAACATCAATGGAGGCCACGTCGTTGGAGCCGTCTGCCGGTTTGAAAACAGCAGACCAGCCATCCGCCGTTTTGGCGCTCAGCGCATACGTCTGGTCGGCAGCGCTGTTGTTCTGCAGCGTGACGCTGTAGGAGAAGGTCGTGCCGGTCGGGCCTTCCTGCGTTGTATCGTCCGTGGTCAGACCCGAATCTCCCGTCTCCTCGTCCGTGACGTCGAAGGTGAGCTTCAGGGCCGACTGATTGCCGCGGATCGTGATATTGTAGGTGCCCTTTGCGGTATCGTCCGGGATCGTTACCTTGTAGGTGACAAGGGCATTCTGCTCACCGCTCTTCACATACACGGCGCTGATCTTCCTGCCGCCACCGGTGAACTCATCGCTCCAGCCCTTCGGCAGTCCCGATGAGGAAAGCTCCACGCTCGTGCCGTCCGCCGCCCTGTTGTCGAAATCAAGGTCGAATGTCACGTCCTGACCCGGCTTCGTCGAGATACCGGGATAGCTGGTGCTCATCTCCACGCTCCCGCCCGCTGCGTTGACCGGCAGGGTGACAAAAAGGGAAGATACTGCCACGGCTGCCGCAAGAGCAGCACCTGTCAGTACCTTCCCGACTCTGGTAATGAAACCTGAACCATATGTACTCATAGATCGCCTCCGAAGAATAAACGTTACGCCGCGGGCGGCTGCCGATGCCGGTGCCTCCTGCCTGTTACGTTCTGATTACAGAGGAAATTCTATGAAGCGTTTGTTACGGAATTGTCATCAAATTGTGTTGATTCTGTGTTTTTCTGTGGTTTCTTACCGCATGATCATCCCTTTGAGGCTGTTGATCACGCTCAGGATATGATAGCGCAGGAGGAACGTCTGTCTGCGGTATTCCGGGTAAGTCTCCCGGATAAAGTCGAGGAGCGGCAGAATGTAGTCCTCCGTCTCATCGATATAAGACTGCAGACGCTCATCGGTAAAGGCAAGAGCCATCGTGGATACGTTGCTGCAGCGGTCCAGCACCTTCACAATACTGGCCGTGCGGTCAGTCTGTATCCCCTCGTAATAGTGTGCCTGCTCTTCCTCCGGCGTCGGGAACTGCCCCGGATGGCGCGTGAGGAGCGCCACCGCGTGACGCACGCCTTCGGAGAACGGCAGGTCATCCGGTGCGACTTCACAGTCCTCGCACACATCGTGCAGCAGACATACGCTGAGGATTCTATCATCCGCAAGCCCCAGCGCGTAAGCATGACACGCCATCATCAGCGGATGATTGATGTATGGCACCTGCTCTTCGGAGTAGCGTGACGCCTTCCGGAACTGCCCTTCATGCTGGTGCCTCGCATAGTCCATGGCCGCCAGGGTCTCTTCATACCCCTGCTCTGCCGCAATCTCCCGGAGCCAATCGGTCATGGTGTCCTCGAAGAAGAGGCGGTCACTGACCTGCCACAAATTCTCCGTCTCTTCTGCCCCGCTGCTCCCCGTGACGTGCCCTCTGCCGGTCTCTGCCATCCTGCTCCCCCATCCGCGGCCAGTCCCCACATGGCCGCGCCGTTCTATTCTCTGACAACGTCACAGTCATCGCAGGAGATCAGACTCCCCGCCAGCTGTTCCGCCGACGGATCCGCCGCGAAATGACAGCCGCGCAGCGTGATCCTGCCCGCGTGACGCGCGAAGAAGCCGTGGTGTGGTTCCGAAAGGATCCCTCCATCGACCGTCGGACGAAGATCATAGGTCGCCCACGGCTCATCACTATGCTTCTCTAGTGTAACATGAATATTGTCAAAGAGGAGCCCGTCAATATTGCCGGTGCCCATTCCATTCTCATCCGTGTCGCCGCAGATGAGGATACCGTTCTCTCCATGGCAGTTGATATTGCGGAACTGCACGTTGCGTATCGTGCCGACAGGACTGTCCGCGTGCCGCTTCACGGCAGTCACCGCGATCGGTTCCGCGTCGCCCCACCAGTAGGGTTTCCGCGTCAGGGTCGTGTTGATGTTGATGTTCTCGAAGGTGACGTCAAAGATATTGCCGCCATCACGCAGCTGCAGCGAAATGCCGCGGTTCGTGCCACTCATGATGTTGCAGTTCTCCACCGTGATGTTGGAGAACTCCGACACCGTCTCCGTTCCGAATTTGAATGCCGCCGAGGTGGAGACGATCGAGCACCCTGTCACAAGGATATTCTCACAGGGGCCGTACTGCGTGTTGGCTTCCGTATTCTTGAACACAATACCGTCGTCCGCGCCGCGGATGTAGCAGTTCGCGATCCGCACATTCTGGCAGTGATCCGGGTCGATACCGTCGCAGTTGGTCATGATGACGCTGTTGAGAATGCGGATGCCGTCGATCAGAACGTCCCGGCAGCCGACCATGTGGGTGGTCCAGTAGGCGGAGTTCGTCAGAGTAACATCCCGGATCGTGAGCTTCTCCACGTTGATGAGACACAGGAGCGGACACCTGGGATAGAAGCTTCCCTCGATGTGGTACGGCGTCACCTTCCCGTGGAAGATCTCCTCGTTGCCGTCGATCGAGCCCGTGCCGGTGATCGCAACATTCTCCGCGTCCTTTGCATAGATGAAATACAGGAAGGGATTCCCGTCATATTCGCAGGAGTCGAAGGAGGGCACGGCGAGCCCCTTCGGGATCTCCTTCATGAGCCCCAGCCCGTTCAGATCATTCAGATCATTCGATGCCCTGATCACAGCCGCGTGCTCTAAGTGCAGCTCGACGTTCGATCTGAGGATCAGCGTACCGCTCCGGTAGACTCTCCCCTCCGGCACCACGACCCTGCCGCCGCCCGCCGCGTGACAGGCGTCAATCGCGGCCTGAATCGCCTTCGTATCAAGCGTCTTCCCGTCGCCCTTTGCGCCGTACGCTGTAATGTCGTATCCCATAATACTCCTCTCGTAACCTTATCCCTTGAGTCCCGAGGTGCTGATGCCCTCGACCAGGTATCTCTGCAGCGTGAAGAAAATAATCAGCGCCGGCAGTATGGACAGTGTCGCCATTGCGAACATGGCTCCATAGTCCGAGGAAGATGACGGATCACAGAACAGCTTCAACGCCAGGGAGACGGGGTACATCTCCGTCTTGTTGACGTAGAGCAGCGCCGCGAGGAAATCGTCCCATCTCCACATGAAGGAGAAGATGCTCGCCGTAATGATCGCCGGCACCGTCAGCGGCAGAATGATCCTCGTGTAGATCGTGTAGTAGGAGCAGCCGTCAATCTTGGCCGCCTCGTCCAGATCTCTCGGTATCCCTTCCACGAAATTCGTCATAAGGTAAACGAAGAAGCCCTGGATCGCAAACCAGTACGGCACAATGAGCGGAAGGTAGGTGTTGACCCAGCCGAGTCTCTGATACCACAGATACTGAGGGATCATGAGCACCTGTGCCGGCAGCATCATCGTCACCAGCATGGCGGCGAACAGCACCGGGCGCAGTTTGAATTTCAGTCTCGCGAAGCTGTATCCCACGATAGAGGATGAGATCACCGTACCAATGGTTGCCACCACGGAAATGAACAGGGAATTACGGAAGAATCTCGCAAAGGATACCCCTGCGAAGCCCTTCCAGCCAGTCAGATAGTTCTGCAGTGTGAAATGGGTCGGGATCAGATTGGCCGCCGTCATGAAGATGGTGTCCGTCTCCTTGAAGGAACTCATGATCATCCACACGAGGGGATAGATCATGATAAGACCGAAGGCCAATACCAGAATATGATAGATAATCGTACCTGCTGTTCTCTTTGCTCTCATTCTCTACAGCCCTCCATCATATACCCAGAATTTCTTTGTCGCGAACAGGATCCAGGTAATCAGCGCGACAATTGCCAGCATGATCCACGCCATCGCGGCGCCGTACCCTGTCGAACTGAATTCAAACGACTGCTGATACATATACACCGTATAGAACAGTGTGGAATCCAGAGGTTTCCCCTGCGTAATGATGTAGCACTGCGTGAACGCAAGGAAACCGTTGATCAGCTGCATGACCAGGTTGAAGAAGATCGTCGGTGTCATGAGCGGCAGTGTGATCTTCCAGAACTGCTGCCACTTGTTCGATCCGTCAATGGATGCCGCCTCGTACAGCCTCGCAGGAATCTGTTTCAGCGAGGAGAGGAAGATCAGCATGGAGGAACCGAACTGCCATACTGCGAGAATGATCAGAGTCCAGATCGCAGTGGATGGCAGACCCAGCCAGGCGAGGCCCCTGATGCCGACCTTGTCCAGCAGGATATTGACCGTACCGTCGACTGCGAACATCCTCTTCCACAGAATGGCTACCGCAACGGAACCGCCGATCATGGAAGGCAGGTAATACATCGCACGGTAGACGCCTGTCATTTTCGTGGAGCGGAACAGAAGGAGCGCGACGATCATCGCGAAGATCAGACGCAGCGGTGTCGAGACGAAGGCGAAATAGAAGGTGACGCGCAGCGCTGTGAGCCAGCGCGTATCGGTGAACATCCGTTGGAAATTCTTCAATCCCGTGAATACCGGCGGATTCAGGATGTCATAGTCACAGAAGGAATAGTAGAGTGAAATGCACATCGGCACGACCATGAAGGCAAGGAAACCGATGATGAAAGGAAGCGCGCAGATATAGCCTGCGACGTGTTCCTGGTTCAACCACTCCTTAAAGGTTTTGCCTTTCTTGTTTTCCATAATTCACTGTCCTTTCGGGAAAACATTGAAAAAGTGCCGCGGGATGAATCTCCCGCAGCACCATCGCGACAAAATTCAGATCTTACTGACGGCTCATAATCTCATTGCCCTGCTCGAACAGCTCTTTGGAAGCTTCCGCTGCATCAATCTGTCCGTAGAGAACCTTGTCAAGGATCGTGTTGCAGGCGTCATACGCTTCGTTGGCACCGGTAGGAATGGCCGGGGAAATCGTGCTGGAATTCGGCGTCACTACATTATTCACGAAATCCGTCACCGTCTGGATCGTCTCCGAGGTGTTCGGCGCGATCGCTTCCGCCACAGTGCTGGATGCCGGAATGCCGCGCTCACCGAGGAGGATGTTGTTGGCGTCGACGTCATTGGTCAGGAAGTTGATGACCTTGACCGCTTCCTTCTCATTCTCGCCCGCGTCAGCGGATACAGAGAAGAACTGTCCGGGCTTCAGGAAATCGGATTTTGCAGGATCCGGGGAAGGCCAGGTGGTGATGCCGATCTCTTCTCCCTCGGGCGCTGCCGCTACCATGGCTTCCATCTGGTTCGTCCAGAAGAATGCGCACCATGCCTGGGTATCGGCAGAGGAATAGTAGACAAGAGGCGACTCCTCTACGGAATTGGAGGTAAGGCCTGCGTGGATATCCGCACCGATGATCCAACCCTGATCCGCGCCATCCTTGTAAACCTGGAAGTAAGGCTCGAACTGCGAAGGATCGTCTACGTTCATCTTCTTCTCTTCCGCATTGAACAGCTCCGTAACTCCCTGCGCCCTCATCATGTAGGGAAGGAAGTTGTCAGCCGCACCGTAGGGAAGATCTGCCTTGGTTCCCGTCTTCTCCAGCATGGTCCGGCAGAGCTCCTCGAACTCTTCTATCGTCATGTTGTCTTTGATGGTGACGCCAGCCTGATCTGTCAGTGTCTTGTTGTACAGGAGCGCGGGTGAGTTCACACCTGCGCATACCGCGTAGAGCTTGCCGTCCACAGAGCCGGAATCCAGAATGCTCTGGGAAATGTTGCTGGTATCCAGTGTGCCATCTTCCACATAGGGGGTCAGATCAACCAGTGAGCCGGCATTCGCGTACTGTTTCAGATAGGAATAGTCCATCTGGATAATCGGCGGAAGCGCGTGTCCCGCTGCGCTGGTCTGCAGTTTCGACCAGTAGGAATCCCAGTCGGAAGGCTGCGCATCGAAGCTCACACCGTTTTTCTCTGTGTAGAGCTGCAGCGCCGCATTCGTGCGGTCGGTACGGGTCTGATTGCCCCACCACGCAAAGGCAAGACTTGCGCCGGAACCGGAAGCGCCGGTTTCTGTTCCTGCCGCCTCCGTGGCAGCAGCATCCGCTGCAGGCGCTGCCGTATCCGTCCCGGACGACGAAGCTCCGCCGCAGCCCGCGAGTACACCCGCGGCCATAGAAGCCGCAAGAAGTGTCGCTAATACATTCTTTCTCATATTCACTCTCCTTAAATTACTGTCTGTGTCGTAATTTTCTGTTTTCGACAAATTGCACAGAAAAAACCCCTTACAGTTAAAGTATAGGCGAAACCTGCAGGCCAGAATACTAAATTAGTTGTATGTTTTCTTGTATACTACATATTATTTTAGGTATACTATACACGAAAATGAAAGATTACAAAACAGTTATTGTGCAATATTGCCGTTTCGCGTGCCTGTAATTTACGCAGTTTCGCAGGAGCAGAGAGGAATATACAGACACATGGACAGAGAACCGATCAATTTTTATATAGATACGATGGCGAGAGAGGCATCCTTCTATATGCCCTATGAGCACACGCACTCTCTGATCGAGCTGTACTATCTGCAGCGCGGCGAGTGCAAATTTGTAGTCAATTCCGCCTGTATTTCGCTGAAGGCCGGCGACCTTCTGCTGATCCGGCCCGGCTACCGGCACTCGACCACCTACACGGGGCAGGATGCCTCCATCCGCACCAACCTGTTCATTGATCCACGCTCCCTCCCCCGCCAGCTCCTCGAACTGGTGCCGCAGATTCAGATGATGTGCGCGGAATCCTGCCGGATCGTCCTCGACAAATATTCACTTCTCACCCTGCAGGAGCTCTTCCGCAAGATCACGAATGAACAGATCTCTCCCGGACCGTACGCGAAGGTGACAGAGACCTTGTATGTCTGTGAAATCTTCATGCTGCTCATCGAACATGGACAGATTTCTCACAACATCTTCGTCCCCATCCGCGACATGGAGAGTGATATCCGCCTTGCGCTGCACTATATCGACACGATGTATCCGTCACCTCTGACGCTCCAAGACATCGCGAAGAAGCTGCAGCTCAACACCTCATATTTCTCTCACAAATTTCACGTGGCAACGGGATATACCTTCAAGGAGTATCTGAACAACGTGCGGATACGCAACGCCGCGAACCAGCTCCTCGTGACCGACGACTCGATCACGAGGATTGCCCTGAACTGTGGCTTCTCCTCCAGCAACTATTTCAAGGACCTGTTCAAGAAGAGCACCGGCATGACGCCCCGCGAATATCGCCGAAAGGCAGCCGTATCCAATAAGCTGGGCTACGGACATACGCCGGAGGAATAAGGATTTGTGTGCAATCTGCGCGAGTTCTTGTCGTGTTCTTGGTGCGTTCTGTGCGGGCTCTGCGCTTTATCTGTTAGCGTTCCGGGTGTCCACTGCGTTTTAGTAATTGACAAAGAGGATGAGCAATCTATAATAGACTTTGTTTCTCGGGACGGTAGCTCAGCCGGGAGAGCGCATCCCTCACACGGATGAGGTCATGGGTTCGAGCCCCATCCGCCCCATGATGAACATGACAGAATACGGCACCTTTGGCAGATCCTGTGATCTGTTGAAGGTGCCGTATTGCATTCTATCTATGTCAAATCAAATACTTCAAAAACAGGAACAGCGGGGCAGGCTAGATTTTTCCCTTTGGCCCCAATAGATTCTGCCCGCTCTTCGTGCGCAGAATCTCCCTGTCGATCGCGATCTGCGAATTCTCCTTGGTCTGCTTGTCATAGGACACGCGGCCTTCGCCCTTCACTTTTCTCTCGGGCTTCTTGCCTGAGACCTGATCGTTGAAATCCTTTTTGCGGATGGCACCGATGACGATCGTGCCAATGATCACTGCAACCAGGATCAGCCCAAGGATGAAGAAGAGAATCTGTTCATTATTCATGCGCCACCTCCTGCATTCCTGCGCTCTGTAACCGGTACAGTTGGCGGTTACAGGTTGTTCCATCCATAATAGTAGACGCTGTCTGTTATTTGTTTTTATTGTCACATATTTCCAGTGCCGCTGTCAAATTCTGACCGGTACTGATGTGCGGCAACAGGACCTCAAAAGGCAGCTGCCCGCCTCCGTATCTCCGGACGCAGAACAGCTGCCTTCTTCCTTCTTATAAATTTACTTTGCCAGGCGAATGACGTTCCAGCTGCGTGCCGGAAGATGAGCGATGAGTCTGCCGTCCTCTACCCTGCTGCCACCGGAGATCATGGGAGCGATCGTATCCGGATGCTCCTCGGTGTTCGTTGCCTTCAGGTCTTCGCCTGTCAGAACGCTGTGCTCCTTCACCGTATAGCCCTCGAACTGGCGAAGGTCCGCCGTCAGCTCGAAATCATCGGTCAGGTTCTTGTTCACCGCGAAGATGGTGAGCGTCTCCTTCTCCTCATCCTTGATCGCCACGCTGTCGATGTAGGGCGCGTCGCCGTATTTACTCTCGTAGACCGGCGTCTGCACCAGTGTCTGCAGTACGGTGCCGCGGCCGTAGCGGGAAGCCTCCATGTAGGGATAGAAGATCGTCTGTTTCCACGCGCCCCTGTCCGATGTCATGATCGGTGCGATGACGTTGACGAGCTGTGCCAGGCAGGCGATCTTCACGCGGTCCGCGTGGCGCAGCAGCGTGATGAGCATGCTGCCGACCAGCAGAGCATCTTCCAGGTTATAAACATCCTCCAGCTGATGCGGATGCTGGATCCATTTCTCGAGCTTCTGATCCTGCTCGTTGCTGTGATACCACACATTCCATTCATCGAAGGAGAGGTTGATCTGTTTCCTGGAATGGTGCACCGCCTGCACATAGTCGCAGGTCGCAACGACTGCGCTGATGAACTGGTCCATGTCGACGCTGCTCGCGAGGAAGTCCGTCGTGTTGTTCTCAGGGTTTCCGTAATAAGTGTGCATCGAAATGTAATCGAAGGTATCGTAGCCCTCTTTGAGGACAGTGGCCTCCCAAGTGCCAAAGGTAGGCATGTGACTGTTGGAGCTGCCGCAGGCTACCAGCTCAATGGAAGGGTCGATCCACTTCATCAGCTTGCCGGCTTCGTGCGCAACCCTTGCGTATTCCTCTGCCGTCTTATGTCCCATCTGCCAGGGACCGTCCATCTCATTACCAAGGCACCAGGTGTGAATCCCGAACGGCGTCTCCTGACCGTTCCTTCTCCGCAGGTCGGAATAGTAGGTATCCTTCGCGATGTTGCAGTATTCGACCACGTTCTTGGCATCCTCGATACCTCTGGTGCCAAGATTCACCGTATACATGCACCGGGTATTCGCCTTCTTCGTCCAGTCCATGAACTCGTGCAGGCCGAACTCGTTGGTCTCGATCACACCCCAGGCAGGCTCGATGCGGTGCGGTCTCTGCACAACCGGTCCCACACTATCCTCCCAGTGGAAATCCGAAACGAAATTGCCCCCCGGATACCGGACGATCGGGACGCCGATCTCACGGATCAGCTCCAGTGTATCCTTGCGGCTCCCATCCTTGTCTGAGAGCGGATTCCCCGGCTGGTATATTCCCTCATATACCGCCCTGCCAAGGTGCTCAATGAACGATCCGAAGATGCGCTCATCCGTCTCTCCCACCGGTATGTGCCGGTCCAGGAATAATTCTGCATGCTGTGTTGCTGCCATTTACAAACCCCCGTTTCTTCATAGTGTTTTTGCTATTCCTGAGTATATCACCCGCACATTCCCGGTGTCTGCCTTATATTGAAAGAATTCCAAGCGTATCTGGTTCCTTCCCATCTTTGCCCTGTGCCTTGCGATACCCGCCGATTCGATTACAATGAGAAGTGGAACATGCAGCACTGGAACGGAGAATGTGAGGAATGACGCCTGTTATTTTCCATGTGGATGTGAATTCCGCCTTTTTGTCGTGGTCTGCGGTGCATCGACTGCAAAGCGACCCGCGCGCCACGGACCTTCGCGATATTCCGTCCGCTGTCGGCGGGGATGTGAAGACGCGGCATGGCATCATCACGGCCAAGTCCATCCCGGCGAAAAAATATGGTATCCGCACCGCGGAGCCTGTCGTCAAGGCACTGGAGCAGTGTCCTGAGCTCGTTCTCGTGCCCTCGGATTTTACTGTGTACCGGCAGTTCTCGCACGCGCTCATGGACATTCTGCGCCGCCACTCGAACACGGTGGAGCAGGTGTCGATCGATGAGGCCTATCTCGACGTGACGAAGTCTGTCCCGCCCCTTATCATCCACTCCCCGAAAGGCGGTTTCCTCATGCCGGAGGAAGCGACTTCGCACGTGCCCGGAAGCTTCGATCTTCGCGGTTCCTTCCTATCGGGAAAACAGCAGGCGTACCCCTACGATCTTGCCAACCAGATACGGGAAGAGGTCTACCACACGCTCGGCTTCACCGTGAATGTCGGCATCTCTTCTAACCGCCTGCTCGCAAAGACCGCGAGTGATTTCGTAAAGCCCGGCCGCATTCATACGCTCTGGCCGGAAGAGATCCCGGATAAGCTCTGGCCCATGCCGATCGGTGACCTGCACGGGTGCGGCGGCAAGAGCGCGTCGCGGCTCAATGATTTCGGCATCCGCACCATCGGTGAGGCGGCCCATGCCGATCTCTCCCTCCTGCAGTCAATTCTGGGCGACAAGGGCGGACTGTACATCCACAACAGCGCGAACGGCATCGCCTCTTCCACGGTCAGCGACGTCAGGGATGACGCGAAGAGCTACTCCAACGAGACGACGGTATCGAACGATATCTTCTATGAGAATTTTGACACGGACGCTGTCCCGGTCATTCACGAGCTCTCGGAGAGTGTCGCACGGCGCCTTAAGCGGGACGGTGTCTATGCCGGCACGATCGATCTGAGCGTCAAGACGGACGACTTCCGCCGTTTCTCCCGGCAGACACAGCTTCCCGAATCCACGAATGATGCTGTGCTCATTGAGAGGACAGCCCAGGCTCTGGCACGGCGCCTGTTACTGGGTACCGGCAGCCGGGAGGGGCTCTTTGCGTCCGGCAGGAAAATCCGCCTCATCGGCGTCGGCGCCTCCTCTCTCGACCACGGAGAATTCCGCCAGCTGGATCTGTTCGGTTTCATGGAAGAGAAAAAGAGGGAGGACGCGGTGCGACAGGAGCAGGCAGAACAGCAAAAGGAGGCGGACGATAAGAAACGCCGCCTCACCAGGATGATGGATGAAATTCATAGAAAGTTCGGGGAGGATTCCCTAACAAAGGGCGAGCGCTGACGCCCCGCAGTGCTCCCGGTACCACAGAAGGAAACGGTAGTCACGCACCTTCCAGTAGAGATTCGCAGCCTCGAGCTCTGCGTTTTTCCGAAGGATCTCATCAAGGCTCACCCAGACCGGGTGGAAGCCCAGCGCGATCTCGCTCTCTGTCATTTCTGTCGCCACGGTCTGCGGCAGCACGCCGCACTCATAGAACCTGGTGTGGCAGAGGTAAATCCTGCCCGCGTCACAGATGTCGCGGCGCTTCTCCTCTACCGCGCCCAGGGGTTCGATCCTGGATGTATCCAGAACAAGGCCGGTCTCTTCCCGCACCTCGCGCACGAGCGTGTCGACATCCCTCTCTCCCGGCTCAATGCCGCCGCCCGGAATCTTGTAATAACCTTCGCCGCTCTGCTGCATTGCGTACAGGCCGTTCCACACGATGAGCGCGCGGACAACGGTCTTCTCATAGACCGGCATATCGTCGGTGTAATCTTTTTCATCCAGTGTAAAGAGCCGCTCCATGTCTCTCCTCCTGCTGAAAACCGATCCATCCTCTGAATAGTTACTTTTTGGTAAAAATAAAAGGCACAGTCTTACTGTGCCTTCCATCACTCTGCGGCTGCCGTGCCGCTTACTGTATTCTGTGTGTTGTCTGCCTCACCGTTCTCTCCGGTATCGGTGGCCTCCTCATTCTGCAAGGTGAGGAACTTGATCTCCGTAATGCAGGTGTCCTCGAACTCCTCTCCCGGATAGACGGAATTAATGGTCAGAACTACCTGCGTCACATTCAGCTGTTCGCTGAACGCAAGCGTCTGCAAATCCATCTTGTCAAGGACGTCCAGCGTGAAATCATAGCTCTTCCCGTCATCGACCGTTACAGTAACCTTCATGGATTTCGGGCGGGTGTTGCTGTTGTAGCGGTTCGTGCTGTTCTGATTGCCGATCATGACGCCAATGGCAGAGAGGGGAACCGGTGTCTCGAAGGTTGCGGTCAGCGACTCTCCCTCGCCGTAGCCATCCACACCATCCTGCCAGCTGGTCGTGATGTCGTCATCCTGTGTCAGCTCCGGGCTGTAGACCATGTTCCTGCCCTGGAGCGAACTGCTCGCGGTGATCGTCCCGGGCGTCACTCTGGTGTAGCGGGATTCATCGAAATCCGCAGTGATCGTCTCTGCGGTGGGATCCATGACAAGTGCCGGATCAACGGTAGTAGCCGCCGATGCACTCTCTGTCGACTCTTCACTGGTCATTGCCAGATCCGGAGATTTGAACTCGAAATGCAGGCCGCCCTTCTGCACGAGTACCGCGATGAGGATCAGCAGTACGAGAACGGCGATCAGTTTCCCTTTATTGATGTCAGACCAGATTGACATGCATTTCTCCCAACCAGTAGAAATCCAACGGGTGCCTTTACGATAAACTTTGCATCTATTATTCTACCAGAATCCGGCGGAGTAATTAGCCGGGCGTATCAACTTTTATAAATTGTGTTGAAATTCAGAACTACTGTACTAATCGTATTTGCCCATCAGGTAGTTCTCGTGAACGTGTTTCCACTCCTCTTCGGAGGCGGCGAGATCTTCCCGGTGCTGCTGCAGATCCTTCTCTGCCTTCTCCAGCGCTGCGCCTAGGTCGCTCTGGTTCGCCTTCAGCTCAGAGAGTTTCTCCTGCAGCTGTGCCCTGTCATTTTCCAGACGGGTGAGCTTGTCCTTTGCATCATCCGCAAAGCCCGCTGCCGCGGCATCCAGCTGCGCGAGGCGCTGTTCCTCATCCGCGATGGTGTGCGTCAGCTCATTGATCTGGTTAGAGAGGGTCTTCTTTTTGTTCATATTGAGGGCGAAGGTTCTGGAGAGCTCCTGTTCCAGCTCCTCCATCTTCGTGCGGTTGTCCTCCAGCTCCTGCTGCAGAGTTCTGGCCGCCTCGGCATTGGCCGTGATCCTGTCCTGTTGCTCTTTCTCAATTGCGGACTTGCGGTCTTCGTATCCTGCCTCGAACTCATCGACTTCCTGCTGATGATCTCTGAGCTTCTCCGTTGCGGCCTTCAGGCTCTCTTCCGCATCGGATACCGCCTGCTGCCTTGACAGGAGACCCCCTCTCTGCTCTTTGATCCTCTTCTGGATGCGACTGCTGGTCTCCAGCTCCTTTTTCTTATCCGTCTCGGCAAGGTGAGAAGGCAGATTCTGGCGGAAGTTCTGCCACTTCGTAATAATGGCAGAGACCTCATCCTTCTTCTCATAGGCAATGCGATCCTGACCGTTCATGGAAACGGCCAGCTGCTCATATCTCGTGCCGATCCGCTCCACCATGCGTATCATTCTCTCGACGAAGGATTCCGTGATGCCTGCCGCGACCGCGTCGGTCACATTCGTATCCACACTCTGCGTCAGATCATCCAGCTTCCTGCCAAGTCCCTTTTCCTCTTCGCGGATCCCGCTGATCATTTCCACATAGGCAGGATCTTCCTCGGAGGTGAACTGTGCGCTCGCTGCATACTGCTGTACGCTGGAGAGGAATTTGCGGAATGTCCGAACAATCTCATCTCCCGTGTGATCCACTCTCGCGATGTAATTGTCAATGCCGCCCTCGACTTCCGGATTGCCTGCAAAGCGGGCGCGCAGCTCATCGAGGTGCTGCCTTCGCTTCTCCTCGAGCTCCCGGATATGTTTCTCTTCCGGCGTCAGCTCTTCTTCCGGCTCCGCTTCGGACTCGGCTTCCGGCTCTGAGGGCTCTGCTTGCTCTGCCTCAGACTCTGATTCAGCAACTGCAGAGTTCCCTTGTGCTGCCTTGGACTCAGCTTCCGGCTCCGCGGGCTCTTCCTTCACTGCCTCAGGCTCTGTGAACGCCTCTGTGGACTCTTCTGCCATTTCAGATCGGTCTGCATTTGCCTCTGCGGATTCTGTCTGCGCGGGCTTAGGCTCTGTTTCCACTCCTATGGACTCGCCAGTCGACGCAGCAGCCCCTACGGACTCAGCGATACCGGCAGAGGCAGTTTCTTTGGATTCAGCAGTCGTCTCAGCTGCGGCCCCGATCCCGGTCTCCTGCTCTCTTCTTTGCTCTTCCTGTGCGGCTCTTCTCGCTGCAGCCTCCTCGCGGAACCTGCGCTTGCGCTCCTCTTCCTGGATTGCCTTCTCTTTCTGATGAAGGGCAGCGTCGATTTCTGACGGCGTGGACTCATACCTGGTCAGTGTCCCGAGAATGGACTTCAATAGTGCCAGGCGCTGTTTGCTGGGCATGCCGGGAATAATCGCCTTGCCCTCATAGATGCCCCTCTCCGTGACGACGACGAAATACCCCGCGCCGAGTCGGTTTGTCTTGAGGCCATAGACAGCCGCAGCATGTTTCGTCTCGAATGCAGACTCCTGTTTCACATCCGTGCCGTAGCGGTCAATGAACAGACCTGCGACATAGTTCTTGATGACTCCGCGTGCAATCGGGTTGGAGAAATCCGTACCGACATTGAGCGGCTTCGGCTTCGCGAAATCCAGAGTGAGCTTCGCCCCCTCCGGGAGAGAATTCGGATTCTCCGGAAGGTCCTCTTCGTTGGTATCGTAGAACGTACCACCCGGAACAACCAGGGAAAAATCAAAGTTGACGATGATGCGGGCTTCTTCGCCTGTCTGTGTATAAGCCATGTCCTGACACTCCATTAAACTTTTTACATCCATCGCCCTCAGTTCGGAGAGGAACGAACAGATTGGTTCTGGTTTGCATCCAGTATACCGCAAATCTGACCGCAAAGGTCAAATATTTACAAAGTATTCTGCTGCGCCGCCGGTGATGTCGCATCTGTGTGCGCCTTTTGTTTTGCCATCGGCTCCACCTCCCTGCGGTACAGGCGGCGGAAGAAGGTGAGCGAGAGAGCGAACGATACAAATTCCGCGATCAGGAAACACCACCACACGTTATTGACGTTACCGGTCATGGCGAGGAGCTTCGCGACCGGGATCAGCACGACCAGCTGCCTCCCAAGGGAAACGATGAGCGAATAGAAGCTCTGGCTGAACGCCTGGAAGATGGAGCCCATGATGATGCCGCAGGCCGCGATCGGGAAATGCAGCGCGATGATGCGCAGTGCGTAAATGCCCATCCCCTTCATGGCGTCCGAGGCGTTGAACATGTCAAGGAGGCGTCCCGGGATCAGCTCGAACGTAATCGTGCCCACGGACATGATGCAGATCGCGAGGATCAGGGCGAAACGCAGCGCTTCGTCAATTCTCTCCTTGTGCCGCGCGCCGTAATTGTAAGCAAGAACCGGGATGAGGCCGTTGTTCAGTCCGAAGACCGGCATGAAGAAGAAGCTCTGCAGCTTGAAGTAAACGCCGAAGACTGCCGTCGCCGTTGTGGAGAAGGTGACGAGGATCAGGTTCATCAGGTAGGTCATGACCGAACCGATCGACATCATGAGAATCGAAGGCACGCCGACATAATAGATGCGGCCGATAACCTCGCGTACGGGGTGCAGCACCGCGTGCAGAGAGAAATGAATCTCTGTGTTGAATCTGATGTTCAGCACGAGGCCGATGAGCGCCGCAACACACTGTCCGAGGACGGTCGCGTAAGCGGCGCCCGCAATGCCCAGCTTCGGGAAACCCAGAAGGCCGAAGATCATGATCGGGTCGAAAACAATGTTGATGACCGCACCGGTTGCCTGGGAGATCATGCTGTAAACCGTGAGCCCCGTCGATTGCAGGAGACGCTCGAAGGTCAGCTGAAAGAAGAGTCCGAACGACATCGTCAGCACAATGCCGAGATACTGGTCTCCATACGCAATGATCGAGGGGTCGCTCGTCTGTGTGCGCAGGAAAGGCTCTGTGACGGTGAGTCCCAGGATCAGGAAGATCACGAAGTTCATCGCCGTGAGGAAGAGCCCCGTGTTGGCTGCCGCGTCAGATTTGTCGAATTTCTTCTCACCGAGCGATTTGGACAGCAGAGCGTTGATGCCGACGCCGGTGCCGGAACCCACGGCGATCATCAGATTCTGCAGCGGGAAAGCCAGCGTGACCGCGGTCAGCGCGCCCTCGGAAATCTGTGCAACGAAAATACTGTCCACAATGTTGTACAGAGCCTGCACGAGCATGGATATCATCATCGGCACCGACATGTTGATGATGAGCTTCTTCACCGGCATGATGCCCATTTTGTTCTCTTTACGTTGGTTCATTTCCATTGCCATATCACTACTCCGCACTCTATGCCTGATTCCCGAAATTGATTGTTTTCGCACGAATCAAAATATATCACACGCCCACTGTCTTTGCCACTTGCATGCAGACATTCCTCCCGTCTTTCGGGCAAGTTAACTGAAAACAGCAGGCTACCTGTAAAATTTTTATTTATTGCGCTGCCTTTCTCCCATTTCATGATATGATGAAATGGTTCCAGATCATACATCATTTATACCATGATCCTATAAATTAACGGAGGTACAAGGCTTCATGAAGAAAAGAATAGTCACTGCTCTCATCGCGGCCGTCTGTGCGGTATCTCTTGCCGTCACTGCTGCGCCGTCTGTCACTGCCGATGCCGCAACTCTGCTGGACGGATCCACCGTGCAGTCCGTGCCGGTCGCGGGTATCGTCGCCGCCGGAACCACAGCCCAGATGCTGGTACTCGACACCGAAGCCGGCCTGTTCCACATCGTGATGGACAAGAACTGCAACTTCGGCAAGACGAAATATCTGACTCCCGGTGAGATCGTTGTTCTGGATATTTACGCCGGCGCGGATCAGCAGTTCCACGCAGCCGCGTTCCAGCTGAACAGCATCAACACAAACGGTGCGGGCAGCGTTGCCGTCGGGACCGCCGCGGCAGCACAGGCGAAACCTGCGACCCCGGCGCCGACAAAGGGTGCCAATGTCACGGTGGCGAATACCGTGACTGCAAGAGGCAGCGTTGATGCCAACTCGACGTCGGATCTTGTCTATTTTTCCCTGGACAACAACGCGGGCACCATGCAGATCAAGATGGATGCCACGACCGACATGTCCAACGGTAAGGTCATTATCCCCGGCTATAAATATCAGATTGAGTTCTACAACGGTGGCGATGGCTACAATCACGCGGCGAAGGTCATTGACCTCTCCGGCAACAATGTCGGCACCGGCTACGGCGTCTCTTCCACAACCTACAACGTGCCAGGCACGGTCCGCAGGGGCACAATCCAGAATACGCTGTACCTGTCCACTTCCAGCGGCAACATGACCATCAAGATCGACGCTACCACAGACACGACTGCCTGCCATGTATTGAAGGAAGGTCAGAAGGTGACCGTCGTCTGCGCGAGCGGCCCGGACGGTTTCCTGCACGCCATTTCGATCAAGGATGGCACGGCGAAGCCCGTAGCGGAAGGCTCCATGGGTGATAAGGGGATGCTGACAGGTCAGGTAACGCAGCATGTCTTCGGCACATTCTCCAACAAGTCCACCGACGATGTCGCCATCATGAGCGTCAACGGACAGGACATGAAGCTGCGGCTCGACAGTGGCAGCAAGGGCTCGAATGTACCGGCGATTGATCCCGGCTGGTCCTACAGTGCGGAGATCTACTACGGCGCAGACAGCTATTATCACATCCAGTCTTTCCGCGAGGAGGCAGGCAACTATTCTTCCGGCAAAGCAACCGTCAACACAGGCTACACACAGAGCTTCACCGGAGAGATCCAGCCTGAGACCAGAGCCAATAAAATGTATCTGAAACAGTCCGATGGCAGTGTCGTTCAGATCAAGCTCGACGTTGCGACCGACAGCACCGGCTGCCGCATCCTCCGCGACGGAAGGAAACTCACCGCAAACTGCGGCCTCGGCAGCGACGGCTACTGGCACGCACTGAGCCTCAAAGCGAAATAAGTGAAGGAATATTTGTTACGTACAGTAAGTAGCACAGCCTGTAGCACTGGCTGCAGCTGACGTATCACAGTCGAGATTTAGCAGGTCTGCATCATGCGGAGCGGTCCATGGCACCTTGGGGTGTTGTGGGGCGCTCCGCTTTATTGTGCTCAGATTCAGATACCGTTGACCGTCGAATATCTGCTCGCGCGAGCGCGGCATCTGTTCTCCGGTCTATCGCGCAAAAAAAGAAAGCATATTGCTATGCTTTCCATTCGAGGTGCCAGGCAGATTCGAACTGCCGATCAAGGTTTTGCAGACCTACGCCTTACCACTTGGCTATGGCACCATATTAATGACTCCGACGGGAATTGAACCCATGTTACCGCCGTGAAAGGGCGATGTCTTAACCTCTTGACCACGGAGCCATATTGCCTGCAACGCATTGTTCCGTTGCCATAAGATTATATCGCAAAAGCGTCTCTAAGACAACCTTTGTTAAAAAAAGCTTGCAGAACCATCTGACTCTGCAAGCAGCGCCCCAAGCAGGGCTCGAACCTGCAACACCGCGGTTAACAGCCGCGTGCTCTACCATTGAGCTATCAGGGCAAATTTTGATACCTTCAAAACCGATACAGAAATAAGCTCACAATGATATTAAGGATAAGCTTCCGACCTATTAGTACCTGTCAGCTGAATACCTCACGGTACTTACACCTCAGGCCTATCTACCTCATACTCTCTAAGGGGTCTTTGTGATGTCTCATCTTAAGGGGGGCTTCACGCTTAGATGCCTTCAGCGTTTATCCCTGCCAGACTTGGCTACCCTGCCTCATGCACCTGGCGGTGCAGCAGATACACCAGCGGTCTGTCCATCCCGGTCCTCTCGTACTAAGGACAGCTCCTTTCAAACATCTTACGCCCGCGCCGGATAGGGACCGAACTGTCTCACGACGTTCTGAACCCAGCTCGCGTACCACTTTAATGGGCGA
>FNQX01000037.1 GCA_900107575.1 Lachnospiraceae bacterium NK3A20 | reverse complement strand
AATCGCTGCATACCACACAGACTGATGTCAGCCCGCAAAGCGATTTATCCACAAGCCGCACGAGAGCGGAACCGCACCGCGGATGGAACCACCCCGCGGCGGGATCAGATTATCCTATGCAATTACAGCTCGGCCTTCAGCTCGTCGACCTTGTCGAGATGCTCCCAGGGCAGGTCAACATCCGTTCTGCCGAAGTGCCCGTAAGCAGCAGTCTGCTCATAGATCGGACGGCGCAGATCCAGCATCTTGATGATGCCAGCCGGACGCAGATCGAAGTGCCTGCGCACAACGTCGACAATCTTCTCATCTTCTACCTTGCCCGTACCGAACGTGTTGATGTTGATGGACGTCGGCTGTGCAACGCCGATCGCGTAAGAGAGCTGAATCTCCAGACGATCCGCGAAGCCCGCGGCAACGAGATTCTTCGCAACATAACGTGCCGCGTAAGCCGCGCTGCGGTCTACCTTCGTGCAGTCCTTGCCGGAGAAAGCTCCGCCGCCATGACGGCCAACGCCACCGTACGTGTCAACGATGATCTTGCGGCCAGTAAGACCCGCGTCACCGTGAGGGCCGCCGATGACGAAACGTCCGGTAGGATTGATGTAAATCTTCGTGTTCTCATCGATCATTGCCTCATCGACAACGGGATCAATGACAAACTTCCTGATATCCTCGTGAATCTGCTCCTGAGAAACCTTCTCGTCGTGCTGTGTGGAGATGACAACCGCCTCCAGACGAACCGGCTTGTCATTCTCATCGTACTCTACAGACACCTGAGATTTGCCATCCGCGCGCAGATAAGGGAGCGTGCCGTCCTTGCGAACCTCAGTGAGCCTCTTCGTCAGCTTGTGCGCGAGATTGATAGAGTAAGGCATATACTCCGGTGTCTCGTTCGTCGCGTAACCGAACATCATGCCCTGATCGCCCGCGCCAATGGACTCGAGCTGCTCGTCTGTCATTTTGTCTTCCCGTGCCTCAAGCGCCTTGTCAACGCCCATCGCGATGTCGGGTGACTGCTGATCAAGTGCCACGAAAACAGCGCAGGTGTCCGCGTCGAATCCTTTGGAAGAATCATCGTAGCCAATCTTACGAATGGTATCGCGCGCGATCTTCTGGTAATCAACGTTCGCCTTCGTCGTGATCTCGCCTGTGATGAGGACGAAACCGGTGCAGGTCGCCGTCTCGCAGGCAACGCGGCTCATCGGATCCTGTGCCATGCAGGCGTCGAGGATAGCGTCAGAGATCTGGTCGCAGATCTTATCGGGATGTCCTTCGGTAACGGACTCGGAAGTGAAAATGTACTTTTCCATCTTGGAAACCTCTCTTTCCTATGATAAATGAAGTGAAAAGGTAAAAAGAAAATCCATACTGCAATCAAACAGTACGGATTCGACCAGCAAACCCTTATTGTTCGATCGTCCCTTACGTCTTCGCGCAAGATAATCGCTCAGGTAGGCACCTTCCCTTCCGGCCGCCGCGCCATCAGGAGTTGCCGTGGCTTCACAGGTCCTATGTACCTCCACCACTCTGAATAAGAGAAGCAGACTTGCGGAACAAACTCATGTCCCCATCTGCTCTATGTAATTTTCGACTAGATCATACTGCCGGTCATTTCTTGTGTCAATGAACGCACGCACCACAAAATCTTCCGTTTGTCCCACGTTCCATCCCCGCGCTCTCGCGCGAAAACAGCAGGCGTCCCGATGCCGCTCACCACCCGGCGCGGCATCTGTTCTCCATACTGTCGCAATCGGATCGTGATCTCTCGTCGAACATAAAAAGAGCAGGACTCCCGCACGAGTGTTCATGGGAAAATCCTGCTCTCTTCTTCGCTATATTAGTTCTCGCTGTTATAAAGAGGAGTCGACAGATATCTGTCACCGGAATCCGGCAGCATTACAACGATCGTCTTGCCTTCGTACTCAGGGCGCTGTGCCAGCTGCTGTGCTGCCCAGACAGCCGCGCCGGAGCTGATACCTGTCAGGAAGCCTTCTGTTTTCGCGAGCTCTGCACCGGTTGCAAATGCCACATCGTTCGACACGCGGATGATCTCATCGTAAATCGAGGTGTCCAGTGTCTTCGGAACGAAGCCTGCGCCGATGCCCTGGATCTTGTGCGGTCCCGGATTCTCGCCGGAGAGCACCGCCGAGCTGTCAGGCTCTACCGCGATGATCTTCACATCAGGATTCTTCTCCTTCAGATACTTGCCAACGCCGGAAAGCGTTCCACCTGTGCCGACGCCTGCAATGAAAGCATCTACCTTGCCCTCGGTATCTTCCCAGATCTCGGGACCTGTGGTCTCATAGTGCGCCTTGGGGTTCGCCGGGTTGTCGAACTGACCCAGGATAATGGATCCCGGAATCTCCTCGTGCAGCTGGTTCGCCTTCTCGATCGCGCCCTTCATGCCCTTCGCGCCCTCAGTCAGGACGAGTTCCGCGCCGTAAGCGTGCAGGAGAGTTCTGCGCTCTACCGACATCGTGTCGGGCAAAGTCAATATCGCACGGTAGCCCTTCGCTGCTGCCACCGCAGCGATGCCGATCCCCGTGTTGCCGCTCGTCGGCTCGATGATCGTCGCGCCTTCCCTGATCTCACCCTTCTTCTCAGCATCCTCGATCATTGCAATCGCGATACGGTCCTTGACGGAACCAGCCGGGTTGAAATACTCCAGCTTCGCGAGAATGGTCGCCTTGAGATCATTCTTCTTCTCGAAATTGCTGACCTCGAGAAGGGGTGTGTGTCCAATGAGTTCTGTAACGCTTCTATATACTTTTGCCATGGTAACCTCCATTTCATACTATTCCCGTAGGGATTATTTTATTTGATGATCTGATTGTAGTAGATGCGTTTTTATTTGTCAATCAATTTCTCATAAAAAAACAGCAGTCCCCAGGTTACTGCCTGGAGGCTGCCGCTACTGTCATATATCATTGTCGCTGAATATCTACTTTGGTATGTCCGGAGAAGCAAGCGCTTGGGCTTTTGCTCCGGTCTGTACTGAACAAATACCGTTTCTTCGATGATTATGCCGTGATGACGGTTCCGGCCTTACCGGTCAGGGCCGCCTGCGCCTGGTCCGCCGTCGTGATGATGACGCGGCCGCGCGGTACTGCGGTGAGGTAAGTAATGGCTGCATTGATCTTCGGGAGCATTGTGCTCTCGCCGAACTGTCCGTCCGCGATATACTGCTTCGCTTCCGCGATCGTCATCTGTTCGATCGTCTGTTGTTTATCGCTGCCAAAGTTCAGATACACGTTCGGAACGCTGGTCAGGATCAGCAGCTCGTCGCTGTTCAGATCTGCCGAGAGCTTGCCTGCGATGTCGTCCTTCTCAATGACCGCGCTGGCGCCCTGTAATTTATTGTCCTGGATAATGACGGGAATACCGCCACCGCCGCAGCAGATGACCGCCTGGCCATTGTCAGAGAGGAGCTTGATCGTGTCAATCTCCATGATCTGAAGCGGCTTCGGGGTCGCCACGACGCGAAGATACCCCTTGCCGGGTTCTTCAACGACATAGTTACCCTTCTTCACCTCATTGTCGGCATCTTCCTTCGACATGTAGCGGCCGATCTTCTTCGTCGGTGCATAGAAAGCCGCGTCGTACGGATCCACCGAAACCTGTGTCAGGATCGTGCTGACCGGCGTCGTGTTGCCACGGGAGAGGAGTTCCGCCTTCAGCGCATTCTGAATATCGAAGCCGGCATAGCCCTGGCTCATAGCCGAGCAGACACACATCGGCGCCGGCGAGTAATCAATATAGATACGGTGCAGCTCGGTCATCGCCTTGTGGATCATCGAAACCTGCGGCCCGTTGCTGTGCGTGATCGTGAGCTGGAACCCCGCCTCAATCAGATCCGCGAGGAAAGTTGCGGTGTGCTGTACGGCGTCCCACTGCTCTGTTGTCGTATATCCAAGGGCGTTGTGACCGAGGGCGACCACAACTTTTCTCTGTCTGTTGTCTTCCATATAATAGAAAACCTCCCGATTGATGATGCCAGTTACCGACTGCTATTCCCTACTATATCACAGGATTCATGTCACTTCATTCGATTTGTTTGCGCCAATGACGAGCAGCAGCGCGCCGACCGCGATCGCGAAATCGCCGATGTTGTAGACAATGTTGCGAAGGAACTTCGGCCCGAAGTTGAAGCTCACATAGTCTGTAACATAGCGTCGCCGCAGCCGGTCATAAGTGTTGCTGTAGGCCCCGCCGAGAAGGAGGGAGAGTCCCGCCTTGAGTACGTCTCCGCCCGCGTGTCCCAGCGTGACCGCGAAGAGAATCGTCAGGGCCAGCGTATAACCAGCGGATATCATCATTACGATCCCCGGATGCCGCTGCATAAGATTCATGGCAGCGCCACGATTTCTGCTGTTGCGTGCGAGGAGGAGCGCGTGGGAACTGCTCTCCCGCACATTTCCACTGTGTTCTGGGCGCCTGCTGCCGTTATCAGTCGATGAATTCCCGTCAACATGGCTGTCACCATGACTGATTTCCAGATACCTTCGTTTCTTCGTAAGTTGCAGCGGAACCGTCTCGCCTTCAAGAATCCGGGTTCTCGCTGCACTTTTCAATAGCTGATCCGTGATCAGCACCGCCGCCGTCAGCGCCGGATAAACCCAATCCCGTTTCTTCATACCCTGTCTCCCGTACGATTCATCCTGGCTGCTATACATTCATCCGCAACAATTCAGATTAATGTATCTGAACCGTTAAGAGGATCGCACATACCGCTTTTGCTTTGCAAGGATTCCGCAAAGTGGAAACGCAACCTGTCGCATAGTTAGCGCAAACGCTTCGCTCATCAATCACCCCGCTGCGCCGGCCGCGCTCTCTCCCGTGAGCCTGCGTGCCGCGGCCTCCTTGTCCTCCAGAGCGCCGGCAGGTGCTGCCGCCTCAATGGCGCGAATCTCTATCTTCGGGCCGCCGACGCCATTGATGTAATCTTCCGTGATCGTTACCTTGCCGATGTTCCTGTCCTTTGGAATCTCATACATGATATCGAGCATGTACTTCTCGATAATGGAACGAAGTGCGCGGGCGCCTGTTTCTTTTTTCAGCGCCTGACGCGCGATCGCGCGCAGCGCGCCGTCCTCGAATTCGAGATCGACATCGTCGAGCTTCAGCAGCTTCTGGTACTGGCTGATGATGGCGTTCTTCGGCTCCGTCAGGATACGCACCATCATGTCCTCGTCGAGACTTTGCAGCGAGCACATGATGGGGAGCCTCCCGATGAATTCCGGGATCATGCCGAACGCGCGCAGATCGTCGTTCGTCACCTTATCGAGAATGTTCCGGTCATTTTCATACTGATCCTTGAGCTCCGCGGAGAAGCCCATCGAAGTCTGGCCGGAGAGGCGCTGTTTAATAATCCTCTCGAGCGCCGGAAAAGCACCACCGCAGATGAACAGGATGTTGGAGGTGTCCACTGTGGTCATCGGCACCATGGCATTCTTCGAGTTCGCGCCGACCGGCACCTCCACCTCCGACCCCTCGAGGAGCTTCAGCAGTCCCTGCTGCACGGCTTCGCCCGAGACATCGCGGGAGTTCATATTCTGTTTCTTCGCAAGCTTGTCGATCTCATCGATGAAAACAATGCCCTTCTCCGCCTTGTCCACATCGTTGTCTGCTTCCGCAAGAAGTTTGGATATGCAACTCTCCACATCGTCGCCGATGTAGCCTGCTTCCGTCAGATTCGTCGCGTCCGTGATGGCGAGCGGCACGTCGAGGAGCCGCGCCAGCGTCTTGACGAGGTAGGTCTTGCCGCTGCCGGTCGGTCCGATGAGAAGGATGTTCGACTTCTCAATCTCGACGTCGTCCATGATGCCGGACTTGATGCGTTTGTAATGGTTATAGGCTGCGACGGAAACAACCTTCTTCGCCCGCTCCTGACCGATGACGTATTTATCGAGCTCTGCCTTCAGAAGGTGCGGCGCCGGAATGTTGTCGTAGGTGAAAACAGGCTTCGGACCGGTCTTCTTTCTCTTCTTCACCTTCTGCTGGCCGCCGAAGCCGCCACCGCCGCCGAAAATATCGCCAAGATTCAGGAAGCTGACCGTCGGCCTCCTGCTCTCCTTTTTGGTGTCCTCAGAGTCGCTATCGTTGGAATCATCCCCATTGCGATCATCCCTCCCGGAGTTGCCTGCGCCCTCACCGGCTTCGTCATGATTCGCGCCAGCATGGGACGCATTCTGTACAGCCGCATCAGTCTCCGCTCCATCATGTGCAACGCTCTGATCCGTACCTGTCCTCTCACTGTCGTGAACAGCCTCCTCGGAGCCATCGCCATGCTCACCATCGTGTGCGGCAGCCGCAGAGGAATTCGCTCTCTCAGGATCCGTCTTTGTCTGATCCGCCGGCTGCTCCCCGTGCCCGTCTCCTGCAAATTTCAGGAAATCCGTCGCGTTCTCCCAGCCCTCCGGGAGCCCACCCGGCATATGCGGGAACTTGCCATCCTGCAACTGCTTCATGAGATCCGCGTAGTCAATCCGGCTCGCCGCGTCGATCATCTTCTGCATACAGTCCGGGCACAGGTGCAGCCCGTTAGGCAGGTCTACCATTTTCCCGGCATCATGCTCCGACCTGTGACAGATGGAGCAGTATTTAATCTCGTCATTCATATATATCAGAAACCTTCCTCTCGAACTCATATCCAACCTGAATAACTGGATTATAAGCCCCCGCGCAAGGCCGCACAAGAATTCGCAGGATCCGCCGGGCAAACAAAAGGCGCCATGCACGATAGTCTCATGCATGACGTCTCTCATTGGCTGTACTGAACTGTTACTTCATTACGACCAGCTCGTACTCTCTCGTGCCAAGGCCGATTGCCTCGCCGTGCTCCAGCGTCTGTTTCCACCTGGTGTTCGGGTTGCTGTCGTAGAAATGATCGCCGGTGTGCGGCTTGTCGGGATCCGCGAGATTGTCGCCCAGCTGGGAATTGCGCACCGGATCCGCCTTCTGGCACAGGTCGACGCAGGCCTGGTCGAGCGCGACCGGATCGAAGCTCGCGAGCATTCCGATGTCCGGCAGAATCGGCGCGTCATTCTCGGAATGGCAGTCGCAGTTCGGCGAAACGTCCGTGATCAGGCTGATGTGGAAACACGGCCTGCCGTAGCACACTGCCTGTGTATACTCCGCGATCTTCTGCCCGAGGATCTCGAACGCGCCCTCGTTGTCATTGGAAATCGCGTCGAAAGCACAGGCGCCGATGCAGCGTCCGCAGCCCTTGCAGATATCCTGGTCGATCACGGCCTTGCCGCTCTCATAGGAAATCGCGTCGGAACCGCACTCCTTCGCGCAGCGCTTGCAGGTACGGCACAGGTCAGGATCCACGTGCGGCTTGCCGTCGTTATGCTGGAGCATTTTGCCGCCTCTCGAGCCGCAGCCCATGCCGATATTCTTCAGCGTGCCGCCAAAACCCGTGGACTCATGTCCCTTGAAGTGCGTCAGAGAAATGAAAACATCAGCATCCATGATCGCTCTGCCGATGAGGGCGGTATCGAAGATCGTACCGTTTTTGACCGGGACCTCGACGTCGTCCGTGCCGCGCAGGCCGTCCGCGATGATCACCTCGCACCCGGTCGTCATGTAGTTGAAACCATTGACCTCCGCACAGTAGAGATGATCCAGCGCATTCTTGCGGCTGCCGGGATAGAGCGTATTGCAGTCCGTGAGGAACGGCTTGCCGCCGAGCTCCTTCACGACATCCGCGACCGCCTTCGCGTAATTGGGCCGCAGGAATGCAAGGTTTCCCAGCTCGCCGAAGTGCATCTTGATGGCGACGAACTTGCCATCCATGTCAATGTCGCCAATGCCCGCCTTTTTGATGAGCCGCTGGAGCTTTACCGTGATCGGCTGGTCAGTATGTGTTCTGAAGTCCGTGAAATAAACCTTCGGGGTCTGTTTCGGACGCATTTTCTCTGTACTCTCTGCCATCTTTTCCCTCCGTTTGTCCGTTGTTACTTACGTGCCGCAGATTCGCGGCAGCTGTGTGAGAAATTCGCGCAGGCAGCTTCTCCTGCATCGGGTCATTGAGCCGTCACCAGCACCAATACCAGTTCGGAATAGACCATCAGTGGCACTTCCGACTCCTCTGAGTTCCGCTCAGACACAGTTCATGATAGGAAAACGCGCATAAAAACGCAAGGTAACGGCCACCGATAAACCGACCCTGATCGCATCCGAATACAGATAATCTACGCTGCCGGCACATCTCTGGTCGCAACGAGTGCGACGCCCGTGCCCGCGATGTTCTCCATGAGGACGTCCCCGATATGCACCGGCGCGGTCACTGTCACAGAATTGATGTCCCGCATGACATCGAAGATCCTGTCCTTCGGAATGTCCGTCTGCGTCTTGACAGAAACAACAGGCAGGCTCCCCTTCCTGACCCGCACCGTGCTGGTCACTGTCCGCACAGGATGTGTTACCTCATTCCTTGCGTACTCATCGCCGCGCGGGCAGCTGTTGCCCTCGACCGCGCGGACTTCTCCTGACTCTAACGTAACCGTGATCTGGCAGCCCATCGGGCACCGGATGCAGGTCAGATTTCTCTTCTCTTCACTCATGGTATGAAACCTCGCAATCTGTTCCGTCAATCTTAGCAGCACCGCAGAATCATTGTTTCCGAACTTTTACAAAAGCCACACTTGCTCATTTTTACTTCGCAGGGATTCCCCAACGCGAATTGCGGCATATCTGCCGCATCTCACCCGCCCTGCACCACGCGGATGGTGATATTCCGCAGCCCCTTTGCCGCTGCAAGATCCTTCTTCGTAAGGATCACCTGCTCCATCTCGCCGGGTGCCATGATGCGCTTCTTCCATGTGCGGAACGGCCTGCCATCGAAGTCGACCTCAATCGCCGCGTCCCTGTATACCGCGCCAACGCGGAATCGGATGCGCTGCGTCTCCTGCATGCGGTCCACATGGATGGACACGGGTACCGTGTAGCGCACGCCGTCTGTCGCGGTGATTGTCACAGGTTTATCCGCCGCGCCTGTCTCCTGTTTTCCCGCTGCGCCTGTCTCTTCTTCGAGCACATATCTTGCCGCGCAGGCGCCTGCTGCCGTTGCTTCCTCCGACACATAGTCGACGAGGTCGTGCACGTGCAGCACGTTCCCGCAGGCGAAAACACCAGGCACGTCCGTCTCTAATGATTCATTGACTTTTGGTCCGTTCGTCACCGGGTTCATGCCAACGCCCAGCCCGTCAGAGAGTTCATTCTCCGGGATGAGTCCGCAGGATAAGAGGAGCGTGTCGCAGCTGTAATATTCTTCCGTTCCGGGAATCGGCTTCCTGTCAGGACCAACCTCTGCGATCGTCACGCCTTCCACTCTGTCCCGCCCACGGATGTCCACCACGGTGTGCGAGAGCTTCAGCGGGATGCCGAAGTCATCCAGGCACTGCACGATATTCCTCTTGAGACCTCCGGAATAAGGCATGAGCTCCGCGACCACTTTCACCTTCGCGCCTTCGAGCGTCATGCGCCTCGCCATGATGAGGCCGATGTCGCCGGAGCCCAGGATCACGACCTCACGCCCCGGCATCCTGCCTTCGATGTTGACGAAACGCTGTGCCGTTCCCGCGGTGTAGATACCGGCCGGCCGATACCCGGGGATATTCAGCGCACCGCGCGGCCGCTCCCTGCATCCCATCGCGAGGATCACTGCTTCCGCCCGGATCTGTATCATGCCATCCGTACTGTTCATGGCCGTGACGGTCTTATACCCCCTTGACGCGTTCTTTGCGGCACCCGCATGCCCGCCACAGGGTGCCGCCTCTTTCGATTTCGAGATATCCACGACAATCGTATTCAGAAGATAAGGAATCTCATCCTTCTCTACGAGGTCGATATAGCGCTGCGCGTACTCGGGGCCTGTCAGCTCCTCCCGGAACGTGTGCAGGCCGAAGCCGTTGTGGATGCACTGATTGAGGATCCCGCCCAGCTTATCGTCGCGTTCGATGATGAGGATGTCCCCCACAGGAACCCCCTGCTCCGCGGCAGCTGCCGCGGCAGCGAGGCCCGCGGGACCGCCGCCGATGATCACGATTCTCACATCTTGTCTCATGCGTCGCCCTCCCGGTTTGCACCAAATTTGCCGCCAAACTGCTCTGAATCTTTCCGGCACACGGTTTCGCCCGTGCTGCACGCAGCGTTCGCAGCATGATTGCCACCCTCGCCGCACACCTCATCTCTGGAATCCACAGCGCCTGCTGCGCCTGTGACAGCCGCAGCATGTGTACGCTCTTCAACAGCATGTGGGGTGTCCTGAACGTTCTTCGTGTACCCTACGAGCAGCTCCGATCCTCTGCCGTGTTTCGTGATCTCTCCCTGCTCCACACCGAGCTCACGGGCGAGGATCTCCACCTGCCTGGGCGTGCAGAAGCCCGCCTGACATCTGCCCATGCCTGCGCGGACTCTGCGCTTGATGCCATCCAGCGTCCTCGCGCCGACAGGCCTTCGGATCGCATCGACAATCTCACCCTCCGTCACAAGTTCGCACCGGCAGACAACATTGGCATAAAGGGGATTGCGCCGCACGAGGGCTTCCCGCTCTTCCTCCGTCGCCGTTGCAACGCAGGGGATGCCCTCGCGGTGTCCGTCGAATGTCTCATTGGCCACAGCGCGCAGCTTCTCCGCGATAAGTCCCGAAAGGTGAGCGCCGATTGCCGGCGCACTGGTGAGTCCCGGTGATTCGATGCCAGCCGCGTCATAGAAGTTCTCTGCGTCCTCCGGCTCGCCCAGGATGAAATCCGAGCCGTCCTCGTGCGCGCGAAGCCCCGCGAACGATGTGATGACCTGCCTGGTCGGAAGCTGCCTTGCGAAGAGGCCTGCTTTCCGGAGGACCTCCGAAAGGCCCTGCTCCGTTGTGTTGACTGCTTCCTTATCCTCTACATCGACCGCGGTCGGTCCGATCAGAAGATTCCCGTGCAGCGTCGGTGTGACGAGCACGCCCTTTCCCATCTTCGTCGGGCACTGGAAAATTGTCGAATGGACGAAGCCCTTCGTCTTCTTGTCCATCAGAAGGTATTCGCCCTTCCTCGCGACGATGTGAATCTTATCTTCGGAAACCATGTTGTGGAAAACGTCTGCGTGAACACCCGCCGCGTTGACCACGGCTCTTGTCTCCCACCTCTGTTCACTGCCGTCCGCAGCCTTCGTCGTGATCACATAGTAATGACCGCTCTCGCCTGTTGTTTGCGAGATCGACAGGACTTCCGTATTGAGGAAGAATTCCACACCGTTCGCCTTCGCATTCTCGGCGAGCGCGATCGTGAGGAGGAACGGGTCCACAATGCCGCCTGTCGGCGCCCACAGCGCGCAGACAACGTCGGGGGAGAGATTCGGCTCCTTCTGCCTTGCAGCGTCGCCGGAGATCACCGTGAGCCCTTCGACGCCGTTCTCCCTGCCCTGCGCCGCCAGCGCTTCCAACGTCTGCCGGTCCTCTTCGGAGAACGCGAGAACGAGCGAGCCGTTCCTCTCATACGGGAAAGAGAGCTCCCGGGAGAGCGCCTCCATCATCTTCGAACCCGCAACGTTCATCCTTGCCTTCCAGCTGCCGGGCTTAGCGTCATACCCCGCGTGTGCAATGCCGCTGTTCGCCTTCGACGTGCCCTCGCAGACATCCGAGCCACGCTCCAGCACCGCCGTCCGCAGCCGGTAACGCGAGAGCTCCCTCGCAACGGCGCAGCCAGTCACCCCCGCTCCGATTATCAGAACATCATACATATCGCCATCCCCTATCACAGTATTTCGTATCGTTTTTATTCCGCCCGCTCCGGCCCGGGATACTCCGGCTTCGCGTAGCCGAAACTGTAGCGCACCGCCTTCTTCCAGCCGTGGAGTTTCTTCGCGAGCTCCTCATCGGAAATCTCGGAAACGAAGGTGCGGTCAATCCGGTGATTCTTGCGGATGTCGTCGGTATCCTTCCAGTAGCCGACCGACAAGCCCGCAAGATAAGCCGCGCCGAGCGCCGTCGTCTCCACGCAGGAAGGCCGCTCCACCGGAATGTTCGCGATGTCCGCCTGCATCTGCATGAGCAGGTTGTTGACAGACGCGCCGCCATCGACCTTGAGTGCGCGCACGCCGATGCTCGCGTCCTTTTTCATCGCGTCGAGGACGTCATTCACCTGATAAGCAATCGACTCGAGCGTTGCGCGGATGATGTGATTTTTATTCACGCCCCGAGTGATGCCGACGATCGTGCCCCGCGCGTACTGGTCCCAGTACGGCGCCCCCAGCCCGGTGAAAGCAGGAATCACGTAGCACCCGTTGGTGTCCTTCACTTTGCTCGCGAAGAATTCGGAATCCGGCGCGGAGTCAATGAGCTTCATCTCATCCCTGAGCCACTGGATCGCGGCGCCCGCCACGAAAATCGAGCCTTCGAGCGCGTAAGTAATCTTCCCGTGGATGCCCCAGGCGATCGTCGTGACGAGACCGTTCCTCGACTGCACCGGGGAATTGCCGGTATTCAGCAGCATGAAACCGCCCGTTCCGTACGTGTTCTTGATGTCGCCCCGGTCGAAACAGGTCTGCCCGAACAGCGCGCACTGCTGGTCTCCCGCCGCGCCGCCGATCGGTATCTTCGCCTGGAAGAGTGTCGTGTCCGTGTAGCCGAAGATGCCGCTCGAATCCTGCACCTTGGGCAGCATCCTGCGCGGGATATTCAGCTCCCTGAGAATCTCCTCATCCCACTCGAGGGTGTGAATGTTGTACATCATTGTGCGGCTCGCGTTGGAGTAGTCCGTGACGTGCCGCGCCCCGTCCGTGAGCTTCCAGATGAGCCAAGTCTCGACCGTGCCGAATAAGAGCTCGCCCTTCTCCGCCCGCTCCCGCGCGCCCGGTACGTTGTCGAGCAGCCACTTGAGCTTCGTCGCGGAGAAATAGGCGTCAATGACAAGCCCCGTCTTGTCCCGGATCGTCTCCGTCAGCCCTCTCGCCTTCAGCTCGTCCGCGTACTCCGAGGTCCGCCGACACTGCCAGACAATGGCATGATAGATCGGCTCTCCTGTTGTTTTATCCCAGACAATCGTCGTCTCGCGCTGATTCGTGATCCCGATCGCCGCGATCTGATCCCCGACAACGCCCACCTTGTACATCGCCTCAACCGCGCAGGCCAGGATCGTCGACCAGATCTCGTTCGCGTCCTCCTCGACCCACCCGGGATGCGGATAATATTGCGGAAACTCGCGCTGCGACATCGACACCGCCTCACCCTTCTCATCGAAGAGAATGCAGCGGTTGCTGGTCGTGCCGGCATCGAGCGCCATGATGAATTTCTGACTCATAGGTAGCCCCTCCCCGTTGTTAACCTTACAAATTTAGTATAATCGTTTGGTCGGAAACCGAAAAGTCAGAAACGGTTTCCACGATGTAGAAAACCGACTGAGAATTTTGTGCAAAAATAAAAGACAGGCACCGCGAAAGGCGATGCCTGCCATGGAGTCCCTCTTATTCGAACTGCGCCGCGCACTCCTTGAGTCTGTCGCGGATCCGGATATGTTGCGGGCACATCGCCTCGCACTGGCCGCACTCAATGCATGCCGACGCCTTGCCCTTGTCCTTCGTGTCTCTGTCGTACTGCGCCTGTCCCTCTTCCTTCTGTCCGTAGATGAGGATTTTGTTCATCGCAGAGAAAATATCAGGAATCGGGATATTCATTGGACACCCGGGTGTGCAGTAATGGCAGCTGGTGCAGGGAATGGAATTCACCTTCGCGAGCTCCTCCTGCGCCTTTTTGATAATGTCCTGCTCCTTCTCATCGAGCGGGTGGAAATCGCTCATATAGGAGAGGTTGTCCCGCATCTGCTCAATGTTGGACATGCCGGAGAGAACCGTCAGAACGCCCGGCAGGGAAGCCGCGAAACGGATCGCCCAGGACGGAACGGACATCTCCGGCTCCGCCTCCTTGAAGAGCTTCCGGATGCTCTGCGGCGGATTCGCGAGAGTGCCGCCCTTGACCGGCTCCATGATCACGACCGGCTTGCCGTGTTTCCTCGCGACCTCATAGTTGCGGCGGCTCGTCACGCTCGGGTTGTCCCAGTCAGCGTAGTTGATCTGAAGCTGTACGAACTCTACATCGGGATGCTTCGTCAGAATCTCGTTGAGGAGCTCCGGTGTGTCGTGGAAAGAGAAGCCGTAATGGCGGATGAGACCCTTCTCCTTTGCTTCCTTTACGAACTCCCACAGGCCCCAGTCGTCATAGAGGCCGAGGTTGTCCTTCGAGATCGCGTGCAGCAGATAGTAGTCGAAATATCCCGCACCCGTTCTCTCCAGGGACTCGGAGAGCTGCCTTTTCGCCTTCTCCTCGCTGCCTGCCGCGCGCGCGTTCAGCTTCGTCGCGAGCGTGTAGCTGTCTCTGGGATGACGGTCCACGAGCGCCGCCTTCGTCGCGACCTCCGACCCGCCGTACACGTACGCCGTGTCGAAATAGGTCAGGCCCGCCTCGAGGAACATGTCGACCATCGTCTTGACCTGCTCCACATCAATGACATCCTCGCCGCCCGGAATCCGGGGCAGTCTCATCAGACCAAAGCCGAGCTTTGGTGTATTCTGTCCCAAATATTCTTCAGCCATAGTAACCTCCCATAACAAATCTTTCCTGCAAAACTTTCAGACCCCTTTGCAGCAAGGCAGCTCAACCGACTCCTGCAAGCGGGCCTGCAATGTCTCTTTGTTTGCCTTGCAGCGGAACGCTGTACCAATTTCATTTTACCGTAGAAACATAGAGTAAGGACAGACTAACCCGCCCGCCAATTCCAATTCCTGAGAAAACCGGCAGATCGCTGCGCAAATCTTACGAAATCGGTAAAACAGAGGATTACAGGAACGAGGAGCATATATGAATTTGAACTGACTCGATAATGCCGTTGAAGGATTTGGGAACCAACGCGCATAGTATTCATCTGGCTGGTTGCTTCGATCTTCGCAGGCGACCGACGGCATCTCGCATCTTATCAGCGTCGTCTCGTGTACAGGCCTCCGGAGTATACCGGGCCTTCTCATAGAGGAGGTGGATCTGATCCAGGATGGAAGCTTCCTCCAACCCCACACCTGCCGGCTGGTATGCTGCTGCCTTGTAAAATTTTTCTTCGATATCCGCTCTGGCTCCGGACGCCACCTCGAGCTCGTGCGGCGTATGATAATCCCGAACCTCCGCAAGGTGCGGGCTGCGGCGGATAAGTGTCACATAGCTTCTGCGAATTCTCGCGGCAGGCGAGCGGTCCAGGAAACGCAGCCTCTCATCATCCGGCCGCGCAACAGGCTGTTCCTCATCGTCAGGCTCATCAAAGACCTTCTCTTCCACCTCGCCGATTCCCGCCTCATTGAAGTTTCCGTACATATCACGGAGCGACCTGACAAGAAGCCTTCCTACGAAGAATACCGCGAGTGCGACAAGCCCCCACCGCACAATAGTGAAGATAAGATCCAGGATGGGATGCGACTCCTGTGCGCCTCCCATCATTTGTAAATATTCTTCGAGGTGATCCCGACCGCCCGCAGTGCCCGTGCGCTCCGGGAACAGCGACAGGAACCAGATGAGGAAACGGACAATGCACCGCAGAAGGAAACGCAGTCCTCTCCCGATCAGAGCGAACAGTTCGTCACCGAAAGTGATAAGCGTAGACAGGAAGATCAGAACGCCCGCCACAACGCCCCAGATCGTGACAATCAGACGGTTGGTCTGCAGGATTTTGTCGAGCGGTACCTGCGAATGGGACACCGACCTCTCCAGAGCGTACTCAAGGCTCCGCGCGTTGTAGTACAGGAGAATAATGACAGCGTAGACAATTTCCGTGATATATCCGATGTAAGACAGTGGTTTGCTGCCGATATAGGCTGCAATGAGATAGATGGCAAAGCCCAGACCTGCCAGCGGCCAGTAGGGATAGATCGCGTACGTCTCCCGAATTCGCGTCACATAGTTGATAACCATGGCTGCCAAGCCGACAATGAGACGGATCCAGAATTCTCCGTACGTCACCGAGAACAGGAACAGGAGATAGAGACAGATAACGTGCCCTACAGAATACCACAGGAAGTTTTTCACCCTCTCCTGCAACAGCTCATAGGCCAGCACGAGGAGTACCATCGACAGGTTGTTGACGAACACCAGCGGGTCTGCCGGCAGCACCATGAGAATCAGCGTGAGCGGGATCACGTACGCCAGGAGACAGTTGTTGATAATCCTGAGAACGCGCTTATTCAGTTGTTCATCCCGGATGAACTGCTCGTATTCCATATTCTCCTCAGTGCCTCAGTCTCAGGTACTCCACGTGCGGGCCGACGTACGGGTCAGCCATATCCTTCGTCACGGGACACAGCCACAACAGCCGCCCGCAGACTCTGCCGAAGGCTTCCACGCGGTCCGGGAATTCCCCGTAGCTGTTGGAAGAGATGAGCACGTAAGTCAGATCCGTCTCCGCGGCGTGCACGATCTCCCTGTCCAGCACCTCCATGAAATTATCTCTTGGCTGCGCGAGGTCAATCCTTGCAAGGAGCTCCAGTATGCTCTTCTCGTGGTCCGGCGACGCACCGGCCGGCAGCTCCAGCGCCCTGCTTGTCACCGTATCGCGGCCGTTCGTGATGATAGACACCGGCAGGCTCTGCCCGATAAGCCTTGTGGCAATCGCCGCCGCGATGCGGATGCAGTCTTCGAGGAGCGTCTTGTGGTAGCAGATCGCGGGATCCTCGAGATTCAGGAGGATGCGCACCGACTGTCCCGCCGTCGAATCGTGCAGATTGACCTTGAGATCGCCCGTACGCGCCGTCGCCTTCCAGTTGATCGTGTTCATCGGATCGGTCCGCTCGTACCCCCGGATGCCCCGGAACATGAACACGTCCTCAAAGAGGTGGCGTCTCGCCTGCACCTCGCCGAGGATCTTCTCGAGCGGCACGGCCATCTTCTCCTCTTCCAACCTGGACGGGAAAACATACAGGTGGGTGTCCTGCTCGAAATTGATGTACTCCGTCTCTGCCGTCAGCGCGTCCTGCGCCGTCACCGAGGTACGGTTGATGCGATAATACCCCCGCTTCAGGCACAATAGCGGAAGCGTCCTTGTTATTTTCTCATAGAAACGGATACTGAAAATATCCCACATGTTCGTGTGGTCGGACACGGTCATGTTCTTCTCGCCCGGGAAAGCCAGTCCGTTGTTCGTCTGGAAGCTGATCGTCACGACGGGAAGCGGGAGGAAGTTGCGGTTCGTCACCGTCTCCGTGAGTGTCGTCATCTCGCCCTCCGACACCGGCCTCGCGCCGAATTCGAGCTTCACCCTGAGGCCGCGGCTCCAGAATTTCCGGAAGATCCAGTGCTCGAGCAAAAACATGCAGGCCAGGATGACGGGTATGAGCAGTGCGGATGTCACTTGAACTCCTCCGTGGGTACGGGCACGATGCGCAGGATCTCTTCGATGATCCTCTGCGTGCTGGCAGCGACACCGTATGTGTGCGCGGCGTGAAGGCGGTGCGCGAGTGTCGGCACCGCGGCGAGTTTGATATCTTCGGGAACGACATAGTCCCTGCCGTCGAGAAGCGCCAGAACCTGCGCGATTCTCGCTGTGGCAAGAGACCCCCTGGGGCTCGCTCCTGCCGCGAGGTCATCGCGGTTCCTCGTCGCGATCACGATGTCCGCAAGATAAGAAGCCACCGCGTCAGGAATTCTCACCGCGGCCGCCTCATCGTGTGTCGCGAGGATATCTGCCGCACTCGCGACTTGCGCGATTTCATCCAGGGCATTGCCCGCGACGAACCGCTTCATGATGGCGATCTCTTCCTCCTTGTCCGGAAGTCCCATGGAGAGCTTCACGAGGAACCGGTCCATCTGCGCTTCCGGCAGCGGGAAGGTTCCTGCCGTCTCAATCGGATTCTGTGTTGCGATGACGAAGAATGGCTTGTCCAGCTGCCTTGTCACGCCGTCGATCGTGACCTGCCGCTCCTCCATGCACTCGAGAAGGCCCGACTGCGTGCGGGGCGTGGCGCGGTTGATCTCATCCGCGAGGAGGATGTTGGTGAACACCGGACCCTTTTTGAATTCAAATGTGCCGGTTTTCTGTTCATAAACGTCCAGCCCCGTCACGTCGGAAGGCAGAAGGTCCGGCGTGAACTGGATTCTCGCGTAGTCCACGTTGATGCTCTTCGCCAGGGCTTTCGCGAGCATCGTCTTGCCCGTGCCAGGCACATCTTCGAGGAGAACGTGCCCGCCGGCGACGAGCGCCGCCACAACGAACCGCACCGTCTGATGCTTCCCCACAATGACCCTGCCAATGTTCTCTTCTACTGCCAGAATTTGGTCTCTCGCACTCATCTCGTCCCGCCCGCCTTCTCGGCTTCAATTGCCGTAGATGTCATATAGGTAACATTGTACTCAATAAACGCCTGCCTGAGAAGTTAGCAGGAGAAATTTGCAGGGCTATATGCACTTTGGACAAAATAGCAGGTGCCGTCAGAGATTATGTCCAAAATTACCCACGGAAGTTGCGTTTTACAGGCAGGTCAAGACTGATTTGGACATTCGGAAACGGTTCCAGAGAGAAAATGTCCACAAAACCACCTGATTCCTGGACAAAACTCTCTTTGGTAACGTTTACAATGTCCAAATCGGCCTCCCAGGGGCCTTGAAAGGCCTGTTAGACGCCTGATTTTGGACAAATAATTTCCGGAACCGATTCCGATTGTCCAAACATGGCATAGTCATAAGTGCACCGCGCTTCTGTCTCCAGTGCTGTCCGCGCCGTAGGCTCTTGCGTTCTATATTCACTAGCGCAACGTTCTCTTCCACCGGTTCTGTCCCCGCTGCAAGCTCTTGCATGCCATATCCACAAGTGCGACGCTCTCTCGTCACAGAAGTTTCATAGAACGTTAATAGATTTTGCTTCGGCACGAACCTATAATGATCTTGTAAGCGTTGCGAACGCAGCACTTAACGAGACACAGAAGTCCTGCCAACACGACCACAATCAAGACCGCAAACAAGCCTGCAACCAGGACCACAAATGGGTCTGGTTGCAAGAAGGCAGCAACACCGCAGATACGTACTACAGGCAGGCAGCATAAGATATTTCACTAAGGAGGGCAATTCACTTTGACTGAACAGTCTACCAATAAGAAAGTCGCAATTTTCCTGGCGGACGGTTGCGAAGAGATTGAGGCGCTGACCGTCGTCGATCTCCTCTACCGCGCGGGAATCCCGCACACTACCGTTTCCATCACAGATCACAGGGAGGTCACTTCCTCTCATAAGGTCACGATCATCACCGACGCACTGATCTCCGACCTCAATTTCGATGAGTACGACATGCTGGTGCTCCCGGGCGGCATTCCCGGCACGCCGAATCTGGAAGCCTGCAAGCTCCTGACCGATAAGATCACCGAATTCGCACGAACAGGCAGGCAGATTGCTGCAATCTGTGCCGCGCCTTCTATCCTCGCGAACCTCGGGCTGTTGAAGGGTATCTCCGCGACCTGCAATCCCATGAAAGAGGGCGTTCTCACAGAGCAGGGTGCGATTCTGACAGGCCACCCCGTCACCGTTTCCGGCAACATCATCACGAGCCAGGCGATGGGCACCGCAATTCCGTTCGGACTCACAATCGTGGCGCATTACCTTGGCAAAGACAGGGCCGACGAGCTCAAGCGGCACATCCTCTTCTCCTGTGCGACAGAGGAATGACGTGAACCGTCGAGCCTGCTACCCTCTTCACCAGGCAACAGAAGGATGATGTGACCTCAGAGGATGAGTACATGTCCATCAATCCTGCCACCTTCATCGCCGTTCAGCAGCGAGGTGACAGGGCAAAAGCCAGCAGGATATGACAAGCGAATAACGGAGGGATTATCGCAGATGAAGAATCAGAGCATTCTCTTCTTCCTGACACCGAAGAATGAAGTGGACTGCGTTTACGAAGAAGATAATCTAAGATGTGCCCTGAAGCGCATGAGCAGGAACGAGTATACGACCGTTCCCATCATCAATGAGCACACTGGCAAATACGTCGGCACGATCGCGGAGGGCGACATCCTGCGCGAGCTACAGAGAACAGACAGCCTCCTTTCTACTGAACTGGAACGCCCTATCATGCAGATTCACAGGAAGCGCGATTACAAGCCGGTGCACGCGAGCGCGGATATCAATGAACTGTTCGAGTACGCCCGCACACAGAATTTCGTCCCTGTCGTTGATGACACCGACACATTCATCGGCATCGTCACGAGGAGCAGCATCCTGCAATGCCTCTTCTCCCAGTACGACGAGCTGCAGGACAAATTGAAGGAAGCCGAAGTCATATAAACGAAGTTATATAGCCAAAGACATCTGACAGCAAATGAGTCATTTGGTAGCAGAAGAGTCATCTGTAGCAAAAGATCCGCCGGTCACCCGGCGGATCTTTCTGTACACACACATGTCACTGTCAATATCATTCCAGCTGAATTTCCATAATTTGTTGCTGTACGCAGCAGCCTCTCTCCTACTCCTACGACTTCCACTTATGGAATGCAGGGTAGCCGCTGCCAATTCTCCCAGCTCATACGGACTTAACCCAAGCAAATCATATCCAGCCGGATGGCCTTCAATCTCTCCTAACTCAAACTGGCTCAATACCGTAGAGGCTCAAATTCTTCGCTTCTCAGCCCTTCTTAGCTGCCCCAGAAGATTCCCTGATCACAAGCTCGGCGGACATCGTCATATTCTCGGGCTTGCGCTTCTTCTCGATCATGCAGAAGAGGAACTCAATCGCGTTCTCCGCCATCTGGTCGACCGGCTGGCGCACGGTAGTGAGCCTCGGGTTGTAATATTCCCCCTCCTCGATGCCGTCGTAGCCGACCACCGAGATATCATCCGGGATCTTCCTGCCCTCGTCGATGATCGCGCGGCAGGCGCCGAACGCGAGCACATCGGAGATGCAGAAGATCGCGGTCATGTCCGGGTTTTTCCTCATGAGCGCCTGGGCCGCCTGGTAGCCGTTCGGCATCGTGTAGTGGTCGATGCCTTCCTTCACCTCGTAGACGAGATCCTCGCTGTAGGGAAGCCCATTCTCCTCCAGCGCTTCGCGATAACCCTTCAGACGGAGCTGCCCGACAGACGGGACGTTCATGCCTTCCGTGACGATGCCGATCCTGTGATGTCCCTCGCCGATGAGGTAATTGACTGCCTTCTTCGCCTCCTCCACGTCATCGACCGCGATGTTCGCGTAGGCAAAGCCCGACTTCTTCGCGGCTTTCACGGAGGCCTGTATCTTCTCCATGTTGCCGATTGTCGCGAAAATAAAAGGCACGCCCAGCGCGCGTAGTGCCTTCTCATCGTGCGTGAATGCTCCACCAAGGAATACAATACCCTTGAGCCGTCTCTCCTTGATCAGAGACTCCGCGACCACCACTTCATCCTCCGTGTGGTCGACGTGGCGCAGGATCGTCGCATAATCCTTCTCCTGAATGTACTCCTCCATGATGCGGATCATCTTGGTGAAGAAGGGATTTGTGATGCCCTTGACGAGGAGCGCGACAGAGTTCGTCTCGGTTCGTTTCAAGAACCTTGCCGAGTCGTTGGGGACGAAGCCTGTCTCCCGGATCACCTTCATGACCTTGGCTCGTGTCTCCGGATTGATGTCGGGGTGGTTATTAATCGCCCTCGAAACCGTGCTGACGCCAACGCCGCACTTCTTCGCAATATCCTTGATCGTCGTAGCCATGTCTCCTCCCCGGATGTCTCCTGTCTTTTACCCTCTGCCTCTGCCGTACGTCCTGGTCAGATCCAGTATCTTCTCCGCGAGCGCCTCGCTGTCCGCGCCCGCAGACATCCGCCAAACCCAGTTGCCGCCGAGCGTCGACGGCGTGTTGATCCTCGCCTCGTCGCCGAGATTCAGATAGTCCTGCATTGGAATGACGCAGGTGTCGCCGACGCTCTCCATCGCGATGCGGATGAAACTCCTCGCCGCCGTCTTCTCCGAGCGGACGCCGACGTATTTTTTCGCGAAAGCCCGGTCGCGCCGGTTCACATTGTCGTACCAGCCGCGCATTGTCTCGTTGTCGTGCGTGCCGGTGTAGACGACGCAGTTCCTTGGATAATTGTGCGGCAGGTAGTCGCTCTCTTCCCTCGAATCGAACGCGAACTGCAGCACCTTCATGCCCGGAAAGCCTGTCTTTTTGACCAGAGCCAAAACAGAAGGCGTGAGGAACCCGAGGTCTTCCGCGATGATCTGTTTCTTCCCCAGCGTTTTGCGGATCGCGGCGAAGAGGTCATATCCCGGCCCCGGACGCCACTTTCCGAACTCTGCCGTCCGGTCGCCGTACGGGATGGCATAATATTCGTCAAATCCCCGGAAATGGTCAATGCGCACCACGTCGTAGAGGCGGAAACAGTACGCGATTCTCTCGAGCCACCAGGCAAAGCCGGTCTCTTTGTGATAGTCCCAGCGGTAGATGGGATTCCCCCAGAGCTGGCCCGTCGCCGAGAAGCCATCCGGAGGGCAGCCCGCGACTACCGTGGGGTAACCCTTCTCATCCAGCTCGAAGAGCTCCGGGTGAGACCAGGTGTCCGCGGAATCGAAGGCGACATAGATCGGAATGTCTCCGATGATCTGCACACCGTGCTCATTCGCGTATTCCTTCAGCGCGAACCACTGCTTCGCGAAGAGGAACTGCTGGAACTGCCAGAAACGGATCTCGTCCGCGAGCTCTTCCCTGTAGTGCGCAAGGGCCGAAGGCTTCCGGAGCCGGATATCGTCATCCCATTCAATGTAGGCGCGGCCGCCCTGTTCTATTTTGACTGCGCTGTAGAGCGCATAGTCCTCCAGCCAGTCCGCGTTCTCTCTGATGAATGTGGCAAAGGCCTCTCTCTCCGCGTCATACTGCGCGTCATCCCACGGCGCTCTCAAGTGAAGCGCATACGGGCTGTTCGCATACGCCCGCTGCAGGAGCGGGAAACGCCCGCGGTAAATCTTCTCATAGTCGATTGCGGAGGGGTCGCTTCCAAAATCCACGGCTGCTGCCTCCTCTTCCGTGAGGTACCCCGCCTCGATGAGACGCTCAATGTCGATGAAATACGGATTGCCCGCAAAGGTCGAGAATGACTGGTACGGAGAATCCCCGTACCCCGTCTGCCCCAGCGGCAGGATCTGCCAGTATGACTGCCCCGACGCCGCCAGGAAATCGACGAAATGATACGCTTCTTTGGAAAAACTGCCGATGCCGAATCTTCCGGGCAGACTGGCCACAGGGAGCAGCACGCCGCTACTTCTTCTCATATAATTTTCCTATCCGTAATAGTTCAGAACGATGCTCCGGTCCATGCATGGATGCGGGAGCAAGACAATTTGACAGATACGATACCCACAGATTATATCATAGCCGGGAATAATTTTACCCCTTGACCGCGCCGGCCATGACGCCTTCGATGATATATTTCTGCGCGGCCATGTAGAAAATGATGATCGGCACGATCGCGAGCACGAGGACGGCCATCATCGCGCCCCAGTCGATCTGGCCGTGCGACTGTTTCAGATACTGCACCGCGATCGGGATCGTCTTGTATTTATTGATGTTGAGGACAAGGGACGGCAGGAGGTAGTCGTTCCAGATCCACATGGCGTCCAGAATCGCGACCGTGATAATCGTGGGCTTCATGATCGGGATCACGACGCGGAAGAACATCTCCGGCGGCGTGCAGCCGTCGATCATGGCGGCTTCCTCAATCTCAATGGGCACACTCTTCACGAAGCCCGTGAACATGAATACCGCAAGTCCCGCGCCGAAGCCGAGGTAGACAATGACAATGCCCCACGGATTCGAGAGGTGCAGCATGTTCGCGAATTTCGAGAGCGTGAACATGACCATCTGGAAGGGTACGATCATGGAGAACAGACACAGAAGGTAGATCCCCTTCGTCATGACATTGTGCACCCGTACGATGTACCAGGCGCACATGCTGCAACACAGCACGATAAGCGCGACGGACGCAACCGTGATGAACAGCGAGTAACCGAAACACTGGAAGAAATTCGTCTTCTTCACGGCGTTTGCGTAATTGAGCCACCCGACGAAAGTTTTCGAGATGCCGGCCTGCCACTTCACAAATCCTGCCGAAAGCGGCGCGGTACTGATGCCAAAAGGATTCCGGAAAATATAAGCCTTCCTCTTGAACGAGTTGAGGAGGACGATGAATACCGGCGAGATCCAGAGCAGGGAAATGAGAGCGAACATCGTCGTCCAAATGCCACCGTGTTTCGCGCGGCGCACAGTGGAAACGCTGGCGCCTGTTGTTTTCATTTTAGAGCGTGCCATATCAGTTCTCCGTCTCCTTTCCTCTCGTCAGCTTATTCTGGAGGAGCGAGATCACCGCCACCAGAAGGAAGAAAATTACAGCCTTCGCCTGACCCACGCCCTGCCAGCCGGTCGTGCCGTACATCGTGTCATAGATGTTGAGGGCGAGGAGCTGACTCAGCTTGCCGGGATTGCCGCCCGTGAGCGCGAGATTCTGATCGAAGAGCTTGAACCCGTTCGTCAGCGTGAGGAAGGTGCAGATCGTGATCGTCGGCGCAAGCTGCGGGATCGTGACGTAGCGCAGCATCTGACGGTTGTTCGCCCCGTCGATCTTCGCCGCCTCGATGAGATCCGCCGGAATGTTCTGAATGCCCGCGATGTAGATGATCATCATGTAGCCGATCTGTTGCCAGCAGACGACAATGACCAGACCCCAGAAGGCGTACCACTGCGTCGAGACAATCGTCTTGTGATAGCTGTTCAGGAACGCGTTGAAGATCATCAGCCAGATATAAGACAGAACGATGCCGCCGATGAGGTTTGGCAGGAAGAAGGCCGTGCGGAACAGATTCGTGCCGCGGATGCCCTTCGTGAGCGCCATTGCCACCCCGAACGCCGCGAGATTGATGACAAGGACCGTCACGAGAGTGAACAGCGCCGTGTACCAGAGTGAATGCAGGAACGTCGTGTCGAGCTTGCCGTTCACGTAGAAAATCTTCGTATAGTTCTGCACGCCGACCCATTTCCAGTCGACCACCGTCGTGAACTTACAGAAAGAGAGGAAGATACCGTACCCGAACGGTATGATGAATCCGATGGCGAATGCAGCCATCGTCGGCAGAACGAACAATGGCCAGTAGCGTTTGATAGATTTTTCCATGGTGTTACCCTCCCGGCTGACATGAAAATGGGGCGAGTGACAGTAAGCCCACTCGCCCCGGGATCGTATTACTCAGCGTGTGCTAATCTCCACTGATCAGCCCAGCCGGTAACGAAAGCATCCTTCACGGCGTCCCAGTCTCCGGAGCCGTCGGTGTAAGCCGTCAGCGCGGATACGACGTCCGCTCTCCAGTCGTCTACATTCGGTGTCGCGTTGAAGCTCCATGCGGTAGATGTTTTGCCGGCCTCTGTGTAAACAGCAGCCTTGGCGCCGAACGCGTTGGCGGGAGCAAAGTCTCCTGTGAAGGTGTCGAACGGAGCAGACAGGCCCATCGTGTTGACAATGGCGTCACGTCCCTCATCCGAGGTGATCGCCCAGTTGAGGAAATACAGGGAAGCGTCGATATCCTCCTGCGCTGCCTTGCTGTTGACTGCCCAGTGGTTCTCCGTGCCAACCGCGAGGCCCTCGTTCTCATCATCGACGCCGAAGTAGATCGGCATCATGTCGAGATCGTCGGCAGTCACGATGTAGCCGTTCTCCGGATTGGTCAGTGCGGAGAACTCCCAGTCGCCGTTCTGATAGAATACCGCTTCGCCAAGGCCCAGCTCCTCTTCCGCGTTGTAAGTGCCGCCTGCGAGCGTTGCGGGATCCGCCGCGGAATCCGCAACGTACATATCCCATACCTTCTGGTACTGGTCGAGGTAAGTGCCCTTGATCTCTGGCTCACCAGCGGTCAGATCCTCGAGTCCGTCATCTTTGAACTCATAGTAGAGAGGGAAGTTCGCAAGGTGTCCGGAGAATCTCCAGGAAGACGAATCGTCGAGGCCCGCACTCGCGAATGCTTCCGTCACTGTGCCGTCGAAAGCAGTTCCGGCCAGCGCCTCATTGAGCTCATCCACTCTGCTGTTGATATCATCCGCGACCGCCTTCAGCGTATCGAAATCCTGGATCTCATCCGCGGAGGCAACCTTCGCGCCGTCCAGCGTACAGTAAGCGTCGAGGATCGTCTTGTTGTAGATGATACCGTACGCCTCGTAGCAGTTCGCGATGGCAGCCGTCTTGCCGTTGTATAGCACATCCAGGGAATGATCGGATACGTGATCGTAAACAGCAGACCCCTTAAGATCGTAGGTGTAATCATCCCAGGTCTGTGCGTCCGTGCTGTTGCCGATATTGAAGATCGTCGGCGCTTCGCTCTTCGCCATCTCCGACTGAAGAGTCGTCGCATACTGACCATCAGCCGCAGTCACGACAGTGACATTGCCTCCCATACCATTGTAGGTCGATGCAAGATCCTGCCACGCGTCGTCTGTCTCCGGCTTGAAATTCAGAAGGTATACTCTGCCGCCGGGAATATCACCGGCTTCCGCATCCGCCGCAGCCTCTGTGGTCGCAGTCTCTGTATTGCCTTCCGCAGCGGTGGTTGCCGCATCCGTCGCAGCTTCCGTAGCAGCGGTGTCTGCATCTGCAGGCGCCGCTGTCGCAGCCGGCTCCGCGGAATCTGTGGATCCGCAGCCAGCCAGTACAGAAGCTGCCATGGCCGTACCAAGGACAATGCTCAATACTCTCTTTTTCATCTTTCCTCTCCTTTGTGACTTGTCATGTCCGATACCGATAAGTTATCTGTAACGATGTCACCGCCGGTACCGATTTCGGTAACGTTACCGGAACTGTTACCAATATAGTTCAGCCGTGTGGATAATTCAAGGCTTATTAGAAGAATTGATCATTTTCAGCGAACTGTACGAAGAATCGTTGGGTGAATTGTACAAGCTGCCGGATGCTCCACGGTCCGATTTTCCGGAATATGCAGCCCTACGGCAAAGCGAAAGGGCCGGCAGCTGACGCTGCCGGCCCTTCCGGAACCTGTACTATTCGGTTGTATTACTGATTCCTGCCAAGCTTTCTCCTGAGCACCGCCCAGATCGCGAGTGCCGCAGCCGCGATACCAGCCATGCCTCCATAGAGAGGAAGATTGCTGTCATCGCCGGTCCGTGCGTTTCTCGTGCGGCCAGTGCCTTCCAGCCTGTCGTCAATACCGTTGTGGTTCCTGTCACGGAAAGCTCCGCGAACGCCACCCGGTGTATTCGGGGTAGGTGTCGCTCTGTTCGGCGTAGGCGTCGGTGTCACCGTTGGTGTAGGAGTTGGTCCGTTCGGTGTGTTGGTCACAGCTACCGTAACGGTCTCCGTCACTCTGTCTCCGGTATTCTCCGTTGCCGCACGCTGAGCAACCTCGCCCTTGTACCCCACAACCGCATCCTCACGAACTGTGTAAGTCTGCTTCACGCCAGCCACGAAGGTCGGATGCGTGCCGAAGTCGAACATCCAGTTGTTCTCCGCCGTAACAGTCTGCGCCGCAATCTCCACATCGTTCTGATACAGGCGAACGGTGATCGCGGCAGGTCTGCCACCCGCGGCATTGTTCTGGTCATTCCAAACCTTCGCTCCTGTCACGTGTGTTTCATACGTAATCGGAGTTTCCGGAGTCGGTGTGGGTGCCGGCGATGTCGGCCTGTTCGGCGTAGGCGTCGGAGTCTCTACCGGCTTGTCCGGTGTAGGTGTCGGCTTGTTCGGCGTAGGCGTAGGTATCTCTACCGGTACCGACGGTGTAGGTGTCGGCTTGTCCGGCGTAGGCGTAGGTGTCGGCTGAGTAGGTGTATGCGTATTCGTTACGTCATAGCCATTAACCTCAGTAGTGTAACCCTCTATGGCATCCTCGGTGATGGTATAGGTGATCGCCTCACCATTCTCATACTTCGGAAGATCCTTGAAGGTCCATGCCCAGTTGTCAGCTGCTGTAACTTCCTTGGTGGCTACTTCTTTACCATTTGCCAGCACACGGATGGTGATGCTGTCCGGTCTTGCGCCGTCCTGGTTATCATTGTCATCCCAGGTCTTCGCGCCGCTGATGCTGGTCGTCTCGGTCTCATGTGTATTCGTTACCGTGAAACCGGTCTTCGCATCCCCTGTAATTGTTACATCGTAGCCCGCAACTTTGTCCTCTGTTACCGTGTAAGCGATTGCAGCTCCGGCTTTCTTCTCAGCCAGATCCGTAAACGAATCCGACCAGTTGTTAGCCTCATTCAGGATGACACTCTTTCCGGTATCCTCTCCGTCCGCCAGAAGATGAACGGTGACGCTGTCCGGCCGCCTGCCGTCCTGATCATTGCTGTCGCTCCATGCCTTGGTGACCGCAACGCTGGTCTTGCCCGGTGTATGGGTGTTGGTCACATCATAGTCCTTGATCTCGGGCGTGTATCCCTCAACGGCATCCTCGGTGATGGTGTAGGTGATCTCCTTACCTTTCTCATACTTCGGAAGATCCTCAAAGGTCCACTTCCAGTCGTCAGAGGCTGTAACAACCTTGCTGTCTACCTTCGTGCCATTTGCCAGAAGATTGATCGTGATGCTGTCCGGTCTTGCACCATCCTGGTTGTCATTATCTTTCCAGGTTTTGCTACCGCTGATGCTCGTCTTTTCGGTCTCATGCGTATTCGTAACCGTGAAGCCGGTCTTTACATCCCCTGTGATCGTGACAT
>FNQX01000053.1 GCA_900107575.1 Lachnospiraceae bacterium NK3A20 | reverse complement strand
ATTAATTGCTGCATAACATAGAGGCAACACTGCCTCTCACGGCAATTCATCCACAAGCCGCACGAGCGAAGAAACTGCACCGCAGCCGACCCACCTCGGCGGGATTTATTAATTCATATGTCAGATGCCGCGCATCGAGAACTCGAAGTGCAGCGGTCTGTCATTCGGCAGCAGGAACTCGGGGTGCGTCTTCGCCCCCCAGCTGTCATCGCCCGCAACGCCCATCTGCATGAGACTTGCGCGGACAATCGTGTGGTGCACCGGCGGCAGCTCCGTGTGGTGTGCCGCGTTCTCAATCTCATTCGGCGTGTACGGAAGCGCGGAGAAATTCATGCCGCCCTCGGCGCCGTTGACCCTGCCGGTGCCGGTATCCAGCTTCGTGCTATCGCCACAAGAGAAGAGAATTCCTCCCCCCTTCCGGTCCGTCAACTTCGCCCAGCGCACCGCCGTGCGGTTGCCGCACTCCTGCGGCACCAGGTAACGCGTCATGTTCTCCGCAACCCCCGTCTCCCAGATGCCGAGCTTCGCGCCACGCTCCCTGTCACAGTAGCACTCCTCGGGTCCGTTTCCGTAGAACTCCAGCCGGTCATAGTCCGCGTTCAACGTGAACATCATACCGAACTCCGGCATCGGGGGAAGACCCTCCACCGGCGTGTAATCCAGGGCGAATGTCACCGTGCCGTTCTCCCAGACACGGTAAACCACATCCATCGTGTTCTGCGGGATCGTCCCCAGCCAGTAGCGATAAGTCACATCGACATGATCTGTGAACTTCTGCAGCTTCGGATAACCCACGACCTCAGTCCACTCTTCCGGTGTGCTAACCTGCCCCGGCATCACGTCCGCGTAGTCGCTTGCAAGCTTCCAGATTCCACAGCGCGCGCCAAGGTGATTTCCCTTGTCATTGTCCGTCACAGGTCTCCAGAAATTCAGCCTTGGCGTCGCCTCAATCAGCTCCTTCGAGCCATAGCGGTAGGACTGAAGGCCGCCGCCGTTGAGTCCGCCGAACAGCACATCGAAATCAAGACCCTTCACGCCGATATTGTGCGTTCCGCGGATCACATGGAACTCGTCGTGCTCCTGCTGCCCTTCGGCGCTCATCGGCGCCCATACCACGGCATTCCCGGCAGACACTCGCCTAGCGCAGCCCAAAGCCATTGTCGCTCCGGCCTTCTCTCCGTTCTCCGGTGCCACGGCGTTCGTTGTCGATACAGGATTGCTCCCTCTGCCTGCTGCCGAAATGGTTCCCGAGGGCAGTGCTGTATGCGCTGCTCCAGCACCCGTAGTTACCGCTTCCTTCCGGAACACGTGCTGCCCGAAGGCCACTTCGTAGCCCTTCTCTGCCCAGATCTCGTCTTTCTTCAGACGGAAAGAAACCGTCACCGCGTACTCGCCGGCCTCTTCCGGTATCGCAAAAGGCAGCGGATACACCTTCTCCGAGAGCGGCGCAACACCGGTATTCATCGCCTGTTCCAGAATCTTCTCACCGTTTCTCGTAAGGAGTACAACGCAGTCGTACGCATCCGTGCTGACGAAGAGATTCTTGTTGATGACGAGCACCTGGTCCTCGCCGACCTTCGCTGTGATGTTCTGATAGTTGAACTTCACTTCCTGGCACTTGGGATACGGCGTCCTGTCACCGGCCACAATGCCGTTGCCGGAGAAACTGTAGTCCGTCGGTCTCTCCAGATGGTCGCCGCCGTAAGCCTGGTACTCCCTGCCATAGCGGTCCTTCTCGCGGATCGACTGGTCGACGAAATCCCAGATGAAGCCGCCCTGGTACCTCGGCTCCTCGTCCGTAAGGTCCGTATATTTGAACATCGCGCCATTGGAATTGCCCATGGAATGCGTGTATTCGCAGCAGATAAACGGCTTCTCCGGGTTCTCTTTGAGGAACGCGCGGATCGACTCCACCGGCGGATACATCTGACTCTCCATGTCACTCGTCACGTTGTAGGTTCTGTCGTGAACCACACCCTCATAGTGCACGAGGCGGTCCGGATCCAGCGTGTGGAACAGCCGGCTCATCTCATAGATGACACTCCCGCCGTTGGACTCATTGCCGCATGACCAGATTAGGATCGCGGGGTGATTCTTGTCCCTCTGATAGCAGGAATTCACGCGGTCCAGGAGAACCTCCTGCCACTGTTTCTTATCTCCCGGGACGATGCCGCTCCTGTCCGCGCCGGGATAGTCGGCCCGATCCCAGCTGCCGTGCGTTTCCATATTGTTCTCCGCGATAAGATACAGGCCGAACTCATCGCACAGACGGTACAGCTTGGAATCATTGGGATAGTGACTCGTGCGGATGGCGTTGATATTGTTCTGTTTCATGATCGTAAGATCCTGAATCAGCGTCTCCCGGCTCATGTCAGCACGCCCCTTGTCGCAGGTGAATTCGTGCCGGTTCGTTCCCTTGAAAACAATCCGCTTCCCGTTGAGCTGCATGAGGCCGTCCTTCAGTTCAAACCTGCGGAAGCCGACTTTTTCGTGCACGTACTCGACCGCCTTACCGGACGCATCGCTTGTCACAAGATACAGATCGTAGAGATAGGGCTCCTCGGCACTCCAAAGGTACGGCGCCGATACTTTCTCACGGATCTCATTCTCTTCCTCATTGTCAATCCTGCCGGAGACGATCACCCGGCCGTTCCGGTCCAGGAGACGGTACTCCGTGGAGCCGTAAGCGCTGCGGTCCGCCTGCTGTTTTCCAACAGGAGCACTCATTTTCGTTGCGATCAGGAGCTCCGCATTCTCGTACGCGTCGTCGAGGAGCGTTCTCACCTTGCAGTCGTAGATGTGCGCCGCGGGATACGTGTACAGATACACGTCGCGGAAAATACCAGAAAACCGGAACATATCCTGGTCTTCGAGCCAGCTCGAACTCGTCCACTTGAATACCTGCACCGCCAGCTTGTTCTCACCGCGGACAAGGTACGGCGTGAGGTCGAATTCGGACGGCGTGAAGCTGTCCTCGCTGTAGCCGACAAAACTGCCGTTCAGCCACAGCGCGAAGCCGCTCTCGACGCCCTGGAAAGAGATGCACAGAGGCTTTCCCTGCATGTTGTCCGGGACGGTGAAATACTTCACATAGCTGCCGACCGGGTTGTACTCCTTCGGCACCTTCCCCTCACGCACGTCCTCGCGGCCGTCCCACGGATACTGCACGTTGATGTAGGCAGGCTTGTCGTACCCCTCCAGCTGAATATGGGCAGGCACGCGGATCTCATCCCAGGCTCTGGCATCATAGGAAGTCTTCTCGAACCCGCGCACCGCCTCGTCATAATTCTTCGCATAAGAGAACTTCCACAGCCCGTTCAACGAATAGCGAAGGGACGTGATCTCCTCTTCCATCTCCTCTTCGCTCGCGTAGGCGACGTGGTCGGAATGCGCCGGCAGCACGTTGATCTTGAACACCTCGGGGGTGGAAACGATGCGGTAATCGAAACTGCCGCCGCGCGCTCTCGTGATGCCATCGATGAGACTTCCCGCGTCCAGATTCTTCTCCGGAAAACAAGTGCGCAGGTACTCATCCATTTCTCCGTAGAAATTTTCAATGCATTCGCGCAGAAGGTTCTGCCCGCTCTCCCTCTGGTGATCCTGGCACCTCTTGCGGAAGCGCTGCAGCGTCCGCACAGAAATCGGCTGTACCACCTCGCTCGTCGTGCGCAGCGCCATCTGATATCTGACATCGCAGACAATGCTCGAGATCAGTTCCTCGTCAGTGAGATCGAAAATCTCTCCCAGGATCAGCGCGCCGACCGTCACGTTCACAGGCCCGCTCGGCCTGGCGGAATCCGTGCTGTAGAGATCCTTGAAAATCTTCTCGTCAATGCGCGGGAAAATCCTGTCGGCGAACACGCCCGCCCACGATTCTTCGAGCATTTTCCTCTCGCGGTCATTCAGAGACATCAGTCTGTCGGCAAAGCCCAGCTGCTGATAACTGTTGGATGAAAAAGCCATGGTTGGTTACCCTCTCTTACTATGTTCCTGCTGTAGTATTTGCTATGATTTTTGATGGTGGTTTTCGCTATGGTGACTGCTATCGCTGGAGCCAGAGCTTTTCGGTGCTTACTGCTGAGGCCGGATCCGCCGCCATCGATACCATCACATCAATGGCGCGATAAGTCGCAAGAGACACTGGAAAATCCTGTAGATCACCTTGCGGCTGTCGCGGTAGCGGACCGTCACTTCCTCGCACTGCGGGAACATAGAATCGAAGTCCTTCCTGATGTCCGCAACCGCCTTGTTGTCGTACAGGAACACACCGTTCTCGAAGTGGTGGAACAGACTCCGGTAGTCGAGATTGATGCTGCCGCAGGTCGCGACCTTGTCGTCGGAAACGCAGAGCTTCGCGTGACAGAATCCCGGCGTGTACTCGAAGATCCGGACACCTCCGCGTGCGAGCTCCGCGTAGTAGGATCTCGTAATGCTGTAGGTGATCCGCTTATCCGGAATGCCGGGCGTGATGATCCTCACATCGACGCCGCGCTTGGCCGCGAGCGTGAATGCCTTGTACATTTCATCCGTAATGATGAGGTAAGGCGTGATGAAATAGCAGTAATCCGTCGCCCGGTTCAGGATATTCATGTACACGTTCTCACCGGTGTGTTCCTCATCCATCGGAGAGTCCGCGTACGGCTGAATGTAGCCGGTGTTCTCCGCCGGAACGCCGCGCCCTGCCGCGCCCAGGGGCTTCGGGAAGAAGCGGTTGAAATCCTTGTCGTCCCGATCGGTGGCACTGATCGCGTTCCACATCTCGAGGAACATCACCGTGAAACTCGCGACACACCCGCCCTCGAGCCGGATTCCGTCATCTTTCCAGTACCCGTACGGCTGCGTCAGATGGAAATACTCGTTGGCGAGATTATAGCCTCCCGTGTAGGCCACTTCCCCGTCGATGACTGTTATTTTCCGGTGGTCGCGGTTATTCATGAACATCTTGACGAAAGGCACGACGGGATTGAATACACGCGTCTTGATCCCCAGCTCATCCATCTTGCGGATGAACGTACCATCGAGGAAACCGATGCTCCCGACGTCGTCGTAGAACAGCCGCACATCCAGCCCCTGCATCGCCTTCTCGTACAGGATCTCTTTGATCGGCGCGAAAGATTCCTTATCTTCGATGGCGTGGTATTCCATGAAAATGAACTTCTTCGCCTTCTTCAGATCCTCAATCTGCGCCCGGATGGCGTCCGCCGCATCCTTGTAGTAGGTCGCGTTGCTGTCATGGTAAACGGGAAAGCCCGCGAAATTCCACAGGTATTTCGAGATGCCCGCGATATTCCTGTCCTTCTCCTCGATTTCGGCCAGGACGTCGTCCTGTTGTGATAGCAACGGCATCAGCATCCGGTCGATGTCCTCGAAGCGCTTCTGCATTCCTTTCGTCGTGTCCGGCCGCCCCATGAGGAGGTAGAGAATCGACCCGAGAAGCGGCGCCGCCATCATGAGCAGGAGCCAGGGCATCTTCAGCGCGGAGTTACTGTGCCTGCCGTAAATGTACAGGACGAGGACCAGCACGACGAAACGCAGCAGCATATCCGCCCACGTGGAATAGGTGTTGAGCCAGCGCAGCAGGACATAAATCCAGAAGATCTGAATCGCCACCGCCAGGGCGACGAATACCAGACGCTTCACGCCGTTCTTCGTATCCCTTTTCCTCTCCGTGCGCATACTGCTCATCTATGCTAAACTTCTCCTGATATAGTGAAAACATAAGGCCGCCCCAGAGGTCGCCTCACAATCTGTGTTTTGCTCTCACGGTAGCATAGCGTGTACCATGCAATCCGATAGAGGGCAAGCGCTCTTTGGAACCTATCATACGCACCGTGCGTGCAGCCAACAGGAGCCTATCATGAAAGATTTCTCCCGCTTCTCCGACAAGAATATCAGTCACGTAAACTCGCCCCGGCCAGTCGCGCTGGTCACGGGCGCATCCCGCGGCATCGGCCTTGCCATCGCGCAGAACCTGGCGCGCCACGGCTACAATCTGTATCTCACCTGCAGCCGAACTATGGACGCGCTGCAGAAGGCTGCGGCGCAGCTCTCCACAGAGTATAACGTCACCGTGACACCCGTCCGCTGCGATATGGCAGATCCCGCTGCGGTGCGTGACCTCTTCGCCGGGATCCCACGCCTTGACCTGCTCGTCAATAACGCCGGAATCTCCTACGTAGGACTCCTCCAGGAGATGACCGACGAGGAGTGGAACCGCATCGTGTCCGTGAACCTCTCTTCCGTGTTCTATACCTCGAGAGAGGCGATTCCGATGTTCCTTAAGGCAGCAGGTTCCGACAACCTTTCGCCGGATGCCTGCCCCGGCCGCATCATCAACATTTCCTCCGTCTGGGGAAACGTAGGCGCTTCCTGTGAAGCGGCCTACTCCGCCACCAAGGGCGGGATCAACTCCCTCACGAAAGCGCTCGGCAAAGAGCTCGCGCTTTCCCACATTCCGGTGAACGCGATCGCCTGCGGCTGCGTGGACACCGTGATGAACGACAACCTCTCAGAAGAGGAGAAGGCAGACCTTGCAGAGGAAATCCCCGCAGGCCGCTTCGCTTCTCCCGAAGAAATCGCCGCTGCCCTCTGGCAGCTGGCGTCTGCCCCGGCCTACCTGACCGGACAGATCATTACCGTGGACGGCGGGTGGATCTAACTACGCCTGCCTGCTGAATATCTACTTTGGTACGCCCGGAGAAGCAAGCCCTTTGGCTTTTGCTTCGGGCCGTACTGATCAGATACTCTGTGCCTTCAGTATCTTAATGATACGCGAGGTTCCCAGCCTCGACGCGCCCAAATCCAGGAACTTCTGCGCATCCTCAAGGCTCGCGATACCGCCGGCCGCCTTTACCTTGACGCCGGGACCTACGTGCTGCGCCATCAGCTCGACGTCTGCAAAAGTAGCGCCGCCCGCGTTGAAGCCTGTCGATGTCTTGATATAGTCCGCACCGGCAGCGGTGACGATCTCGCACATCCTGATCTTCTCTTCGTCCGAAAGGAGACAGGTCTCAATGATCACCTTGAGAACATGGCTGCCGACAGCCGCCTTGATCTCACGAATTTCGTTCTCGATCTCCTGATATTTTCTATCCTTCAGCCAGCCGATATTGATCACCATGTCGACTTCGCTGACGCCGTTATCGATGGCTTCCTTCGCCTCGAATACCTTGGACGCCGTGGTCGAGTTGCCGTTCGGGAAACCGATCACTACGCAGACCGGCAGCCTGCCATCCAGATACTCCACCGCCTGTTTCGCATAGCAGGGCGGGATGCAAACACTCGCCGTGCCGTACCGCGCACCGTCGTCGCACAGCTCCCGGATCTGCTCCCAGGTCGCCTCCGGCTTCAGCAGAGTGTGGTCGCAACTCTTCACAATTTTCTCAATATCAATCTCGCTCATCATAACCTCTCATTACATAGATTCATTGTTGCCAAACTGCATATACTTCGCAGGAATTCCACATTGCAGGATGATGGTCTGCCCGCGGATACATACTGTCTGGCACACCCAACGAAATACACTCCTCGTGCATTTCGATAAATTCCGTTGTATTGTTGATCAATCAACTCCGAACAGTGATCCGACATGCAGGATCGCGTGTGCCAGATCATCGCGGTAGTCGTCATCCTTTGGGTTCAGCGAATTGACTGCCACGCCGAAATCCCTCGAATAGCCCGTGGAATGGATGAAGTGGTCATTTCCTATGTACATGCCAATGTGTCCCGGAAAATAAATCAGGTCCCCCGGCAGGATTTGATTCAGCGTAATTTCTCTCACCGGCCAGCGATTCTCAATCGAAGCGTCCCGGTAAATGAGAATCCCTGTGAGGAACCAGCTCATGAAGGTCAGACCCGAGCAGTCCGTACCGTGCGCAGACTTGCCAGCCCAGCGATACTGACCACCATCGTAGAGTTTTGCCATAGACACGGCTCTCGCACGCAGAAGTTCCTCGGCGTCTTGTGTTTTTGCCTGATCTAACTGGTGCAGGAAGAAATGCTCCCTGTCGTCAGCCCAGAAATAGGCATCCGTATCCGCCCGGTCGATCAGCGCCGTCTCCGAGAGAAAACCTGTCTGCCCGTCCAGCGTCTTCACGCTCACATAGCCGTCGGCAGCCTCGCCCGTCACCTCAATCATGCAGCCTCGCCCCAGCGTGCACAGGATCTTCCCCTGCACCCTCGGCTCATCCAGCACATCCATGAAACGGCGGATCACTACCTTCGTACAACGTCTTTTTTCCCGCGCCTGCAAGTCGGTCAGCGATACCGGCAGAACCGCGGCTTTCGGCAGCCAGCCAGTGTAGCCGTAATGTGTCTCCACGTCGTAGAACTCTTCCCTCTCGCCGCGAATCTCCACCGCCCAGCCATAGAGCAGCTCGTCGCCGCGCGATCGCAGATCATCCTCGTATAGGAATACTTCTGGTCGATTGACAATTCCGTATCGCAAGTCGCACCTCCATGGCATATTATACACGAAAATATGAGCGGGTATAAAAAAACAGATCCACACAACCACAATGTTGAGTGAATCTGCTATATTGACTGCCGCCAGCGGGAATCGAACCCGCACTCCTGTTGGGGAACGGGATTTTAAGTCCCGCGCGTCTACCAGTTCCGCCATGGCGGCGTTGCCCATCTGCACGAATGCAGATGGAAATGGACCCTCCGGGACTCGAACCCAGGACCGATCGGTTATGAGCCGACTGCTCTAACCAACTGAGCTAAAGGTCCGCAAAATGACTCCGACGGGAATTGAACCCATGTTACCGCCGTGAAAGGGCGATGTCTTAACCTCTTGACCACGGAGCCGCAATGACAATCAGTAGTATAGCTTATGAAGCCCGTTTTATCAACGCCGATTGCCGTCTGATAAAAGAAAAACGCAAAGCAGATCATGCTTCGCGTTCTCTATTTGATACCTTCAAAACCGATACAGAAATAAGTTCACAATGATTATTAAGGATAAGCTTCCGACCTATTAGTACCTGTCAGCT
>FNQX01000035.1 GCA_900107575.1 Lachnospiraceae bacterium NK3A20 | reverse complement strand
ATTGTGGATCAATCACGACACAGCTAAGGCTCTTCACAGCCTTCCACGTGATTTATCCACGAGAAGGCATAGGAGATCGAACAGAGTACCCACGGGGGCCGCCCGGGGATTTAGTTATTTGCTTTACTTCTCGCCGCGAATCTCGCGCAGCTTCGCCGCATTCTCATTGACGCGCTTCTTCGTCAGAGGATAGATGAAAATGAGCGCGAGTGCCATGAGCACGAAGCCAATGGCCGGGATCAGCGTGCCGAGCGTGTAAATGCCGTTGACAACACCCTCGTCAAACGCTGTGTCTTTCGTATAGCCAACGATGGAGAGCAGTGCGCCGATCAGGCCGTTGGAAGCCGCCTGGCCGAGCTTCCTCGCAAAGGAGTAAACCGAGTACACGGTGCCGTCGGAACGGGTGCCGGTCCTGACCTGGATGTCATCAATGACGTCGATGATCATCGCCCAGCACATCAAGTTGAAGAAGCCGAGGCCAAGGTATGCGATCGAGTAGATCACGACATAGACCACGACATTGTGCGTGTGGATGATGAACGCGAGGAACAGCATCACAGCGCCGATGCAGGCGCCGATCGCAGAGAGCTCCTTCTTGCCGACCTTGTCAGAGAGCTTCGTGACGAAGGTGGACAGAACGAGGACAATCGCGCAGCCAAGGAGTGCGGACATGGACAGCATGACCGTGTTGCCGAAATAGTTCGGATAGATGTAGTTGCCGATGCCTGTCAGCACGAGCTGCGTGATGAGCAGGAGCAGTGCAGAGATGATGATGCCGAGGAAAGCACGGTTCGTGAACAGGATGCCGAACAGCGCCACCGTGGACTTCTGATGCTCCTTGTCGTTCACCAGCTCCACACGCTCCGTGCAGAGCCTGTAGCAGACAATGTAAACGATGACCGCCATGATGGAGCAGACGAGGGAAGCCATCATTACCTTGTTGCCATTCAGTACCTGATGGCCTGCCGCGTCCGTGTTGTAAACGATGAGCGGCAGAACAACCGCAATGATGATCTGCGCCACCGTCGCGCCAATGTTCCTCCAGGTGGAGAGCATCTGTCTCTCTTCCGGCTGATCGCTCATCGCGGAAGCCATGGAGCCGTAAGGGATGTTCACTCCCGTGTAGCAAACCGAGCCCCAGAGCAGGTAGGTGAAGAACATCCAGAAAATCTTGAGTCCCATGGACGCATTCGCAAGGTAAGGCGCGAATATCAGGAAGGACGCAACCGCCACCGGACCGGAGAAACGCAGGATCCAGGGCTTGAACTTGCCCTGCGCCGTGTATCTGGAGCGATCGGCAATCTGTCCCATGGCTACGTCCGTGAAGGCGTCGACAACCTTGGCCGCCATCATCAAGAGGCCTACAACGGCTGCAGAAACGCCCATGACGTCCGTGTAGAATTTCATCATGAACAGCGCCGCGATCACGAAGGTCAGATCGTTCGCAAAGTCACCGGCTGCGTAGCCGATCTTGTCTCTCATTCCGAAGGGCCGTTTTGCATTCTCCCGAAACTGTGCCAATGCGGCACTCTGGTCTGTTGTTTTACTCATTTGATCTCCTTTCCTCATAAAAAGTGATACTCTGCTATTTCTGAAGGAACCAGTCCAGGATCGCCTGGATCTGTCTGTCCCAGAAATTCCACTCGTGGCCGCCCTCTCCCTCGTAGAAGGTAAGATCGGCATTCTTCTCCTGCAGTCTGTCGCGCACGCCGAGGTTCGACTGGTACAGGAAGTCATCGTACCCCACTGCCTGATAGAGCTTCGGAACGCAGCCCTTTGCCACGTCCTGGTCATAGAGCGCGAAGAGGTCGGCATCGCTCCCTTTCAGGTGCTGCAGCTTCTCGCCGAAACTGTTCTCCCAGTTGAAGGGATTATTGTCCGTGCTGCTCCCGTGGCCCGAAGTCTCATAGAGCCCGACAATATCCAGCGCGCCGGACATCGACGCCGCCTTCGCATACAGCTCGGGGTGTGCCAGTCCCAGATACCAGGCGCCGTATCCGCCCATGGAGAAGCCCGCGATATAAGTGTCTTCTCTCTTTTTCGATGCGGGGAAAACATTACCGATAAATTCTGGCAGCTCCTTCGTGAAATAATCCTCGAACTTCCTGCCATCCCGAAGGTTCTGATAGAATGAGAGCGCGCCGTCCGCCATGACAACGATCATGCCGTGGTCCTGCGCATAGCGGTCGATGTTGGAATACCGCAGCCACGAGAATTCATCCCCGTATGCCCCGTGCAGAAGGTAAACAACAGGCAGACCGTCCGCATAGTCATACTTCTCATTGCGGTTCATGTCCGTGATCTGCTCCGAGCTCGTCGGCGTCGGCACGAACACGTTAAGTGTCACGTTGCTGCCCATGGAAAAACTGTAATAATGGGTCTCCATCAAAGCCATATCTGTGATCTCCTTTCCCTGTCCTGATATTCCCATCATACGTTAGGGAAAAGTATAAAGTTTAACATCAATTGCCGTCTGTCGCCTGTTATTTTACCTATCTTGCCCTCGCGTATTGCGACAGGCGCTCTTCTGCGGTTATATGTAACTGATTCAGCAGGGCAAAATAAGTGAGCAGGCGACCGCATTGGCGCGGCTTCTGCGATATGAATTTTGCTCGTGCCATACCCCTTCGGGGTACAGCGCGCAATGCATGGGGAGGAGACAACAATGGAGATCACCGAGAACACGAAGGTTGGGGAATTGATAGATAGCGGAGAGTTCGGTCTCTTCGCGGACTATTTCTGGAGTTATATTACGGAAGATCACAGGAACAACACGCTGAGTTCCTATGGCTTTGAGAAATGTGGTTTCGTGCCGGCACTGCAGCGCGTGAAGGCTCTGGCGGACGGCCCGGATGGGGGCAGGGATAAGATTCTCCCCATCTATACGGCACAGGAGATGTATGAGTGTCACGAGAAAGATCAGGCGAAGCTCCTGCACTTTCCTGCGACCGAGAAGAACGCGCCGTATGCCCTGATCATCCCGGGCGGAGGGTTTGCGAGACAGTGGGGCCTTATTGAGGGCATGGCAATCGCAGAGAGACTCAACCGGCACGGCTATGCCTGCTTCGTCCTCTATTACCGCACCGCGCAGCACCCGGTGATCGACAAGGCGCTGGAGGACGTGTACCGCGCCATCTCGTATCTTGATCAGAACGCGGATGCGCTTGGCATCCGGAGGAACGATTACATCCTGGGAGGCTTCTCCGCGGGCGCAACACTCGCCGGTGAGATCGCCTCCGACAATCTTGGATGGCACGCGAAGAATCTGCCCCGCCCCCGAATGATCTTCCTCGGCTACACAGCGGAGCGTATGGATCTCTTCTATCAGGCATGGGCAAAGGCGCCGGAAGGGAGCCCTGCAAGGCTTGGGAGCGCCGCCTTCCTCTCGCGTCTGGTCGGTGAGAACATTTCGCTGGAAGCGCTGGAGCCGTACTGCCTGGAGCATTACCTCTCAAGAGAGAACTGCCCGCCGCTCTACTTTGTTGCAAACGAGGATGATCCGGTAGTACCGTTTGTGAACAGCCAATCGCTACGAGCTCGCTGCGAGGAGCTCTCGATCCCGGTGCGCACGAAATTCGGCCGAGTCGGCGGCCACAGCTTCGGCGTCGGCGACGGCCTCGAAGTCGCCGGCTGGATCGAAGACATGCTCGAATTCCTGCACAGGTAAATGTTGAAGGATCGCGGCGGCGCCTTCCGCGGTACAAGCCCCTCGCGATTTGCGCGATTGTGGATTAATCGCCTCACATCTTTGGTGTGACATAGACCTGGCGGCGATTTATCCACAAACCGCACGAGCGAGGAACTGTATCGCGGAAGACACCGCCGCAAGTATACTATCGCTCCTGCATCGGCACGTAGGTGGTGTCCGGCGCGATAGACTTGTAAGCCGGGCGGATAATCTTGCCGTTGTTGGAGAGCTCTTCCATCCGGTGCGCGCACCAGCCGACGATTCTCGCCATGGCAAAGAGCGGCGTGTAGAGCTCCCTCGGCAGGCCCAGCATGTCATAGGCGAAGCCGGAATAGAAGTCCACATTGACGCAGACACCCTTGTACATCTTCCTCTCACCCGCAATGATCTTCGGGGCGAGGTCCGCGACCTTCTCGTACAGGCTGTACTCTTCCTGCCTGCCTTCATACTCCGCAAGCTGCTGAACATAGCCGTGGAACAGCTCCGCTCTGGGGTCAGAGATCGAATAGACAGCATGGCCTACGCCGTAAATGAGACCCTTGTGGTCGAACGCTTCTCCCGCAAGGAGTTTCTCCAGGTAAGCCGCCACTTCCTCGTCGTCAGTCCAGTCGCCGACGTGCTCCTTGATGTCGTCGAACATCTCTGCCACCTTGATGTTGGCACCGCCGTGACGCGGCCCCTTGAGGGAAGCGAGCGCCGACGCAATCGCCGAGTAGGTATCGGTGTGCGTGGAGGTCACGACGTGCGTCGTGAACGCCGAGTTGTTACCGCCGCCGTGATCCATGTGCAGAACCAGCGCTGTGTCCAGCGCCTTCGCCTCCAGATCGGAGAACCGCATATCCGGACGCAGCAGGTGCAGGATATTCTCCGCGATGCTGCCATGGTCGAGCGGCTGGTGGATGACAAGGCTGTCATCCAGCTCATAATGCCGGTATGCCTGGTAGCCGTAGGTCGCCAGCATCGGGAAGAGGCTGATGAGCTGCATGCTCTGCCGCAGCACGTTCGGCAGGGAAATATCATCCGCGTGGTCATCGTAAGGGTACAGTGTCAGGACGCTCCGCATCAGAACATTCATCATATCCTGCCCCGGCGCCTTCATGATGACATCGCGCACGAAGTTCTTCGGAAGCGAGCGGTAGAAAATCAGCTGATCCTCGAACGGGCGCAGCTCCTCTATCGAAGGGAGCTTGCCGAACAGGAGCAGATACGCGATCTCCTCATAGCCGAAGCGCCCATCCTTCTGGTAGCCGTGGATCAGGTCGTGGATATCGTAGCCGCGATAGTACAGATGTCCTTCATCTGATGCCTCGTGGCCGTCTACAATCTTCTTCGCCCTGACTTCGGAAATATTGGTAAGACCAGCCAGAACACCGTTGCCGCTCAGGTCACGGAGTCCCCGTTTCACGTTGTATTTCACATACAGCGAACTCTCAATCTCATCCGCTGCCTCTGCCTGCCCTGCCAGCGCCGCCAGCTCCGGTGTCACTCTGGAGTAGGCGTTGGCGTAATTCGTTCTCGTCTCGTCTGCCATGTTTCCTCCTTCCCGCAGATATTCTCCGTTATCTGCCGCGCATTTTATTCGCATTATACCTTATCTTCTGCTGACATTCCATTGCGGCAGGCTGGGATGGGGACTACAATGCCTACTGGTGAGCGGCCACAGCGCCCACGACTGACGAAAAGAACAGGAGAAATCATCTCACATGAACGCCACGAAAATCCGAAACCTTGTCCGTGAACTGCTGATACTGACTGCCGCCACCGCCATCATCGGTGCCGCAGTCTTCTTTTTCCTCGTGCCAAGCCATGCGGCGGTGAGCTCGATCTCAGGTCTGGCCATCGTACTCACGAACTTCATCCCGCTCCAGGTCTCGCAGCTCACGATGATAATGAACGTGGTACTGCTCATCCTGGGATTCCTGCTCTGCGGTCGCGAGTTCGGCTACAAGACGGTGTACACATCGATCTCGCTGCCGCTGTTCATCGGCCTTTTTGAGAAACTCTTCCCGGACTACACATCGCTCACGGGCGACGCCACACTCGATGTCGTCTGTTATATTTTCACCGTCAGCATCGGCCTTGCGATCCTGTTCAACCGCAACGCTTCGAGCGGCGGTCTGGACATTGTCGCGAAGATTCTGAACCGCTACCTGCACATTGATCTGGGCAAAGCCATGTCGGCGGCGGGCATCTGTGTCGCACTCTCCTCTGCGCTCGCGTACGACTCGAAAACCGTGGTACTCTCCGTCCTCGGCACTTATGTGAACGGCATCGTGCTCGACCACTTCATCTTCGACCAGAGCCTGAAGCGGCGCGTCTGCATTGTTTCTCCCAAAGAGGAGGAAATCCGGCAGTGGATTCTGAATGAGCTGCACAGCGGCGCGACACTCTACGAGGCAATCGGCGCCTACCGGCTGCGACGGCACCACGAGATCATCACTGTCGTGGATCGCCAGGAATACCAGAAACTCATGTCCTATCTTCGCAAAACAGACCCGCAGGCCTTCGTCACGGTTTACCAGGTGAGTGCCATGTCTTACCGCCCGAAGTCACTGCCGGAGCGGGATTTCGAGACGAATTCTTACGACTGAGAGATTCCTCCAACACAGGCAGATTTTGCTGCACAGCTCTTTTCTTCCTGATAAAGTGATTCAAATCAAAGATGCCCCTGCGGCGATCCGAAAGACTGCTCAGATCTTACGGTTACCGCAGGGGTATCCTTGTAGAGGGAAGGAAGCGTTTCCGAGAACCCGATTCGCGAGAAATCGCCTTGGCGATTTTCTCCCGCGGGTGCCGCGAAATACGCGGCACTCGGTATAAGCTTGCAGACCATGCTAATGCGCAACCCGCAAACGATCTTTTAGGGTAAATCAGATTGTCACTTCGCTGGAAGCGCACTCATGACCGGTGAGTGCGTGGCTCCTCTCATCGGGCTGCTGGAAGCCGGCATAGAGGGTGAATTTGTGGCTGCGGATGAGGCGGAGGCCGTCGTCATCGACGCTCGTGAACGCTCTGGCGCGGACAGCGAGTGTCACACCCTTCTCTTCGCCTGGCGCCAGACTGACGCGCTCGAAGCCGCACAGCGAAGGGTGCGGCACCGCACCTTCATACTCTTCATCCCGGATGTAGAGCTGCAGCACATCGTCCGTTGCCATGCTTCCGTCATTGCGCACATGCACGCAGACACCGGCCGTGGCTTCTGCCGCAGGCTCTGCCTCATCCGGATCATAGACAAGTCCCGCATCAGGCACGGTCACTTCCATTCCATCCACGCTGCAGTCGCCGTAGGTCAGGCCATACCCGAACGGGTACAGCGGTGTTCCGTCGAAATAGCGGTAGGTTCTGCCCCACATGGAGTAGTCTTCGAAGTCAGGGAGCTTGTCCTCGTCGTGGTAGAAGGTGACAGGAAGCTTGCCGGAAGGGGATGCCTTGCCGAACAGAATGTCTGCTGCCGCGCTGCCACCGGATGCGCCGGGGTAGAACACCTGGACCACCGCGTCCGCCAGCTCTTCTCCCACAGACAGATCCAGCGCGCTGCCGGATACATTCACAAGGATCGACTTCTTGCCCGTCTCTTTCGTGTGGCGCAGGACGTTCCGCACCATCTCATACTGGAACGGAGGAATCTTCAGATCCTTCTTATCTCCGGAGAAATACGCGTTGCCATCATCTCCTTCCTCGCCCTCGAGCGTCTCATCGAGTCCAATGACAAGAATGGTCACATCGGAATAATCCGCGACGGTCAGTGCCTCAGCGAAGCGATCCGCCAGCTCCGGTTTGGAGAGCGGCTCCACGTTATCTTTCGAGAGATCGCACCCCTGGGAGTAGAAGACGCGAAGGCTTCCATTGCCATCATCTGCGGCATTTCCGGCCTCACTCCGGCGCCTGTTCTCTGCTGCTGCCGCATCCTGGATCCCTTCGAGAATCGTGACATAGCGGCTTGCCGTGCCGTGATAGTTGCCGATGAGCGCTGCTCTCGCGTTCGCGTTGGGACCGATGACACCGATGGAGGAAAGCTTTCCTATGGACAGCGGCAGAACGCCGTCATTCTTCAAGAGGACAATGCCCTCTCTCGCCGCGCGGTTCGCGAGAGATAAGTGTGCCGGACTCTCCACTTCCGTGTAGGGAACTTTGTCGTACTCAGTCTCATCGAAGAGACCAAGGAGATACCTTGTCGTGAACAGGCGAATGCAGGACTCTGTGATGTATTTCTCATCGATCATGCCCTTCTCGTGGGCAGAGAGAATCTTCTGATAGGTGCAGCCGCAGTTGACATCCGTGCCGTTCTCGAGCGCCAGGGTAACGGACTCTTCCGGCGAATTCGTGATCTTGTGGTGCTCGTGGAAATCGCGGATGGCCCAGCAGTCGGACACGAAGTGACCCTGAAATCCCCACTTGCCGCGCAGGATCTTCTGCAGCGTCGGGCTCCCGCAGCAGACCTCTCCGTTCGTGCGGTTGTAGGCGCCCATGACTGCCTCTACCTTCGCCTCCTTCACGCAGGCTTCGAAGGCGGGGAGGTACGTCTCTTCCATATCCTTTTTCGATGCAACGGCGTTGAAATGATGGCGTTCCGCCTCAGGGCCCGAATGCACCGCGAAATGCTTCGCACAGGCCGCCGCGTGCATATATTCGCCATCGCCCTGCAGGCCCTCGACGAAGTTTACGCCAAGGCGCGAGGTGAGGTACGGATCCTCACCGTAGGTCTCATGGCCCCTGCCCCAGCGGGGGTCACGGAAGATGTTGACATTGGGTGACCAGAAAGTCAGCCCCTTGTAGATGTCACGATCGCCGCGCTTTGCCTGCTCGTTATATTTTGCCCTGCCCTCATCTGCGATCGCGTCGCCAATCTCCTTCATCATCGGCGCGTCGAATGCTGCCGCCATGGCGATCGCCTGGGGGAAAACAGTCGCGGTGCCGGCTCTTGCCACGCCGTGCAGTGCCTCATTCCACCAGTTGTACTCCGGAATTCCCAGCCTCTCAATGGCAGGAGAATCGTAGCGCAGCTGGGATGCCTTCTCCTCCAGTGTCATCTTCGACACCAGTTCTTCTGCCCTCTTTCGTGCAGCTGTTCTGTCCATGTTCCTTGGCCTCCTTATAAGCCTCTGGTTATCTGGTAATGCTTTGCAGTATAATGAAAGCTATTCAGCATAGCGATGAAAATCACAGATTTTCGAGTTAAGTCCTGAATAGTCACTATTTCTTGATTCAGGTAATGTAGATAAGATATGAGTTATACCGTCAGCCCTTACAAGCCTTCGGGAGACATCCCGATCAAATACCGCCAGCCCGACGCCTTCGATCAGGAGGACCCCTCGCGCAACGTGAGCGATACCCTGGAGATCGTCGACTACATCAAGGACAGCCATCTCCGCATCTGGTACAACTGCCAGGAGGACGGGTACGAGACGCATCACCACAGCGCGATTGAGATCATCTACTGCATTGAGAACGGCTACACCGTGACGGCGGGGCAAAAGACTTTCAACCTGCAGGAGGGTGAGATTCTCATCATCCCTTCCCACATGATCCACCGCCTGCTCGCACAGCCTAAGGGCGCGCGTTTCGTCATGCTCATCGACCCCGAGCCGCTCATGGTTTACCGCGATTACAAGATCGTCTCTCCCCTCTTCTCGCAGCCCATGTACCTGACGGCGCGCAACCATTCCGGAATCTACCGCTATGTTGCCGACGAGCTGCAGAAGGCGACGGACATCTATTTCGAGAACCTTCCGATGTGGGAGATGAACGTGTACGCGCGGTTGATCCGCGTCTTCGCTGCAATCGGCAAGGATTTCTTCCGCGGCAGCGAGAATTTCGAGATCGGGGAAAACAACAGCCATGCCCGGGTCAACTACAACAAGTTCGCCGACCTTCTCGCCATGGTGGATGAGCACTATCCGGACGATATCTCTCTGGATGAGGCAGCCGATTTCGTCGGCTTCTCGAAGTTCCACTTCTCGCGCCTCTTCAAAGAGTACACCGGCACAACCTTCTACGACCATCTGCTCAACCGCAGGATCCAGGCCGCCGAGGAGCTGCTCAACTCCAACATGTCCGTCACCGATGTCTGCTACCGGACGGGCTTCCACTCGCTCACCTCGTTCTCGCGAAGCTTCAAACAGATCACCGGCTTCTCCCCGAAGGAATACCGCCGGTACTCAGAGCAGTACGACAGCAAGCGATTCTCTACCTCGATCATCAAAAAAGATCAGGCCTGACTGCTGTTTTCGCGATAACTTCATATCATTTGTGATAATAAGCGCCGGAGGTCAGCTCTCCGACGCTTATTCGTTATCCTTTGACGGAGCCCAGGGCGACACCGGCAATGATGTATCTTGACAGGATCAGGTACACCGCGATGAGCGGCAGCGCCGTGAGTGTCAGGCCCATGTATACCGCGCCGTATTCTGTCTTGTAAATATCACCGCGCAGGAGCGAGATCATGATGGGAAGCGTATACTTCTTCTGGTCCGTTAACAGTACCAGAGGGGTGAACAGGTTGTTCCAGCTCGATACGAAGGTGAAGATCGCCTGGGTTGCGATCGCGGGCTTCATGATGGGAAGCGCGATCTTGTTGAAGGTGTAGAACTCTCCCGCACCGTCAATTCTCGCGGACTGCACGATCTCGATGGACAGAGCCGGCTTCATGTACTGGCGCATGAAGAACACCATGGACGGCGAAGCGATTGCCGGCAGGATCAGCATGGCAAGGTGGTTCGTCATGTGAATCTTGTAGACCATCTGATAGAAACCGATCATCGTGATCTGCGCCGGGATCATCATGATCGCCAGGATGAAACCGAAGAACGCGTCGCGCAGCTTCCAGTCATAGATGACGATGCCATAGGCTGTCAGCGTGGAGAAATAGGTTGCGAGCGCCGTGACGCATACCGAAACGATCAGGGAGTTGATGAAGCCGACCGCCGGGTTGAAACTCTTGCCGAGCAGGATCCCCAGGTTTTTCATCATGTAAACGGAAGGGATCACGGATACCGCATGCTGCTGAATCTGCGTCGTCGACCTCGTGGAGTTCACGAACATGACGACGAACGGGAACAGCGAGAGAATCGCGAGGATGATGCAGATGATCAGAATGATCGTGATCTTGCCGTAATGCCCGCGGCCTTTGCTGATATGTCTCTCTCCAGTCATTATTTCTCCGCCTCCTTCCTTGCAAGTCTTTCCGCTTTCCTCTGCTGCCGCTCAATCTTTTTGAGCTTCGCCTCGTCCTTGTCACGCAGTGCATAGAACATGATGGACGATACCGCGACGATGATCACGAACATGATCATGCTGGCTGCGGCGGCGCGGTTGTAGAGATAAGCGCCGGAGAAAGCCTGTTTGTAAATGAATACGCTCGTCGTGATCGTCGCGTTGTCCGGCCCGCCCATGAGGAAAAGCTGCGGGATATCGAACATGTTGAGACCACCGATAAGACTCGTGACCAGGGTGAACAGAAGGATTGTGCGGATGTTGGGAAGCGTGATCTTCCAGAATGTCTGCCATCCGTTGGCGCCGTCCACTTCGGCCGCGTCGAAAATATCAGGGCTGATACCCAGAACGCCGGAGATCAGGATGATCATGGTGTAGCCGTACCACATCCAGGTCTGGATGAAGATGACAACGCCTCTGGCGATGTTTTTCTTGATCAGGAAGTTAAAAGGTTCCGCCAGGAATCCGAATCTTGTCATGAGATCGTTCACGGGGCCCATGGGATAGCCGAACAGGGCGTTGAACAGGATGGCAACGGTAGCAGCGGTAATGATGTTGGGCATATAGAACAGGACTTTGAACGCGCCCTCTCCCGGAACGTGGAATCTCCTGTCGGTGAACCATGCCGCGAGGAGCAGCGCCAGCGCCAGCTGCGGGATGAAATTGCAGACCCAGATCAGCACGGTGTTCTGGAATGCCGTTTTGAAAGTATCACTTTGCAGTGTGGTACGGAAGTTTGCGAACGGATCGTCTGTCAGGAAGTGGAAAGTGGTCTTGCCAATTCCCTTGAGATCTGTGAAGCCGATGACTGCGGTATACAGTGTCGGATACAGGGAGAAGATCACGAAAGCAATCACGAAAGGAAGGCAGAACAGATAACCATACTTCGCGTAGCTGAAGTTTTTTCTCTTCTTCATAAGCTTTGCCTCTTTAACAATACTTGCCTGTAAAGATTGAGGCAGGGCAGTCACAGGCTGACCGCCCCACCTCTTCCATGGAAAATGTCATACGCCGAATGTTGTCAGCGGATGAAGCTGTGTACGAACTATTATTCTGCAGCCTCGATGCCCAGAGTATCGGATACTGTGGTCTTGAAGTCTGCGATCGCTGCATCGCGGTCCTTCTCACCTGCCGCGTAAGCACGAACCTGATCACGCCATGCGGTGTTGATGGACTCATCGTACTGTGTGAGGTTCTTGCCGTTCGCGTACTGGTTCGCAGGTACGAAGTAATCGAACATGTTCTCGCCGCCCAGGAAATCAAGAGATCCGTCGGACTTGCTCATTACGGTGCCGGATGCAACAGCGTCCTTCGTGCCGCCTTCGCCGTTCAGTGTGCCGTTCGCCCACTTGTACTGCAGGCTGTCCTCGGAAGAGTCGAGTGTGATCCACTCAACGATCTGCTTCACAGCGTCAACCTTGGCTTCGTCCATGTTCTTGTTGGCCAGTACCCATGTACCGCCCCAGAAGAAACCGATCGGAGAATCGCAGACTGCCCAGTCGCCATAGGTGCCTTCGCCTACCTTCTCGCCGCCGCAGTTAGGAGCGATGGTGTAGTTGATCAGCCATGCCGGTCCGAAGAAACCGAATACAGGCTTAGCGCCCTCACCCTTCATATCTGCGAACCATGCATCCTGCCAGTCCTGAGTCTGGTTGGACCAGCCCTTGTCTGTCAGATCCTTGGAAATATCAAGGAAAGCCTCACGCTTGGGATCGATCTGCAGCTGTCCGTCTGCATTGAGCCAGCCCTCATCCGAGCTGTTCTCAACTGCGTGCCATACATCGCCGTCGCCGGAAACGATCGCATCGCCTGCATCTGCGAGTGTCTGTGCTGCCTCCCAGAACTTATCGAAGGAGCCGGAGCCGCCGCCGATGATCTTGGAGATCTCTGCGGGATCATCCGTGCCGAATACATCCTTTGCGATAGATCTTCTGTAAATGAAGCAGCCGCCGGTAGCCTGATATCCGAGGCCGTCCAGATCACCGTTCGTGTTGGAGCCGATATCTACCGTGTACTGTGCGATGTCCGCATCCTTGAGTGCAGTATCTACGTCGATGCCCAGATCCTTATACGGCATTGCAAAATCCTGCATGTCGCCCTTGGTGTATTTCAGAACGAATGCGGACTCTGCGCAGTAGATGTCGGGCTGCTCGTCGCCGCCTGCCTGCAGCGCCTGATCCAGCGCGGGCTGATAAGCGCCGTCTGTCGTCGCAATGATGGTGGAGTTAACGGCGTAAGGGAAATCCGGATGATCCTGCAGGAAGTGGTCTACCATGCCGGGAACCTCATCCGTGAATGCCCACAGATTGATCGTGCCCTGGTCGCCGCCGTTCGCGGGCTTTGCCGTCTCCTCGGTTGCTGTCGTCGCAGCAGCTGCAGCCTCTTCTGTGGCAGCTGTTGTAGCAGCAGCGTCAGCCGGTGCCTCCGTTGCACCATCCGCCGCCGGTGTGGAAGCGGTTCCGGAATCGGAACTGCCGCAGCCTGCAAGGAGCGATGCCGCCATCACTCCGGTCAGTAATAACGATAATGCTTTCTTTTTCATAGTTTCCTCCTGAAAACTCACCGCCGTACTCCGGCGGATGATCAGTGGGAGGGATGTCAGCTGCGGCCGCAATGCCGCCATCTCTCCCTTGCTTACCCTTGATTCAGTTATAGCAAGAAATCGTTTTCGTAATTTATCAAATATTGCGCTCGACTTATCAGTTATTGCCATTATGCACACAAATGCACTTTTGCGATGTCATTTTATGTATATTTTGCACAGGTTGACTGAGAACCCATCTTGTATTAACCTGCGTTTATATCATCCATGGCCGCGACAGAACGTTGGTTTTTCACAGATTTGGCATATATTTCAGAACCAGTCTCGAAATCTCCGATGTGGTTCTTACGGCACGGCATTGGCCTGTACCGAACAGATATTCAGAATCATTCATTCCAGTGAAAGGTAATCTCATGCTCGATCGATTTTTCTCCCCCGATAATCCGATGTCCCGCTTCCTTTCCCGCGTCTGGGACCTCATCGTCCTGAACGCGCTGTTCCTCGTGACATCCATCCCCATCTTCACGATCGGCGCGTCCCTGACCGCCATGAGCGATCTCACCCTCCGCACGGTGCGCGGCGAGGACGAGTATCTCGTTCGACCGTATTTCCGCTCCTTCCGCAAGAATTTCAAACGCGCAACACTCCTGTGGCTCCCGATCCTCGCTGTGGCGCTCTTCCTCGGCGCGGACCTTTACATTATCTATAACGTGATCGACAAGACCTGGCGCTTCTTCCAGTACCCGGTGTGGCTCCTTGTCTTCTTCCTTGCCTGTGTATTCTTCTTCGCCTTCCCCATCACGGCAAGGTACGAGGAGAGCTACCTGAGCACTGTTCGGAATGCGCTGCTCCTCGGCCTCGGGAACCTGCCGGTCACCATCTTCTTCACCGTGATCCTCGCCGTCATAGTGGACGTCGGGCTTCACAATCCAACCGCCGGCGTCGTCTTCTTCAGCCTGTTCCTGTTCATCGGCTGCGCCGCACTCTCCTGCCTCTTTTCCATCTTCGTAAACCGCATATTCGACAAGGCCGGGCAGTGAGCCCGGCCTTGTCAACATACGCATCCTTTTATCGTGTCTTGCCCGGAGGGTGCCCTTCGCAGGTACTCCTTCGATCTCCATGCCTTCCCGTGGATAAATCACGTTCCCAGTTCTGGCTCTATCATGGCTATGTCGTGATTGATCCACGTTCGGCAAAATCAATCGAACGAGTACGCTGCGAAATCCCTCTGGGGCGCGACACGGCTACAGATTCTTCCTGCACGCCCGCGAAAGGGACCCTCCGGGAGATACACTGCCAGCCTCAGTCCTTCGTGAGAATCTTCTCCGCGTCCGTGGCAGCCGCGAACGGGCCGGGCAGGATATCCAGCGTCCTGTGGCTGCCGAAATAGTCACGGTCGAACGTGATCGGCGTGCCGTCCGGATTCTCGTACGCTTCATCCGGCTGGAACACGTGCCCCAAGACATCCGTGTTCACGAGGCCGCAGCGCGCATCTCCCATAAATTCGTAGAGATTCGTTGACAGCGCAAGCTGCCCGTCCTTCTCCGTAAGCTCCACGCGCACCTTATGCTCACCGTCGACCCGGGCACCTTCTTCCTTGCCCCACGCACGTGCGCCGTTGAAATAGACGTTGCCCTTTGCCCAGACGGGAAGGTGACCCTGCTGCGGCTCTTCGAGCTTCTTCATGTCCGGAATCTCTTCGTCCAGATCGAACTGCGCAATCCACTCGTCGTAAGTCGGATACCCCTCATCGAACTCCCAGGTGCCGACCTCACGGTTCTCGCTGCTCTGCCCGTTGTCGCTGTCGTGCAGGGTGATGAGCGGATCCTTCGGCCACTTCTGGACGAAGATATTGTTATAGAAGCGATCGTCGCCGTGGAGGATCGTCATGAATCCCATGACTTCCGTCCTGTGCGGCATATGGTACGGCGTGTACCTCGTGCCGGTGCCGCCGCCCACCTCTGTGAAAGCGCCGCAGATGAGGTTGTGCACCATGGCAACGCCCTCGGTCGCGAACCGGAGCGAAACGTCGGAGAGCAGGATGTTGTTGTCAATGAGCGTCGGGCCGTGGCCGACTTCCACGAAAATATCCTGGCTCATCATGCCGCCCTTTAACTGTTTCGCGAAGGCAGGCCGCTGATTGTCATGCAGCAGGTTCTGCGTGATACGCGTCCCCTGTGCTTCCCAGTCGCACCAGATCCCCATCGTACTGTGGTCGATGTGGTTACGGCGGATCGTCACGTCGATCGCCGCGTGCATCTTAATGCCTGCGATTTCCGCGCCGCCCAGCTCCATCATGTTGTTGATATGGTGGATGTGATTGTCCTCGATCACGCTGAACACGCCGCCCATGCGCCCGATGATGCCGCCCTGCTCACAGTTGTGAATGTTGCAGCGGCGGACGATGTGACTGCCGACCCTGGATTTGAGCCAGCCGTGGTACTGTCCCCTGCAGACCGCGTCTCTCTCCATCTGGGTCGGGCTCTTCACGTGGTATCTCGTGAAGAAATGATCGTTGTCCGGGTCGTAGTATTTGCCCAGCGAAATACCGGCGCACTTGCTGCCCCAGATCTCGCAGTCTTCGATGATCCAGCCCTTCGACCAATGCGGCCCGATCATGCCGTCCTGGTAAGCAGCAGGCGGCGCCCAGGTCGTGGCTGCCTTGTCGATCATAAAGCCCTGCACGGTGATATAATTCACGCCGTTTTTCTGCGGGAGGAAACACTCCCTGCGCACGGTGATCTCCACGTTCTCCGCGTTCGGATCCGCCCCCTGGAAATTGGCATAAATGATCGTCTCGTCTGTTGTTTTATCCTGCTCCGTATACCACTTGCGCTTCGAGGCTTCCGGGTTCCAGGAGCACTCGTACACTTCTCCCGCACGGCACTCCTCAATGGAGGACGTCTCATACAGTGCCTCGTCGTTCAGCCAGACACAGCCTGTGTGCTTGTCCCGCTTCGCGAAATACCAGTCGCCGAAAACATACGTCGTATACGGATTGTAGCTGCCGAACACCGAGTTCGGAATGCGGACGGACCAGACGCCCCCGTCCTCCTGCTGCCAGCCGTGCACCTCTTCGGCGCCGGTGATCTCCGCGCCCAGAGGCTCGACACTCTTATAAATGATTCTCTCCTCTTTCGTTCCGGCATGGATCGGCTCCACATTCTCGCGGTACGTGCCGGGGAAGACCAGAATCGTATCGCCGGGCCTTGCAATCCTCGCCGCGTCGCTGATATGGCGGAACGGGCGCTCCTTCGTGCCATCACCCTCGAAATTCCTGTTGCTGTCTACATAAATTTCCATCGTTTTCGCTCCCTTCCCGTTGCGGGTTCCCGCCCCGTTTCCACTCCATTGTATCGCCCGATAACACCTCCATCAATCCGGACAAATCTGATAATATTCCCCGGAAATTTTGTATCTTTTCGACAGCGCTGCAGTGCTCGCGCGGCTGGTTTCTCATAGAATCTTTCCTGTTCATTCCACACCGTTGTGTTATAATGGCGGGCGTTGTATGCGCGACAGAGACTGCCTAATTCTGATAGCAGAGGACAGACTCACCCATGACAGAACCTGCCCGGAAGCTCAGGAGGCGGCTCTTCGCGCGTATCGAATTACAAGTGAAAAAGGAGAATAGCATATGAACAAGAAACTGACTGCAGCAATTCTTACTGCCGCCATGGCTTCTTCCATGCTGGCAGGCTGCGGCAGTGCAGCCAAAGCCCCCGAAGGAGCCACCATCAGTGCCACCTATCTGGACGAGCATCCGGAGCTTTCGGACACTGCGGCCACCGAAGCCGGTGATACCGAAGACTGGACAAGCGCTTATCCGTTCCAGGCCTCGAAGAGCCATCCTGCCGCGCCCGACTGGACCGAATACTCGGATCTTATCCGCGACATCTACAAGGAAACGGATCTCAACCACCGCGAAGCCAAGCTCCACAAGGCAGAAGACCTGCTGATGGCGACCGGCGCTGTCATCCCTCTCTACTATTACAATGACGTCTATCTCAAGAAGGAAGGCATCGAGGGCGATTTCTCGAACCTCTTCGGTACGAAATATTTCATGTACACGACCAAAGACGGCAAGCCGATGGACAAGTTCTCCATCAACATGGCTTCCGAGCCGGACCGCCTCGACCCGCAGCTGAATACATCTGTGGACGGCGCTGCCCTTGCGGCGAACTCTTTCGCCGGCCTTTACACCTACGATCCCGAGGATCCTTCCAAGGTCATCCCCGCTCTCGCAGACGGTGATCCCGAGATGAGCGCGGACGGCGTCAACTACACGATCCACATGAAGGACGGCCTCAAATGGAGCGACGGTTCCGTGCTGAATGCCAACGATTTCGTCTACTCCTGGAACCGCGCGGCAGATCCCGCAACAGCAGCCGACTACTCCTACCTCTTCGATATTTTCGCGAGGAAGGATGACGGCATGCTCGAGCTTGCGGCGCCGGATGAGAACACGATCACGTTCAAGCTCGCAGCTCCCTGCCCGTACCTCATGAATCTTCTGGCTTTCCCTGTTTTCATGCCTGTCCCTGAGGCGGCGGTGAAGACGGCAGATCCGGACGGCAGCAACCCCGGCCTCTGGGCGCAGGACGCAGGCTTTATCTCCAACGGCGCCTACACGCTCAAGTCCTGGAACCACTCCGAATCCATGATCTATGTGAAGAATCCGAACTACTACGACGCTGACAATGTCACGGTGAATGAGCTCGATTTCATGCTCAGCGCAGATGACACTTCCGCGCTCGCCGCTTACAATTCCGGCGACATTCAATTCGCGGATTCCATCCCCTCAGGAGAGGTGAAGAACTGGAAGGAGAAGCCGGATTTCAATGTCATTGACAATCTCGGCACGTATTTCGTCGGCTTCAATGTCAATTCCAAGATGTTCGAAGGGAAAACACCAGACCAGGCGAACGCAATGCGCCGCGCCCTCTCTCTTCTCGTCGACCGCCAGTACATTGTCGACACGATCGGCATGACGGGTCAGGTTCCGGCACTCACCTTCATCCCCGGCAACCAGAGCGACGGCCATGGCGGCAAGTTCCGCACGAACGACGCTGACTACACCTATCCTGACAAGGAAGATGCCGGCTACTACGGCCTGGATGTCGCTGCCAACACGGAGGAAGCCAAGGCGCTCCTCGAGAAAGCAGGCTACAAGTTCGGTGACGACGGTATGCTCTCTGACGACACGCCTCTCTCGATCGAGTATCTCGTCAACGAAGGCTCCGGCAATGAGTCGATCGCGCAGGCTCTGCAGCAGGACTGGGGCATGATCGGCATCAAGGTCAATATCTCGGTTGAGGACTGGCAGACGTTCATGAATGACCGCAAGGTCGGCAATTTCGACGTTGCCCGCGAAGGCTGGGTCTGCGACTATGACGATCCCATCAACATGCTCGAGATGTATCTGCCGGAATCCGGCAACAACGACTGTCAGCTCGGCAAGGACTGACACATAACTAAGAAATCCCGGAGGGTTCCCTTCGCAGGTACTCTTTCGGTCTCCGATGTCTTCCCGTGGATGAATCGCGTTCCGGGGGCTATGTTCCGCCCCGGTTGTGCCGTGATTGATCCACGTTCGACAAAGTCGACCGAATGAGTATCCTGCGAAATCCCTCCGGGATTTCTTTATGTATAAAAAGAGGTCATGACCCGCGATGTGCGAAGCATGACCTCAAATTCATATTATGCGATCAGATCTCTGCCTTCCAGAGGCCATGCAGGTTGCAATACTCGTATGCAGCAACCGGCTTCTCGCCGTCTGCCAGTACGAACAGTGCGCAAGGCTTCTCACCGGGCTTCAGATCTTTCTTCTGGAAGCCATTCTCGGTCTCGAGGATGATCCACTGTATAAAATGCTCAGGCAGCATCGGATGCTCTACGCTTCCTACCTGAACGGTAACCTGGTTGCCCTCGCAGGTAACGACAGGAACGTGCTTCTCCTGCGCTGCATCTGTTGTATTGGCAACAACTTCCTTCATCGGCTCGCCACAGCAAATCGGTGTGCTGGCTGTTTTCTCACCGAGGAATGTTACGAAATTTCCGCACTTCTCACATCTGTAGAATACCATTGTTGAACCCTCCTTATGTAGGTGCTCGTTTTGCTGACCTCATTATAGCATAGATAAAGTTTTGCAAAGAGAGTATTTTTAATACTTTACTTTTCGTTTTTACCCAAAATTATATGATTTTTCTCGTCTTGAAATCATACTGTCGAACAATTAGAATAATAGTCCAGTGAACCGGGCAGAACAAATCATTCCCGAGGAAAGAGAGGCCCCCATGTTCAAGAATATTAAGAAAATGTTCGCACACATCCATGAAAAGGCAGGAAGTGTGATAGAACGCATCCGGAGCGGTCAGATCATTCCCAAGAGCACCAAATACTGGGTTCTTGCGGCGGTCGGATTAGCTGTACTGATTCCTGTATCAGCGAAACTGCAGTCTGCTATTTTCCGGGCGGTGTACGGGGGCGGCTCTTTCCTCACGACGCTCGGTCTCATCATGACAGTCGGTTACTACGTGATCTACAACCTGTATTATGCCGATGACCAACCGGTCAATATCCTCAAGAGTTTCGGCATCGGACTGCTCGTATCAATTGGCTGGACGATTGCAACTGTTCTGATCATCATCCTGTTTTCAATCTCAATCCTTCTCCTGCTGCTGCCGATCGGTATTATCATTAGTATCCTGTACCTGCGGGCAACTCTCTTCTACTTGTAGAAAAGGCTTAATATGGAATTATCATTTCTTCGTGGTTACACGAAACTGTTCGTCGGGGATGACGCTTTGCAGTATAAATCCCTGCTGCAGAAGCCGAAGGCCATCCCCTATTCCGATCTGATTCTCGCCGTGAGCGTTGGGAACAGGCTGCAATTACTGGAGAAAAACGGCAAGGTCGACAGCTTCAACAGCGCGGATGCGGACAGCACGCTGGAAGCTGCCGTCGCCGCCATTCAACAAAAGATCATCACGGCCAGCGCCGAGGAGCCGCCGACCGATTACCTCTTCCGCACCATCGGATCACAGCTGCTTGTCAGCGGAATGTTCTGCGGGACGGAGGAGAACTGTTATTTCATCACGCCGCAGAGCACGAAGCCGATCTCGGATTACAGGAAGCTCATCCGCGTACAGGCCGAGGATGCCACAATATCCTTCCTGAATGCAGAGGGTGATGTGGAGAAGGTTCGCCTTTTGAACAGCACGATGGCAGGCAACATCGCGGGCATTATTCATGAGTGCGTGGAGACAATACACCGGAAAGATCCCGATTATCAGAACCTGGTCTCCGGCCTTGTCTACTATGGGGAGTGCACGAGTTCCGGGCAGCCTGCTGTTTGCAAGATTGACAACTCTTCTATCCAGATTCTGTGCGGCAAAGGCCGCATCCGTTCAATGGGGTTTCACAATCTCGCCGCGGTGGATCTCAAGACGGTAGCTGCCTACTCCAACATCGGCGGCTCTATCATGGATACGCTGTCGAAATATGTGACCGATGTCACGCGCAAAGAAGCCCTTGCCATCGTCTGAATGGATACCGAAGGCAGGAGCCTCTCCTTCTCTGTCGAGCCGGAGAAGATGCAGCAGGTCTATGAGATTCTGGATAAGACAGCGGCGAAGGCATGGCAGCAGGATTCCGCCCGCGAGACCAACTGGAAGTTCCTTTCCAGTGCTACTTACCAGTCCAGGGAAGTTCTGCTGCGCGCAGACAAATCGCACATTGATCTCATCAAGGACGGCACGGTTTTGAAATCCGTCCTGTTCACCAACTTGTCTGAGTTCAAACGTTCAGAATCGGCGTATACCTTCCGAACTTTTACCGAGGAACAGCCCTTCACCGTCAAGGTGAGCAAGACGCGGGCTTCGATCGGGGAGAGTATCCTGAAGACACTGATCTCCTCTGCCCACAAGGGGGATGCGGAGTACAACAGCAATAAACAGCGCCAGCTGGAACAGGACAGTCTGGAGAGCGCTATCGCAGAGCACAGCATTGAAATCATGGACAACGCGCAGGTACGTGTTCTCTTCGTTCCCACGATCGGCAGCTTCGCCTACAAGCGGCCGGATATGATGCACTATGAGAAGATCCTCTCCGGTGATATCACAGCCCTGAATGCGTTCGCATTGAACAACAGGAACATCATTCGCCTGACCTGCAGAGGTGAGGCCGGCGATATCCGATACATTGATTTCGACGATGGGGATGCTGCTCTGGAAGATGAGGTGGATCACGCCAACAAGGCATACGAACGCATCCGGAACTTCATTGATCTGTATCAGAGCAACTACCGCTCTTCTGAGGACAGCAGCTCATCGAAGGATGGTGGCTACACGCAGTTCTTCAGCGGCTGCAAGACGCAGAAAGATCTGAAGGCAAGATACCGCAGTCTTGCGAAGCTGTATCATCCGGACAACAACGGCGGAACGAACGAAGCCTTTGCCGTCATCGAGGAGGAATATCAGAGCCTTCTGAATATCCTGCCGGAGGAATAAGCCGCCGCAGTTCTTTGTCAGCTCCTGCCCTTGCAATTTTGTTAGTATTCACTTACGATTATTCCGTGATCTTAGCCACCCGGCGCCTTTATTTCGTATGGCACCTTGATATAAGTTTACGGAAGTGGGGGTAAGAAGCCTTGAGACATAAGAACGATATCAACGAGTCAACCGAGGACTATGTAGAAGCGGTCCTGCGCATCTGCCACGAGAAGAAAGTCTGCCGCAGCATCGACGTTGCGGACTCTCTCGAGATCAGCCGCCCTTCCGTCAGCATCGCGGTGAAGAAACTGGAGGCGGAGGGCCTCCTCACGGTGGATGAGTCCAAATATCTCCACCTCTCCGCCGAGGGCAGGAAGCTCGCGCGGGAGACCTATAAAAAGCACTGTTTTTTCAAGAATCTTCTTCTGGATGCCGGTGTCGATGAGCAAACCGCGGAGACGGAGGCCTGCTCCATGGAGCACGACATCAGCAACAATTCGTTCCACAAGCTGCAGAGAAGACTGGAGAAGAGATGACATTAAGAGAACTTGAGATCGGGGAGAGTGCCGTAGTCACGAGTGTCGGCGGGGAAGGAGCGCTGCGCCAGCATTTCCTGGACATGGGAGTGATTCCGGGCGCGGTGGTAACGCTCGTGAAGTATGCGCCCATGGGCGATCCCATGGAGCTCTTGGTGCACGGCTACGAGTTGACGCTGCGGCTGGCGGACGCGGCACAGATCGGCGTCGATAAGGCTGCCGCAAAGACTCGGAAAACAGAACAGGCATCGCATAGCATTGAGGCAGGGAAGCCGGATCATGTCGAGCGTCCATACATGGATGCTGTCGGCAACGAAGTCAGCGAGCACCCGGGCCTTGGTGAGGGCGGTCGTTTCCATGACAGGAAGACGGAGCACCCTCTGCCGGATTCGCAGCTTCTCTCCTTCGCTCTCGCCGGCAACCAGAACTCCGGCAAGACGACGCTGTTCAATCAGCTGACCGGCGCCAATCAGCATGTCGGGAATTTCCCCGGCGTGACAGTGGACCGCAAGAGTGGCGTGATCCGCGGCCACAGGAATACCGAAGTCACCGATCTTCCCGGCATCTATTCCATGTCGCCCTACACTTCTGAAGAGATCGTATCGAGACAGTATATCCTGAACGAGAAGCCTGCCGGTATCATTAACATTGTCGACGCCACGAACATTGAGCGCAATCTGTATCTCACCATGCAGCTCATCGAGCTGAATATCCCGATGGTCGTCGCGCTCAACATGATGGATGAGGTCCAGGGGAATGGCGGTTCTGTCCGCGTCAACCGGATGGAGGAGCTGCTCGGTGTCCCCGTCGTGCCGATTTCGGCCGCACGGGATGAAGGCATCGGCGAGCTCGTCTCCCACGCGATCCACGTTGCAAAATATCAGGAGAAGCCGCAGCGTATGGACTTCTGCGATGAGAATGACCACGGCGGTGCAGTGCACAGAGCGCTGCACGCGGTGATGCATCTCATCCAGGATCACGCGGAGCGCGCCGGGATTCCCGTGCGCTTTGCCGCGACGAAACTGCTCGAGAAGGATGAGCGTGTCATTCGTGCGCTGCGCCTCGATGAGAATGAGACAGAGATGCTAGGGCACATCGCGAAACAGATGGAGGAGGAGCGCGGTCTCGACTGCTCCGCCGCCATCGCCGATATGCGCTTCGCCTTCATAGAGAAGCTGGTCGCACAGACCGTCATCAAACCAAAAGAGAGCCGGGAGCACGAGCGTTCCCGCAGAATTGACCGGATTCTGACCGGCCGCTTCACGGCAATCCCTGCCTTCATTCTCATTATGGCGGCTGTCTTCTGGCTGACTTTCAACGTGATCGGCGGAACCCTGCAGGGACTCATCGAAACCGGTGTGGATGCTCTGTCCGCGTGGCTGGACACTGCCATGACCGCCTGGAATGTCAATTCGGTGCTGCACTCTCTCATTATCGACGGCATCTTCGCGGGCGTCGGTTCGGTGATCAGCTTCCTGCCACTCATCGTGACGCTGTTCTTCTTCCTGTCCCTGCTGGAAGATACCGGCTACATGGCGAGAATCGCGTTCGTGATGGACAAGCTCCTGCGCAAAATCGGCCTCTCCGGCCGCTCCATTGTGCCGATGCTGGTGGGCTTTGGCTGCAGCGTGCCTGCCGTCATGTCCTCCCGGACGCTTCCTTCCGACCGCGACCGCAAGATGACGATCATACTGATCCCGTTCATGAGTTGCACGGCGAAGCTCCCGATCTATGCCTTTTTCACCGCGGCGTTTTTCCCGGGGCATGGAGCACTCATCATGATCCTGCTCTACCTCTCGGGTATTGCCGTCGGCATCCTCACGGCACTCATCTCCAAGAATTCCTATTTCCGCGGAGAGGCTGTGCCCTTTGTCATGGAGCTGCCGAACTACCGCCTGCCTTCGTGGAAGAATGTACTGCAGCTTCTCTGGGAGAAATCGAAGGATTTCATCCAGAGAGCGTTCACTGTCATCTTCGTGGCTGCGATCATTATCTGGTTTCTCCAGAATTTCAGCCTGCACCTCTCCCTCGTCGATGACTCCTCCGAGTCCATCCTCGCGGCAGTTGCCGGGCTCATCTCGCCTGTCATGAGGCCTCTTGGCCTCGGCGACTGGAGGATCGTGACCGCACTGATCACGGGCTTCATGGCCAAAGAGAGCGTCGTCTCCACGCTGAACGTCCTCTTTGGCAGCGCGGCGGAGCTGGAGACCGCGCTGACGTCCCTGACGGCGGCAGTCCTTCTGGTCTTCTGCCTGCTGTACACCCCCTGCGTCGCGGCGATCGCCTCAATCCGCAGGGAGCTCGGTTCCCGCTGGGCCGCGTTCATCGTGATTTTCCAGTGCGCTATCGCCTGGCTCGCCGCGCTCGCGGTACGCCTTATCGGCATGCTGATCGTGTAAGCAGCCCCTGGCTATGATCTGCTAAGTGCTGCTTCGCTCCCGATCTGACACGGTTCTAAACTATCGCTCTACCTCCAGGTTCAGCCAACGGCACTCCGCTTCGTTCAGTGCGATATCCAGCGCGTCGATGTTGCGCTGCATCCTCTCCGCGCTTCTGGTTGCGACAATCGGGAATACATTCATCCCGGTATGCACCATGTAGGAGAGCGCAATCTGTGATACGGTGCAGCCTCTCTCTCCCGCCAGGATCTCCGCCCTGTGCAATCTCTCGAAGTTGTCCTCTGTACCGTATGCCTTCATCGTCGCGGGGGACAGGATGCCTCCCGCCTTTCCCGCCATTGCGTCCTCATAAGTCAGCCGCCCTGAGAAGAAACCGCCGCCCAGCGAGGACCAGGCGTACAGCGGCAGCTGCGTCTGCCGGTACCAGGCACGCTCCCCCTCATTCTCATCTCCCGTAACGCTCGTGCAGTTTCCTCCCCATGGATCCTTCGCCATCCGCTGCAGACCATAGTTCGGACTGCTGCCGGCAAACGGCACGAGGCTGTGCGCTGCAGCGTAATCGTTCGCTTCCTGCAATCTCTTTGTCGTCCAGTTGGAGCCGCCGAAAGAGAGAATCTTCCCCTCCTGATGCAGCTCATTCAGCCATTCCACGATCTCGCCTGCGGGCACGTTCAGATCATCTCTGTGCAGCAGATAGATGTCAATATGGTCCGTGCGAAGACAGGACAGAGATTTCTCTAAATCGCTGCGGATCGCCTTCCTGTTTACTCTCTTTAACATGAGAGGGATCGTGGGATGCGCCCCCTTTGAGAGAATGACCACTTCGTTTCTCTTCCCGCTCGACGACAGCCAGCGCCCGATCGACTCCTCCGCGCCGCCGTACACGCGCGCCGTATCAATGGCATTGATGCCCAGATCCAGCATCGCATCCAACAGCGCGATGCCGTCCTTCCCCTCATTGAACGGTGCCGCCGCAGTGCCGTAGAACAGCCTGGACACCTTCTTCTCCAGGCCGGGTACCGATACATATTCCATATCGACCTCCCTAAATTCCGTATATGGTGATCTCTCCGAACAGCTCGTTTATCAGCGGAAAGTGTTGATCCCTGGTCCTGAGAGCGACCTTCTGCGAAGCGCAGGTCTGATAAATGATGACATCATTGGTCGGCACACTGATGCCGCGGATGCGCAGGGTATACATACGGCTCCCTGTTTCGATCCAGTCCTTTTCCGAAAAGGGCAGGATCGGAAACTGCCGAATGAACTGCATGAGCCTGTTCCGATCCTTCTCGGAAACCGCGCCGTGCAGCAGCTCCGCGCATACCATGCCACAGAGACACACATCGCGGTCCCGACACTCCGCCTTCCCCTTCAGAATATCAATAAGAACGTTCGTATCGTACAGTATCATGTCATGTCCCTGCTCCGAAGTTCCTCGGTACTCTCTTCGTCAATGTCAATCGTGCCCGCAAACTTCGCGAAAACATCCTTGCTCTCGTGTGCTCCAGCAGACAGATGCCAGTGCACCCCGTCTTCCGACGTGAATACAAGCGTACTGCCCTCATTCAGTTTCATCGCGTCGCGGACATTCTTCGGAATGGTAACCTGCCCCTTGCTCGTTACTCTGGCTTGTTCGAGAATCATGTTGTCGCGCCTCCTTACTTAATTGTAAGGAATTTATTCGTAATGTCAATTCGGCTCAAAAGATAGCATCAATGTATTGCGCGCCATTTAATTTGTTGCTATCATATTAGTTGCTTCCATTTGATTTGTTCATGAATTCCCAGGTGAATTCAGAAAGGCAGGTATTCCATCATGATCGCGGTCAGATATTATTCCAGATCCGGCAACACGAAGCTCGTCGCAGACGCCATCGCAGCAGCCGTTGGCACGCAGGCAGTTTCCGTAGATGCTTCGAACGCAGCCCTTGCAGAAACAGCAGACGTCCTCTTCATCGGTGGCGCGCTCTACGCCTATGGCCTCGATGGCAAGCTGAAGAGCTATCTTGAGTCTCTTGACGCCTCCAAGGTGAAGAAGGCAGTGGTCTTCTCTACCTCCTGGCTCTCCAGGCACGCGCTCGACCTAATCAAAAAGGAACTCTCCGCAAAGAGCATTTCCGTCGAGAGCGAAACCTTCTATGTGAAGAACCGCGCCAGCGAAGCACAGCTCCAGGAAGCTGCCGCATTCGCGAAGAAGTTCGCGTAATTCACAGAATCCCTTCGCCCGACCGGCGGGGATGACAAATTCATGCCGCAAGGCATTACGATTGGCAGCATGTATGGCGTTCCTCACCAGGTCATTGCGTAAACTCTTCGAGTCAAGAAGCCATTCCCACAAAATCTGCGATTGTATTGATTCGCAAATATAAGCCATTAAGGCAATGTACCCGGCACCGCAGAAACTGCGCGTGTTCATGCAAGTCACTTAGGGATGTCAGGAAGAAATGGCTATAACCGCGCATTTTACGGTTATGACCATTTCTGACTGATAGGGCTCCCGTGAGCGGCATGAATATGCACAGTCTTGGGGTGCCGGGCTTTTTATCGAATTTTCGCAGTCCGTGGTGCCGGTGCATTTTATCCAATCTCTTCTGTGAACGGCGCTGGCCGCTCGCAACTGGACTCCACTTTCGTGAACCTGTGAGTCCTGCCGCTCTCCGCGATCTTATCCAGCACATCGAGCACGTGGTAAGCCATCTCTTTGCTCGCGCGATTGACTCTCCCCTCGGTGATCGCCTCTGCCATTTCGGCGGGTCCGATGCCACGGCTGTTCCCACTGTAAGCACCCACCGGTGCAAGTGTCACCGCCTCCGCCGTGCTCTGCGCATCTGCCGGAAGGAACTTCACATCCCCTCCAAAGCCGTTGGCATCGCACAGATACAGAAGCCCTTTTCTGCCGTAGATCACAAAGTCCGCGATATCTGTCAGAACCGTCTCATGGTTCTGCGAAATCGTACCGGCTACGCCATTTTGCAGCGTCAGGATGGCCTGCACGACACTCTCATTCGGGTTGTCGATGATTTTCCCAAAATCTCTGAACCGCATCTTCTCTGCCAGTTCCCCTTCGACAAAACGCTGCGGATACAGCGTCTTCACAAAAGCCGCCGTCTCCGCGACAGGCCCCAGAATGGATACGAGCGCTGTCATATAGTAAACAAGATAATCCTGCAGTGCCCCTGCTCCGGGCGTTCTGAGGAACGGTGCTACGTTCAGCAGGAAATCATTGTTCCTCGTGATCGCGATGCTGAACGACTCCACCTCGCCGAGGATCCCATCATCCAGCGCTTTCCTCGCCGTCTGCAGCGCGCTTCCAAGGAAAGTATCAGGCGCCGAGCCAAGGTACAGGCCCTTCTCATCTGCGAGCGTCACCAGTTCTTTGGCCTGCGCGAGCGTCTCGGTCATCGTCTTCTCGGTGTAGACATGTTTCCCCGAGAGCAGCGCCTTTTTGATGATGTCGTAGTGCGCATAGGTCGGTGTCAGGACCACGATCATGTCGATCGACGGATCCTTCAGCATCGCATCCGTGCTCTCGTAGGCATGAATGCCGTACTGGTCTGCTCTCGCCCTCGCATGATCATAGTGGTTCGCGGTAATGCCTGCGACCTCCAGATTGCTGAATTTGCTGGTCATGTTGTCGAGATAGATTCCGCTGATCTGTCCTGCTCCGACAACGCCCACTCTGTATTTCCTGCTCATTTTTGTATCCCCCAATACTTATGATCTTCGTCAGTCTGCGTTGACCCGCAGGATCTTCGCATCCACGATATACTCCCTGCGGATTTCCCAGAAGGTCGCCTGGATGTAGTGCGCGTCGGCGAGTTGGAACACATTCTGCCACGATTTCTGCATTGCTGCTTCCAGCGCTTCCCCCTCGAGACTGTCCGCTTCATCAATCTGCTGCTGCACCTCCTCTTCGTTTTTTCCCCAGAAAAGGAACGTATTCATCATGACTGACTGCCATTTCTCATAGTCGGTCAGGATCGCGTGATCCTCAGGCAGATCCAGCGTGAGATAGACCTTATCCTCCGTCCGCTGCAGGAAAGCCGCGCTGTCCGGGTCCGGCGCCTTGTGCTCCCCTTCCCAGGTGTGCCACGCCCAGATGGGGTAGACGACGCCCTCGGGTGCCGCGCCGATACGCTCTCTCATCTCTCCCATCAGCCACCGGTAGGCAGGCTTCAAGGAATTCGCCTTGGACAGGTTGAACGAGCGTGAGGGATCGCAGCGGAATATCCCGTATTGCTCAATGTCCTGCATAATGGTCAGTGGCTGAATGGTCCATGCTAGCATGATTGCCTCTTTCTATGATGAATGGGTCCTTCCTAAGATGATTGCTCAGATCACCTCATGCTGTCGAGATAGAGTCTTCGACATATTCCCCTTGTTCGGCCTGTCATGTCGAAAGCCTTCGACATAACCTCGTCGTTTGGCTTTTCATGTCGAATG
>FNQX01000033.1 GCA_900107575.1 Lachnospiraceae bacterium NK3A20 | reverse complement strand
CTTCTATGATCTCTACTCCTTTATAAGAACAAAGATCGTGCAGTATTTCCGCCAAATCCTTCTTATATTGATTGTAGATTATTTTCCGTCTATACTTCGGAGTGAAGACGATGTGGTATTTGCATAACCACCTGGTATGTGCAGAACTATTAGCCTTCGGCATAAAATCACCTTTCCTTTCTTAATAGTGGCTTGAGCACCTCTATTATATGGAAAGGTGATTTATTTGTATAACTTTTTACTCTCACCCGCATAGCGGGTGGATTTATGCTTCGCAAGGGTTCGTTTGCTTCGCAACCTCACCACAAGCTCAGCAGGCTTAAGCCAAAGTCATGTAAAAAGGCGGCCCTTTCGGGCCGCCTCAGGAATACATCTATTATGTGATCCAACAGAATCCATCCGATCTACTGTGTCTCTTTTGCTTACAGCGCGAACAGATCGTTCAGGCTCTCCGACATTGTCGGATGGGTGTAGATGAAATCGCGCAGCACCTCTGCCTTCAGTCCGTAATCCATTGCGAGTTTCACAAGGTTGATCATCTCGTGTGCTTCCGCGCAGAAAAGCTCCGCGCCGAGGATGGTGCTGTCCGGAGCGAGCAGCGCCTTGAGCTGTCCTTCCGTTACCCGCAGAACCTTCGCCTTCGGGATCGCCATCGCGGGCATCGACACCACACGGTATTCCACCCCTGCCGCCTTCGCTTCCTTCTCGTTCATGCCGACGCGAGCGAACGGCGGATCCATGAATACGGAATAGGAGAACGCGCCGCGGTTGTTGATCGTACGTGCGCTCCTGCCCGCCATGTCATCCAGGATGATCCTGGAATCGTCCAGCGAGATGTAGGTGAACTGGAGTCTGCCACAGACATCGCCTGCCGCCCAGATCCCCTCTGCTGAGGTGCGCAGATGTTCATCGGTCTCCACGCCGCCTCTTGCCGTGAGGCTGATCCCCGCCTTCTCGCAGGCAAGGCCGTCGGTATTGGGGCGCCTCCCTGTCGCGAGGAGAATCGTATCGCCCGTGAGTGTCCTGGATGCGTCGTCCGTCTCATAAGTGAGGGTGCCGTCCTGGATGCCGGTGATCGCGGCGCCGGTAATGATCTCCACTCCCTTATCTTCCAGAACCTTGCGGATCGCTGCCGCCATATCCTCATCTTCTCTCGGAAGGAAAACAGGCCCGTCCTGAACGATTGTCACCCTGCTGCCGAAGTTCGCGTACATGGACGCAAATTCCAGGCCGATGTAACCGCCCCCTACGATGGTAAGTCTCTTCGGGAGCTCTGCAAGATCCATGATCGTCTCCGAGACGTAGACTTTGCTGCTCTTGTCCGCGCCGGGGATGTCCGGCAGCACGGGTGTGGAGCCCGTGTTGATCACGAACTGCTCCGCTTCCAGCGTGAGCGTCCCCTCCGCTGTCGCTACGGCGATATGGTGTGCGTCTGTGAACGACGCCATACCGTCGATCACGGTCACCCCCGCCCGGATCAACTTGTCGTAATTCGCCTTCCGCAGCGCTGCGGTCAGCTGCTGTTTACCCGCGATCGCATTCTGGTAATATGCCGCCTGCGCCTCGAAATCCTCCTTCGGCGCATTCGCTGCGTCCGTGACAAGGCGCTTGGACGGGATGCAGCCTACGTTGATGCAGGTGCCGCCGTACATTTTCGCGTCCTTCTCAATGAGGGCAACGGCCTTGCCGGTTTTCGCGAGCTTCCCCGCGAGCGTCTTGCCGGCTTTGCCGAAGCCGATCATGATGACATCATACCTGGTATTCATCTCATCTCTCCTGTAGTTGGATAATTTCTGGCATCTGTTCAGTACAGCCCGAAGCAACAGCACAAGGGCTTAGGAATAAGATAATGGATCACTGACACAATCAGGCGCGGTCAGGCACAGTGATTCCCGGTGTTACTCATAGCGCAGCGCGTCGATCGGGTCCATCTTGGACGCCTTGTTGGCCGGATAGAAACCGAAGAAAACACCGATCACGAAGGAGAACAGGAAGGAGATCAGGATGCTCTGCCAGGAGATGTACATCTTCATGCTGATGAGGTGGCACGCGCCGAGGCCGATGAGCAGCCCTGCCACAATGCCGATCACGCCTCCGGTCACACTCATGATGACAGCCTCCGTGATGAACTGTCCGCGGATCGCCCGGCGCGGCGCACCGAGCGCTTTCCTCGTGCCGATTTCTCTGGTGCGCTCCGTGATGGAGACGGTCATGATGTTCATGACGCCAATGCCGCCGACGAGCAGCGCGATCGCACCGATCGCCGTGATCGCGAGTGTCATCTGCTCCATGGCCTTGTTCGAGTCTTCGATCCACTGCTGGTTGTTGTAGACGGACACCTGATATTTCGTATCCTCGGGCAGGAGAGATTGCAGATAGTCCTGCAACTCCGTGGTGAAACTGATCACGTCGGTTCCCGGCGTCGCAGAGATCTCGAAAGACTGCAGGCGCTTCGCGTAAGGATCGTCTGTGAGGGCGATTCCGTTCTGATACGGGATGAACAGCATCGTTGTGATGTCCTGCTCCGAGAGCGCGGCGCCGCCCATTCCCTCCATCCCGGACATGGCGTCCCGATAGACTCCAACAATGGTATAGGTGTAGGTGCTGTCATTGACACTCACGTCAATCTTCTTGCCGAGTGCCGCCTTCGTGTCCCCATTGAAGAGATTGTTGACGAGTCTGTCAGAGACCACGCAGTCGTAGTCATCCTCAGCAAGCTCATTCTTCGAAAAGATACGGCCTTCGATAATCGGATAGTTGGCCTTCTGAACTGTGAAAAAACCGGGGTTCACGCCCTGCACCTGAATATTCGCGTACTGTTTCTCATTCGTGCTGTCAGGGAGCGTTGCTCGGTTGCCGTTCAGCCACGACGTAACAGATACAGCCTCAATCTCATCGCTGTAGCGGGTCACCATCTTTTTCATCATGTCTTCCGGGAATTCCGGAATCAGATCCTCGGTGTTCGTATTCTCATCGACTTCCACTTTGTCCGCGAGCCATATATTCACGTCCATGACGTTGATGCCGAACATCGACATCTGCTCCTGATTCTCCCTGGTCATCGAATTGCCGACCGTCATGATGGCGATGACGGCCGCAATACCGATAATGATGCCCAGCATGGTGAGGAAGGTGCGCAGCTTGTTGGCCGCCATGCTGGCAAACGCCATTTTGATATTCTCAATGAGCATGCGTACCCCTCCTTTCCCCGACGACCTGTCCGTCGACCAGTGTCAGAATTCTGCCCGTCTCGTCGGCGAGCGGCTGTGAGTGCGTGATGAGGAGGATCGTCTTGCCCTGTTCATCGTGCAGCTTGTGGAAGAGATCCATAATGAGACGGCTCGTCTTGGAATCCAGCGCGCCGGTCGGCTCGTCTGCCAGGATGATCGCGGGATCGTTGGCCATGGCTCGCGCGATCGCGACACGCTGTTTCTGTCCGCCGGAGAGTTCATCCGGCTGATGCAGCATACGGTCGGCCATACCGACCATCTCGAGGAGCTCCTCGGCCCGCTCAGTGCGCTGCGCCTGCGAGATTCCCGCATAGAGAAGGGGAACCTCCACATTCTTGAGTGCGCTCATCCGGGGGATCAGGTTGTAGGTCTGGAAAACAAAGCCTACCTGTCTGCTTCTGACGCGGGCGAGGTCATCGTCCCGCATGTTGCTGACATCCACGCTGAGCATCTCGTACGTTCCGGAAGTCGGTCGGTCCAAGAGCCCTATGATATTCATGAGCGTACTCTTGCCGGAGCCGGATTCGCCGACAATGGAAGTGAATTCTCCCTTGGTGATGTCCAGATCAATTCCGTGCAGCACTTCCAGCTCATTCTCCGTACCGATATAGAATTTTTTGACAATCTTTTCCAGATGAATGATATTGGTCATGCGCAAGGCTCCTTATCCGTAAATGCCCTCGAGCATATCCGTATCGCCGTCCATGCTGCCCATGTCATCCGAAGGCGCCAGGATCTGGTCGCCTTCCTTAAGATTCCCGCCGGTGATCTGCGTGTAGTAGTCGTCCGCAATGCCGGTCTCGACCATAACCTGCACGCCGTCCATACCGGTGAGGATACTCTCCGTGCCGCCTTCAACGGCTGCATCCGCAGGCTCAGAGGCTGCTCCCTCTTCGGCTGCGATGTCCGTGGAGGCAGTGCCGCCCTCTTCCGGAATCTCCTCTGTCATGCCTGTGGCATTGCCCTCGGTATTGCCTTCCATTGCGGCCTGGTCCGGCTGCTGCATGAGAGTCACGAAGCTCGTGCCGTCCGGGTCCGTCGTAATGCAGGAGGTCGGAACGGCGAGACAGTTCTTCTCGCTGTCGATGATGAAATCAATTCTCGCCGTCATGCCGATTCTCAGCCGGTCGCTGTTCTCGTTGAGGTCGATCGTGACGCGGTATTTCGCCTTCGTACTGCTACTGCTCCCCGTCGACGCGGCGACAGGCTGTGGCTTGCTGTCCGAATCCGAAGACGGCACATCGATACCGCTCCCGACAGGCGTCAGCGCCGTATAGGAGACGGTGCCCACGAGCTCCGTCTCCCCTGTGGAGTCTGTTTTCACACGCACCGGCATCCCGACATGCAGATCCGCGATGTGCCCCTCGTCGATATCGGCGGTGACCTTCATGCTCTCCAGGTTGTTGATGACAACCGCGTTGCTGCCGGAATACACCTGCCCCGGCGTGATATTCACTGCCGTGACCGTACCCGCCGTCTCCGCAGTGACGACACCGTTCTCCAGTTTCTGCTGCGCCCTGCGGATCTTGTCCTGGATCTCGAGCGTGCTGGACTTATTGGCAAGCTGTGCCTTGGCTACGCTGTCTCTTGCCGCCGCTTCGCTCTCCAGAACCGAACGATTGCCCTTGTTGACGTTGGAGCCCTGATCTTCCAGCGCGCGAACGTCACTGTCGACGGAGGCCTGGTTTGTTTTCAGCGCCTCTTCCGCAGCCTTGCGGTCAGACTGCGCCTTGTCGAGCGCCGCCTTCGCCTCATCAACCGCGGTGTCCGCCGCCTTTTTCGTTGCGTCGTAATTGGTCAGGTCAGACTGTGCCTGTGTCAGCGCGTAGGCTTTTGCCTCTGTATTCTGTTTCGCGGCCCGCAATTTATTATTGTACTCGTCGAATGCCGCCTTCTGCCTCTCATACTCGGGCAGCTCCTCATTCACATAATGGTTATAGGCATCGTTGTACGCCTGCACTGCCTTGTCATAGCTGTCCATCTGCTGCGCGTAGTCCGGTGCCGTCTGGTCAGTCGGTTTCACGGGCTCTGCAGGCTCCACAGGTTTGGCCGGCTCCGTGGCCGCATCATTGATCGTCGTGTTGGTCTCCTGGTGGGCCGCGTCCGTCGACGCCTGCTGCGCCTCATTCACCTTGGCCTGCAGCTCCTGATACTGCTGCTCCGCCGCAGATTGTTTGGCCAGCGCCGCATCGTAGTCCGTCTGCGCCTTCGTCTCCGCCACAATGAACTTATTCAGATCCTGTTGTGTTTTCACCTGGTCGATGATCGCCTTGTTCGTATCCTCCGCAGCGCGCTGCAGATTCCTCGTGGCATCATAGTACTGCTGCCCGGAATCAGCCTGCGCGTTCGCGACCGCCCGGCCCGCCGCATTCCGGTCGATGGCGTCCTGCTGCGACTGGATCGCGACCTGTTGCTGCTGCAGAGAGATGTCGTTCTCGAGCTCCGTCATGTCAAGCGTGTAGAGGACGTCCCCCGGCTGTACCGTGTCACCGACCTTCACCATGACCTCTTCGATCGGGTAGGTCGCGCCCTCGGAGGAAGTGTTCACCGCCTCCTCGTCTGCGCTGATCACCGTTCCGGTCGCAGTATAAATGTCCTCAATATCCGTGCGGATCACAGATTCCGTCACCGGTACCGCCTCATCCATCGCCTGCTCTTCGGGGTGGAAATGTTTCCATGCGAAAAATCCTCCCGCCGCGACAGCCGCCGCCACGATGATGAGTGCCGCAATCCGCCCCTTATGGTGCTTCTTCCCTGTTAACTGTGACTTGTCCATTTCTTATCATCTCCCTGCGCCAGCGCGGAACCCGCCTGTCAGCCGATGTGATGCTTCGCCATCTTCTCCTCGAAGATGGCGGTGATGATCTTACGGAGCTCTTCTCTCTCCTTCTCGGGGAGCTCGCCCTCGCGCTTTGCTACGGCATAAAGTTCCGGATACTGATTGGCAATCCGCTCAATCGTCTTCGTTGTCGCGTGTTTCCTCACGAAAAAGGGAATCTTCCGAATCCACTCCTGCGGCACGAGTGCCAGAATTTTATCCGCCGCAGCCTTGTCGCTGATGACGGCGGTCGAAAGACCTTCTCTGATCTGTTGCTGCTCTTTTTCTGTAAAGTCCTTAAGTTCCATTTTCTATATTCCTTTCAAAATATCAGGCGCCCGGTACCACCATGGTGCCGGCAGACGCTTGGTATTAGTATAGGCAAATTCCTGCCTCTTGTCGATACGACGGCAGCCGCAATACTCCGTCTCCAGCGCCATTTCCCAGTCTTCAACTACATGATATAGCGTTCTGGTTAATTTCTCTTACACGATATGCTATTTTCGAGGTTTTTTCATCAGTTTCCAGGATTTGAGTAACAACAGATAAGTCAAAGAGCAGGCCTGCCTCCTGACACTGTGCCGGAGGTTGGCCTGCTCTCTTGTTTTCTCTAATAGGAAATAGTGCTGAGCCGCTGCTGTCCTCGGACTGCTCAGACGCTGAGTTTCGTCTCTGTAATCCAGCCGGAGAGGAAATACAGCACTGCCGTCACCGCAGCGAAGACAATCATCCATACGACTGATGACACATAGGCGCTCGCATCCGGGATCAGTCCGTTCAGACTATGGATCAGGGCACTGACAATCATATTCAACGCAATGAAGATCACAATACCAAGGAGTGCGCTAAATCGTCTCCCGTTGAATACCGCCGCCTGGAGCGTTACGGAGAAGAAGGCCATGGTAATGGTCGTAAGCCATGACAGAAGGACCACGGCGATCGCCCAGAAGATCTGTTTCGGTCCGAGCGACATGCCGAAATTATTCAGAACGGTATTGATCATGCTCATGAGATCCCCCTCCCGTGCTGCCATGAGCACGAGATCCGCGCTCGCCAGAAGCCCGAAGAGCAGGCCGCTCGCGAACAGGGAGATGCCATTCTCCAGCACCTTTGCGCCGATGATCTTATAGCCGCTGTTCGGCGTCATGAAGAGCATGTAGCTCTGTTTCGTATTGAGATCACTGTGCAGATTGACGACGCTGAGGAGCCCTATCATGAAAATGCCAAAGCTCGCCGTGAGAACGAGACCCATCATACCGATGACCCACAGCGACTCAGCCTCCGGCAGGAAAATACCGAGCAGGAAACACAGCTCGAATACCATCGCTGCCAGGAAAACAATCAGCTTGCCGCTTCTGGACTTTCTGAATTCATATTTCAACAGGTTCTTCATTTCTCATTCCCTCCGTTCGCGAAATAGATCTCGCGGTATTTCTCCGCCAGTGATTTGCCCTCTGTGGTGCGCAGATCCTCGATGTCGCAGATGCTGACGATGTTGCCGTCCTTGATAAAGATCGACGTGTCCACGATGGATTCGAGTTCTTCTACGAGGTGGCTGGACAGTACCAGCGTCACCTCCGGGGAGAGGGAGGTGATGATGCTCTCCGTGATCTGATCTCTTGCGATGAGATCGATGCCGTTGAACGGCTCATCAAGGAGGTAAATCTTCGCCTTCCTCGCCATCGTCGCGGCGATCTTGAGCTTCGCCGCCATGCCGGAGGAGAGGGTGCGCACCTTCAGGTTCTGCGGCAGCTCCATTTTCGACAAGAGCGTCCGGAATCTGTCAGGGTCGAAGTCATCGAAGAAGTCTGCGTAATACTTCCCGACATCCGCGATCGTCATCCAGCTGTAGAAGAAAGGCTCCGTCGACATGTAGGCAATGTCTGCCCTGGTCTGCACCCCGACCGACTCTCCGTTATAGAGAATCTCTCCGGCGCTTGGCTTCATCAGGGAGGCAGCCAGTTTCATCCAGGTCGTCTTGCCGCTGCCGTTCGGTCCCAGCAGCGCGTAAATCTTGCCGGGTTCCAGCGTGAATGTCACCCCGTTCAGCACTGTTTTGCCATAAAAGCTCTTTGAGACATTCCTGCTCTCTAACATCACTTCTCCTCCTTGATCAAATCCCGGATCTCCTCGCCGGAGAATCCCAGTTCCTTCATGTTGCTGACAAAATGCAACACCAGATGCTGCGCCATTTCCATTCTGACCTTGCCGATCAGCTTACTGTCTTCTACTACGTAAGTGCCCATGCCTCTCCTCGTTGCGCAGATGCCTTCCTGCTCCAGATTCCGATATACTCTCGCCGCCGTGTTGGGGTTGATCGTATATTGGATCGCCAGCTCTCTGGCCGATGGCAGCTTCTCACCCGGCTTCACTCTGCCGGTGACGATATCCTTCTTGATGGCGTCGCCCACCTGCAGATAGATCGGCGCTGTTGCCTCGAATTTCATACCGTGCTCTCCTTTCCTGTGGCTTATGTCAATAATAATATAGTGTACTAGTTAATTAGTCAAGTAGAAAATTAGATAGGGTTTGGGCCAATACTAGCTTCCACTAATTTCAAGACCACAAGTGCCCTCTTGCTGTGGGCCAATACGATCTCACAGAAAATTCAGGTCCATGTTGCATCGAGAAACCCGGGCCAATAGCGGAAAAGAAAAAATTCAGCCCCACATTTCGCTGTAAAATGTGGGACTGAATTTCTCGAATTGATCTATTGGCCCGACCTTCTCCAGAGTACATGGACCTGAATTTATTGATTGGCGCTATACGCCCGAGTTACCAGATAATCTATGGTCTTGAATTTCCTCCTGTTCCATATTGGCCCGGAACTGTTTTTCCCCGTCGCTGCAGCTCTGCTTCCAACGATCAGAAGATCGCAAAACCTTCGTACACCTCTTCACTTTTGCATGATTCAGTCTCTATCCTCCACCTTGAAATACATCTGGTACGGTTCGTAGCCGATCTCGTTGATCGGAACGAAGGAGATGCCCGGCTCCTGATGCTCTGTGCGGAAGTGAACATTCCACTGTCCCCACTGGCGCTCATCCTCTGTCACCAGTTCTTTCGTCGGATCGCCCTCATCCTCTTCCGGAAGCCGCAGTATTCTCTCCTGACTTGTCACTCCGACCAGCACCTCCGGGCCATAGCGGAATGCGCCCATGCTCGCATCGTCCGGGAGCGCGACGAAGGAGAGGCCAATCGGCAGGATCACCGTGACCTGATCCCCATCCTCCCAGACCCTGTACACCTCCGCAAACCGGGTGCTGTCTGCGGTTGTCTCCTCCGTGACCCCGTTCACCAGAATGAGCGCCTTTGCACGGATCCACTCCGGAATGCGGAGCGCGAGCGTGAAGGTAGAAGGCTCCTTTGTTCTGACCGTGAAGACATATTTCCTCACCCCGGGCCTTGACTCCTGCGCGCCGGCAATCTCATTCACCGTCTGCGCGACATTGTTCTCCGAGGAGCTCTGGAGCAGGCCGTTCATTGTGTCTTCCCGCTGCTCTATCCTGACCCTGCCGCTCGTTAGCTCGAACTCCACGTCGGAATTCAGGTACTGACCGACATACAGCCTGCTGCCATCCTGATAGTAAATGCCTTCGTTGAGCCTTGCATTCGCCTGTACCATCGTGCCATGGCAGCAGAAGAAACTGTCCATTTCCCCCGACCAGCCCTTGCGGCTGACTGCCTGCATCGGCAGGAAATAGGTGAGCAGGCCCTTCTCTTCCCTGTTGCTCTCAGTATTCACGGCGCGGTAGTAAGACTGTGCCATGATGCCGTTGTAGAGATTGTATTCCATGTACTGCAGGAAGGCAGGATCCTGCGTTTCGAGGAACAGGAACTGTGCCAGCCGCATCATGTTGTAAACCGTGCAGTGCTCCTGATTCCTCTTGCCGAGTCTGGCCTTCAATTTCATCTTCGGGGTCCAGATTTCGCCCTGCGTCTGTCCGCCTGTCGCGAAGCAGCCGCGGTCCGTCACGGCGCACTTCCAGTATGCCTTCACGATTTCCAGCCACTTCTCATCGCCGGTTGCCTCATAGGCTCTCGCACAGCCGAGGATCTCCGGGATCGTCGTGTTGGCGTGCATGTTGGTGAGGACATCCTCCCCTTGAAGGAGCGGCTCGAACAGCCGCGCACGATAATAGCGGGACAGCAGCCTTCGATATTTCTCGCTGCCGGTAATCTCCAACAGCTCTGCCCAGATCTCCAGCATACCACCGGTCTCATAGTCCAGAATGTTGTCGAACTCTTCCCTGGTGTACCCCGCGCTCCAATTGTCGAACCAGTCCGCAAAATGGTCTGCGACTTCCAGTGCCTCATCATTTCCCGCGTAGAGATACAGATCCACAAGGCCCATAAGGAGCTTGTGAATTGTGTACTGCGGTGCCCAGATATTCCTGCCTGCCGCAATCCAGTACAGATATTTCTCCGGGATGGATGCAGCCCACTGCCCGCCGTTATCCTTCTGGCAGGCTGCTATTTCCGCTACAACGGCATCCGCCTTGGCCTTCAGCTCCATATCGCCCGTCTGTTCATAATAGAGCGCCGCCGCGGAGAGCCAGTGCCCCAGGAAATGTCCGCGCAGCTGGCAGGTGGGCGACTCCCAGCCGCCCATCGCGTTGACATCAATCTCGCGGTTCGTGAAGCGCCCCGCCTCAAGATCGAAATTGCGCGTGAGATACCGGTTCTCGAGACTCATGAGATACTCCCGGTTCAGCTTCGCCCGCTCAACGAGCCTTCCTTCCCGCAGCACAACGCTGCGCCCCTTCAACTCCTTCATTCTTGCCATTGAATCCCCCATTTTAGCCTGCCCGATATTTCGCAATGAACTCCTCCACGGGGATCGGCCCGGAGAAATAGAATCCCTGCAGATAGTCCACGCCGATTTCCGTAAGTTTGTCTGCCATTTCTTCGTTCTCGACCCCCTCCGCCGTCACCGTGCAGCCCGTCTCGTGCAGCAGCTGTACGATCAGCGTCAAGCTCTGATCGCGTGCCTTCATATAGTCCCAGATAATCTGTTTATCCAGCTTCACATTCTCGAGCGGCAGTTCCATGAACCGCGACATATTGGAGAAACCGCTGCCGTAGTCATCCAATGAGAAACGGAAGCCCGCCTTCCTCATTCTGGTCATGATGTCGATCAGCTTATCCCTCTGGATCATGCTCTCCTCGGTCACCTCAAGGTGAATGCGCGTCGGGTCGACCGAGGTGAGGAGCGCGATCTCGGCGAACCGTTCCGGCAGATTCCTGTCCAGACACTGCACGGGCGAGAGGTTCACATTCAGCCACAGAAGACCCAGCCGATCCGCCCAGACTTCGTAGAAACGGCAGGCGTTGATATACACCTGCTCGCCTGCCCAGTGGATGGAACCGTCCTTCTCCGCGATCGGAATGAACTCGTCCGGGAAGAGGATTTTGCCATTCTCCGCGCGGATTCGCATGAGAGCCTCCGCGCCGACCAGCGCCCGCGTCTTAGCATCGACGATGGGCTGCAAATACATCAGGATATCCGATCTTCTCTGCGCGGCAAGGGTACGGTTGATCATCCTCCTGTCGAGGATCGTGCCGATCTCCTTCTCTGCCATGACAAGCGGCTCTTCCTGCAAAATGCGCCCGGAAGAGTCCAGCTCCTCCAGCTCCGATTTGAGCCCCCCGACCAGATCATCAATATCCTTGAGGGACGGAAGAGATACTGCCTTGCAGTTGGCATTGAGACTGATCGTATACCCGGCGACAGGAATCCCCTCTTCCAGCGTCTCTGTGATGAACCCCTGCATCTTTTCGAAATCGAACGGCTGCTCCCGAAGGACGAAAACGCAGCCCTCCGAATAGGAGATGAAAAATTTGCGGTATCTCTTCTGGAGCTTCCCGCAGATATGCCGAAGGCACGCGTCAATCGTCTTCCTGCCGTAGATGTCTACCTGGGAGCTGTAATGCGCGATACGGAAGGCAAAAAGGGAGAGGGGCCGCTCTTCCGGCCACTCCGACATGAGTAATTCCATCGCGAGCTCATTGAATACCCGCGAGCCCGGCTGCAGATACCGATATGGATCCTCGAATGCCAGATACAGGAAAACAAAAGCGCAGATCCCGAACATCCCCACTGCAGAATCCCTTGGTATGAAAATCAGGAGGATCGACGGACACAGAAGGAGTACATTCGTCAGCGCGAGGAAAATCTTCCGGAACCCGCTGAGCTTCCTGTATACCAGAGCAAAGAGGACACACTCCAGAAGATAATAGATGATGGACAGCCACAGCGGTATTCTGCCCGTCCACTGACCGCACTCTCCCATGGATGGAAGCGTGAACAGCATTCCCTTCTTCACATTGAAGAGCAGTATGATGAGTCCTGCAGCCAGGATCAGCCAACCGGTGATTCTGAATGGCCGCTGGTGCCTTCTGTTTTTCAGCAGCTCCGTCTCATACTGGAACAGTGCATTCGCGCGAAGCATGTAGGCTGCGAGAAAAGCAAATTCAGGGAGATATCGAACATACGTACCCCCCCCCGAAAAAAAAGGTTTTCTGAAGCCAGGGAGACAAGATTGCAGAACATGGTCAGCACCTGCGTCGCAAAGAAACAAAAGAATCTCCGCGTCCGTGCAACAGGAACTCTCCTGCGCAGTGCATAGTCTGCCGAAAATGCCACGGTAACAAAGCTGTAGAGAATCAATGGTAGAGTTAACATGTTAGTGGCCTCACCGTTTTTCTTCATTATAGTGTTGCCTGTGATTTTCTACCATGCAAAAAATAGTGCGAAAAGGCGAAAAAAGCAAAAATATAAGACAGACCACAACGTTGCGGCCTGCCTTAGCTCTGGTATCTATGGAATCAAATAGTGACGCGTCGCAAGCTCCATGAGGTTGAGAGTGCGAGGGTCTGTGAAATGGCCCGGAACCTCGTAGTAGTACTCCCTCTTCTCCTCCAGGAGTTCCGGATCCGCCGCGATCGCGGGCAGCGCGTCCACAGAAAGGCCCAGCACATAGTACTCATCCCTGATCTGTCCATCGACGGCTGTCGCCATGTTGATCTTCGCAATCCAGTAATCCGGGTGCAGGAAAGAGAAGACCAGGTACAGCACCGTGATCGCGATAAGGCATCTGCGGAACACGCCGTGATTCCTGCGCACCGTGCCGATCGTGATAAAGGTGAGCCACAGAGTCAGCACGATGAGGAACCAGAGGACGAAAAGCCTGAGGAACGTCATGCTGTACTCACGAACGTACATCATCATGCGCAGCGCGGAGGAGGCGATCATGACGTAGGTGCACAGGCATACGACTACTAGGATCACGTTCAGAACCCGATTATCACGGAAATATTTTCCACAGATCGTAATGAGGACAAGGTTCAGGATGCAGACCACGATCAGCTGTGCGAAGCCCTGGTGCGCATATTCCGCATAGGTGAAGCGCGCCGGCAGCTCGTGGCGGCCGATGAGGAACACCAGCTGGATCACCGCGAACACAACGTACACCACACCGAGGAGTGACATGAAGGTAACTGCCGTCACCGGATCGTGCCGGCCTGCGGTCTCCTTATCCCTGCTGAGAGTATCCGCCTCCTTCGGCATGGCCTTCACCACCGTATAGAAGACAACGAAGCCGAAAACAAAACCAAGGAGAATCTCAATCACATCGCCGATCCGCTCCGGCACCGTAATGCCGTCGATCATGTGATCCAGCATTCTCTCGAAGACCTCATCCGCTCCGGCGAGAAGCGCCAGCACCAGGATCAGCAGAGGGATCGCGATCAGAATGCCGCGGACAATCGCACCGGTGTAGCGGTTCCTGCGGCCGTTCCTCGCTTTTCCGATGTAGGCTGCCGCGTCAGCAAAAGGAGTGATCAAAAATCGCAGCGGCAGGAAGATCACCCTCAATACGGCGAACAGGTGCTTTGCGATTCCCCAGTCCCTGTCCTCGCAGTAAGCGTGCACACACATGCTCGCGGCAAGGAGCAGCATGGCAATGATATTCAGATCGTTGAGCACCCATGAGCCGCTCGTGCAAATACCGATCCCCAGAAGGATCAGCGAAATCTCATAGAAGAGCTGCATCCTCCCGCCGCGACGCCCACGCACCTTGTGAAAGAGCAGGACACCACCCACTGGGAGCAGGGCCCAGGTGATGCCATTGGAGTTTCGGAACACACAGAAAATGTACAGCGCTCCGAAGAGCAGCGCCCACCCGCCATACCTGCGGAAGCTGTCGGCTGCAGCAGATTGCCGCGTTGCGTGGGGCAGCGGCTGATTCATCTCCCGCCCCGCAAGGCTCTCCTGCGACTGTCCGGATTCACGCACCGCTGGCTCCCCCTGTGTTTGAGACTGCTCCTGCTGTGGTGTGCTCTGCGGCAACACACTTGATGTCAGCTGGCTCTGCGGCAAATTTGGGGTGCAGCTATCAAGGCCAGCCGCAGCCTGGTCATTTCTGAAATCCTGATTCATCTGAATTCCTTGCCTTTCTGAGATAGAGAGCTTTGCCCCCCAATGCTGCATGGGAAGCTGTTTGAATTTTGGAAGCGACGCCGACATGTCCCTTCCGAACTGCCATCAGCGCCGTGAACAGCCCGATGACCCGATTCACGAGAAATCGCCTTCGCGAGTATTCGCATAAGTGATTTTATCTCGCGGGTGCCGCTAAATACGTGGCACTTGTATAAGTTAGATTCAAGTCGGCGCCTGCCCCTGCGCCAAGTCCCGCGGGGGATCGGGGATATATTCCAGGAGGTCACCGGGCTGACAGCCCAGTTCTCTGCAGATCGCGTCCATGGTTTCCAGACGGATCGCTTTGGCCTTGTTGTTTTTTAATATGGAAAGATTGGCCATGGTGATGCCTACCCTGCCGGAGAGTTCGGTGAGGCCGATCTTGCGTTTCGCCATCATGACATCCAGATTGACTATGATCATGCGCGGCCTCCCTCAGATTGTCATGTCGTCGTCCAGCTTGTAGGCGACGGCACGCTCGAACACACTCGCCAGAACTCCACAGAAGAGTCCTGCCGTGAAGAAAACAACTGCGACCAGCACCACACCGATCGTGTTGTAGAGGAAGATTCGCACCAGCATGATCGCCGTGATCAGGGAGGCGTAAATCGCCATCCGCCGAAGGCTGTTCACATTCGCCGTGACGAAACAGTCATCGCGGATCACGGTCTTCATGATCCTGATCAGTTCGAAGAGGATCAGGATGGCCGGCACGCCGGCGATCATCAGTGAAACGATGATGACCGTAACGTTCCCTTCCGGTACGTCCCCGAAGGCGCGAAACAGCGCCGGTACCAGCCACGGCATGGAAACCCACGCTCCAATTCCAATGATGAATAAAACAATGAGAAACCCATAAGTGAACAGGTTCAGTCTGTTGTGCATAGCCTGATCCTCCATATTGTAAATAGCCGGACCGGTTGTACCAGCCCGGCTAAAAATAATCTAGCACAGTCTTATCTGCATTTCAATATTAATTTATTGCTTTACGATATATTTTTACTTATTAACAATATTGTGTGCCTTTAGCTGGTGTTTCTTTGCTGAGTTGTGCTGAGTTGTAATCCGAGACGCCAGTTTGAAAAGCGAGATGCAGCGTCAAAAAAGACGGCTCCGAAGAACCGCCTTTCTGATCATGAATGTATTCTATTTTCGTCGATCACTTCTTCGTGTAATCGTAGAAGCCCTTGCCGGCGTTGACACCGGTCTCGCCCCGGTCGATCTTCTCCTTGAGGAGCCTGCTGATCTCATAGTTGACTGAGCCCTCAACCTTGGTCTCCGGCTTCATGAGATTGATATTGTATGCCGTCTGCAGGCCTACGACGTCCAGAATCTTGAACGGTCCCATCGGAGCGCTCGTTCCGAGCTCCCAGGTCCTGTCAATGGTCTCGGGATCAGCTACTCCCTTTGCCCAGAGCGCCTGCGCCGAGGAGAGAAGCGGCACCAACATGGAGTTCAGGATGTAACCCGGCTGCTCTTTGTGCAGCTGGAGAGGAACCATGCCGATTTCTCCGGCGAATTCCACAACAGCGTCATACGCTTCCTTCGATGTTCCGGGATGTCCCATGACCTCCGCTGTATTGTTGCGCCAGATATTATTCGCAAAGTGCAGGGCCAGATACTTCTCCGGCCGGCCGGTATATTCCGCGAACATGCTGGGGAGAAGGGTGGAAGAATTCGTCGCGAGAATTGTATTCTCAGAGAGCTTATCCCTCATCGTTTCGTACATTGCCTTCTTGGCTTCTACGTCCTCTGCCATGGACTCGATCACAAGATCCGCACCCTCCAGCGCCTTCGCCAGATCCAGCTCAATGTGAATATTATTCGCAAGATTCTCGGATGCCCTTGCGATCAGCTCATCCAGCTTCTCTTCGGTCATCCCGTCCCAGTCCTTGATGAGGCCGTGAGGATACTTCGCTGCTCCATCGCCCAGAAGTGCCTTCGCTGATTTCAGATCATTCAGCATCAGTTCCGAATATCTTTTGATCTTGGGCCGTGTTCTGCCCACCGAATCCTCTGACCTGAGCCAGAAGGTTACATCCTTGCCCCAGTATGCATTGATCAGACCAATCTGTGCTCCGAGAACTCCACCACCTATGACTACTACTCTATTCATTTTGTCACCTCTTTTTAATGCAAACTTTATGTATGTGAATATGTCTAAGTTAATTTCTGTCAATCACGGTTAATTGTTTCCGTGCTAAATTATATTTTACATATTCTGTAATGATTTTCCGTAACATACGTTACATTGTCAAGTTATTTCAATGTGCAACGAAAAGGCGGTTCCGAAGAACCGCCTGTCAGCTCAGCCAGTGTCTTTCTCAGAAGCACCTCTCTTTTCTGTCCTTTTTGCAGTGCTCGATGCTGTCACAGCGGTAGCAGAGCTCATTGTCGCAGATACCGTCATTGGTGAAATAAGAGCTGATGTTGTTCACCGTCGTTTCCGCGATATTATTCAGAGCCTCCTCCGTGAGGAAGGCCTGATGCGAGGTCACGATCACATTCGGCATGGAGATGAGCCGTGACAACAGGTCATCATTCAGAATGTGTCCGGAGTGATCCTCGAAGAAGATATCCGCTTCTTCCTCGTAGACGTCCAGGCAGGCCGCTCCGACTTTGCGCGCCTTGATGCCTTCCAGCAGCGCCTCTGCGTCAATGAGCGCTCCGCGGGAGGTGTTGATGATGACCACGCCCTTTTTCATCCTGTCGATCGCCGCCGCGTCGATCATGTGATGCGTCTCATCAGTCAGCGGGCAGTGAAGGGAAATGATGTCACTCTGCTCGAACAGCTCGTCGAGAGACACGTAGTGAATTCCGCTGTCTTTGGCAGGGAAACGATCATACGCGACGACATTCATGCCAAAGCCACGGCAGATGTCGATGAAAATCCGACCGATCTTACCAGTGCCGATGACGCCTGCTGTTTTGCCATGAAGGTCGAAGCCCGTGAGGCCGTTCAGAGAGAAATTGAATTCCCGCGTCCTGTTGTACGCCTTGTGAATTCGCCGCACGGAAGTCAGGAGCAGCGCCATGGCATGTTCCGCCACCGCGTAGGGCGAATAGGCCGGCACATGCACCACGTGGATTTTGCCGTAAGCCGCAGACAGGTCCACGTTGTTGTATCCCGCGGAGCGCAGCGCGATGAGCTTCACGCCATACTCATACAGCTTGTCGATCACGGCCGCGTTCACCGTATCATTCACGAATACGCAGACTGCGTCCGCGCCTCTTGCCAGCTCCGCCGTGTCCTCATTCAGTTTCGTCTCGATGAACCGGAACTGCATGTCGTGCCGCTCGCCATACTTCAGGAATGAGAGCTTGTCGTAATCCTTCGTGTCAAAAAAAGCTACATTGATCATGCGATCACCTCCCGTCACATGACCAATGTAGCACAAAGCATTACGCTATTGCGTAACATTTGTTACTTTATGATATATGCGTCCACGATCTCTCCAACATACATCGTGTGGAAGTCACGGTTCGCCATCGGATACGTGCCATCCACATCCCGCGGATAGGTCTTCTCGCGGATATCCTCCGGAATCTTGCTAAGATCCTGATCCTGTGAATACAGAACCCTGCACTCGATGGTCAGAGGATACTGTCTGATCCCCGGCGTGTGGATCGTTTCGGCGTCGACGAGCTCGAGTCCGGCCTCCTTCACCTTGTCAATGTCGCGGCCGGACTGCCAGCCGCAGATCTTGTTGATGGTCGGATCCGGCTTGTCCAGCGGAATGCTGATCGTGAACTCCTGCGTCTTGTCGAGCTGTGCCTTGGTATATCTGCCCTGGCGGACATACACGTGGAACGTCTGTCTGTTCCACAGCGTGCCGAGATGCCCCCAGCCGATGATCATGGTATTGAACTTATCTCCGTTTGTGTTCAGCAGCACACCCTTCGGAATCGCCTTCGTGATCAGATTCGCGTAATCGGTAACGTTGATTTTCTCTTTCATAGTCGTTGTTCCCTTCTGATATTTTAATGCCGTCATGGCAGCATAGCAAAAGCGGTGCCCAGCCCTGACAGCAGATTCGAGATCGCGTGGATACACCAGCCAGGCAGAATTGATCCGTCTGCCTTCCGCTCATCTATATATCCAATACACCATGCCACCGAGGTTGTAAAGATTATAATGAAAACTGTCCTGCCAATTCCGACCGCCCGCCAGAACATGGCTCCATGCGCAATTCCAAACAACAGGCTCTGAGTAAGGTTTCCTGCATGAAAACCCAGTATTGGTGTCAGCCGTTTCAAGAGAAAACCACGAAATAAAATCTCCTCCGGCAGGGATGTATTCAGTACCGCATAGATCAGGATTGCCGGAAGCGCCGATATCCCAAGCCCAGAAAATTCAGAAGCAGCCATCGGCACATTCCGGACAGAATACAGAATAAATGTAGACAGGAGCAGGAATAATACGGTGAGTGCCAGCATCCACAATAATACAGATCGCCGCCTGGCTGTTCCGATAGGTTTCAATCCGATCCATGCGAAGAAACTCTGCTTCTTCTTCGCTGTAATCAGCCACCAGAGAAAAGGGATCATGGAAAACAGCACTATCTCTACGCCACTGCTGATCAGTTTCTGAATCGTAAGGTTCATTCCTTCCTTCTTTCTTTCACAGCATGGCAATGCCGATCACTGCCGCTGCCGCGCCTGCCGCCATGAACGTGATACCGACGATGGACAGTTTCTTGCGCCTTGCAATCGCTTCCTCCGCCACCGCGTCCTGCTGCGTGATCCGATACTTCCTCCGAATGAGCAGATAGGCGATCAGCCCCTCTCCCCTCTGCCCCCCGCTCATAAGAGCTCCCAGCAGGCCGGGATGCCGCAGTCCCCGGCGCTCCGCATCCAGCATCAGCAGACGGGTGACCTGATACCAGGTGCAGGCAATGCCGATTACCAGCGCCGCAATCCCCGTCAACAGAATTACATTCATGTCAATTCCTCCTATATCTTCTTGATGATCTGTGTCAGAAGGAACGACATACTGGCAATCATGATAAGGAAAACGATCACAAGCGCAGCCTTCGCCGAGGTCAGTCTCAGGATCACGCACGCCGCAGCGAAAACGATCATATTGATGAGAACAGCTATGAGCAGCCGCCTCGTCTGTTTCACAGTATCCATACTCTCCTGTATATGTTCCATCAGCTCAGGGTCTCCTTTCAATAAACGATCCAGACTTGCATGATACAGATCGCTCATCGCAAGGACATTCAAGATGTCCGGATAAGATCTGTTATTCTCCCAGTTCGACATCGTCTGTCTGGAAACCTTCAGATTCTCCGCTGCCTGCTCCTGGGTGAGTCCCGCCGCCATGCGCGCTTCCTTCAACTTCCCGCCTGTATCCATCCAATCGCTCCTTCCTGTCTCCGTTCTATCTCCCACGCCTCCGATGCGCCATCCAATATTTTTGACATCGCCTTGTTACGGGCGTCAAAATCCTTTTACATCGCGAATTTACCCGTCTGCCGCCTTGCAGTATTCCCCGCTGTCGGCAGCGTCCCCGGTTTGACGCTCTCATTGATGCAGCCTGTCAGATAATCAGAAGTTCGGCCATCCCGTCCGCCTCCGCCCTCGATTATTGTATAACAGACAGCGCCTTTAATAAATCCTATCAGGAAAGTATGAAAAGATATTGCATTTCTGCAGCAGTCATGTTACCCTAAGCTAACTGAAGGAAATGAATTGAAATTTTAATAAGACGCCGGATATCGGCCCGCAAGTGAACAGTATTAAAAGAACAATATTTAAGCGGGTTGCAAAATCCCGCTCACTATTGAGCAGCCGGAAAAGGAGACAGACAAGGCTTATGAATATCAATGAATTAATCAAGGACAGAAGAACCATATACGCAATCACCAAAGACATTCCCGTCAGCGATGAGGAAGTAGTGAAGCTCATCACCGATGCCACAGAGCTCGTGCCGGATGCCTTCAATATGAAGAGCCAGCGCGTATACATCGCTCTGGGTGAGAAGCAGGATCAGCTCTGGGATGCGATTTACGATGCTTTCGGTGGGAAGGTGGCCCGTGAGAAAATCGACAGCTTCAAGGCAGGTCATGGCACGGTTCTCTACTACTACGATAAAGCGATAGTAGAGTCGTTGCAGGAGCAGTTCCCTCTGTACGCAGCTAACTTCCCGACCTGGGCACAGCAGTCCAACGGCATGCTGCAGTTCACGGTATGGGCAGGCCTTCGGAATCTCGGCATCGGCGCGAGCCTTCAGCATTACAACCCGATCATTGATGACGCGGTGAAGGCGCTGTTCAACGTTCCTGACAATTACGTTCTGGTGGCACAGATGCCGTTCGGCGGTATCGCGGAGCTCCCCGCAGAGAAGGAGAAGGAGGATATCTCTCTTCGCGTCACGGTAGCGAAGTAATCGCGGCCAGCATTCTGTAGCGCTGGTATCCGTTCAGAAATATCGTTATCCAAAAATCCCGCCGGGCGTGTATCGCCCGGCGGGATTTCTATTCGCATCTTATAAAGCTAAGCATTTCTTAAAGCTGCGCTCCACAACGCCTTATTCCGTCTTCTCCGCATTCTCAGCTTCGGCAGCGTTCGCTGCTGCCTTCGCCGCTGCCTCTGCTGCCGCTCTCTTTGCTTCCTCGTCGGCTGCTGTTCTCTCATCCGCGCGAAGCTTCTTGAACTTCTTCACAGTCCTTGCGCAGACCCATGCTGCCAGGAGAGCGATCACAACGTCTGCACAGATCATGATCACCTTCCAGATCGGCATGCCTGCCTTGAGGTTCTCAGGATCGTATGCACGGCTGTTGACAACGACATAGAGGATGTTCTTCGCCGCTGTTCTCAGTGCCTTTTGGGAACCGTTGGTATCACGGAAGCGATAGTCATTGGTCTCGGTCGGATAGTTGACCAGCATGCAGTCCGTACCGTTACGGATGCCCTGATCCGCACTCATGTAGCCATAGACACCGAAATAGTCGGTGAGTGCGAAGCCATCGAAACCCCACTCATCACGGAGCACTGTCTTCATCAGAGAAGCGCTGCCGCCAGCCCAGCGGTTGCCGATGTGGTTGAAGGAACTCATGACTGCCTTGGCGCCGTAATCCTTGACACAGATCTCGAACGGCTTCAGGTAAATCTCACGCAGAGCCTGCTCATTGGACCAGGTGCAGAGCTGGTTGGTACGGTTGGTCTCCTGATCGTTGACTGCGAAGTGTTTGATATAAGCGTAAACACCCTTGGAGGCTGCGCCTGCCACTTCGTTGCCCGCCATGTAGCCGGAGAGAACTCCGTCCTCGGAGAAATACTCGAAGTTACGTCCTGCGAAAGCGGTTCTGTGGGTATTCATCGCCGGTGCATACCAGCCGGATACATCCATCTCATCCGCCATCTCGCCGATGCTCTCGCCGAAACGGTGGCCAAGATCCTTGTTCCAGGTCGCCGCTACGACTACTCCTACCGGGAAGCCGAGGGAACCGACCTTGGTGAAGTTGTTGTTAATGGAAGCCGGGCCGTCGCAGTCGTTGGTGCGGACTTTGCCGATGGCATCCACAGAGTTGGTCTGATAACCGCCGAGGGAGGTGAGGCTGTTCATCTGATCGAAGGTCATCTGATCCATGAACTGATCCCACTTCGGGTCATCCTTGGCAAGGCCGCGCAGCTCTTCGAGCTTCACGCCGTTGGAAGCACCGGTCGTAACAGCCGCAGCATCCGCGTCCTCATCCTTCGCCGTCTCTTCCGGTGTCAGATAGTTCGTGATATTGACAAAGCCTGCCTTCGCATCTTCCGGCATCTCTGTGCTCTTCGGTGCAGACGTTGCCGCATCGTAGTTCGCGAAACCGTCCGCGCGGCTCAGATACGTAACATCACCTTCCGCATAGTCGAATACATTGGTAGCTGTGATCTGATCGTCCGCTCTCTTGTTGTCGCCGGTGTACGCTACAGTCTCATCGACGGTGTAGGTCTGGGAATCAATGACATTATGTGCGTCGTCATTGATGGAGATCTCATAGTCGCCGGCTTCGAGTACATAGCCCTTCGCTTCCTTATAATCATAGGAAGCCATGTCCTCGACGTCGAAGGAAACCGTGATCGTCTCGGAAGCGCCTGCCTCGATCAGGCCGGTCTTCTCGAAAGCCACGAGGTTCGCGGAAGCCTTCTCAATTCCACCGTTGGTATACGGCGGGTTGTAGTAAACTTCTACGACATCCTTGCCTGCAACGTCGCCTGTGTTCTGCACGGTAACATCGAAGCTGATCTTGCCATCTGCCTCGGTGATGTCTCCCATCTCCTGCTCGAAGCTCGTATAGGACAGGCCATAGCCGAAAGGATACTGCACGGTCTTGCCGTAATCAATGAGACCTTCCGTGGCTGCCGTCTCATAGAACTTATAGCCGACGTAGATGCCCTCTACATAATCCACGAAGGAAACGGGTGCGGTAGACTCTTCGCCGGTCATGAACGACGTGGAGGTTACCTTGAACTCATCCATGTTGGTGTAAGTGAAGTTGCCGAAGTTGTTCCACCAGGGAGCAACCTTATCATCGTACAGCCAGGTGTCGATGGTTCTGCCGGAAGGATTCACCGCGCCGGTAACGATCTCGCCGAGTGCCTCCATGCCGACGTGGCCCATGCCTGCTGCCCAGAGGACGCCCTTGATCTCGGGATGCTCCTCGACAAAGCCCATCTCGAACGCGTTCGCGCCGTTGTAGAGCACGATGACATTGTCGAAATTATCGCAGACGAGATCGACCAGCTCTTCCTCGCGGTTGCTGAGTTCGAGATAGTGATCTCCCTCGTCCCAGTCGTTGCCCTCATTGAGGGTATCGTCGTAAGAACCGCCGGCAACCTTGCCGGCCATCAGCGCTTCCATGTCGTCGGGAAGGTCTGCGCCCTCACCGCCGGAGCGGCTGATCACGACCATCGCGGTGTCGGAGAATGCCTTCGCACCGTTTAAGAGATCCTCTGAGTAAGCCGATACGTTGGGCTCCGGCAGCGTCCAGTCCTGGGCCCACATGCCTACCTCGGGGCGGTCTGCCTTGTAGTCCGTGTAGAACTGAGTCAGATCCTTGTTGGTCTCAATGCCTGCGTCCGCAAGGCTCTGTAAGATATCGGTCGTAGGATAAGCGTCATTCAGTGCGCCGGATCCTGCGCCGCCGAGGATCGGTTTCGTGGATGCCCAACCGAAAACATTCAGCTTGCCGGTCTGCAGTGGCAGAACCGCATCGTCATCTTTTAAGAGGACGATACCCTCCTCGCCGATCTCTTTCGCCAGATCGCCGGCTGCCTTCGAGGTCTCCTCCTCGATGGTGCCACTGCCGCTGACCAGATCCAGCATGGTCTTCATGGGACCTGTGCAGATCATGTTCACGCAGATGCACACGCCGAGAATCGCCGCGATCAGGGCTGATCCGCGGATCAGCTTCTTCGTGGACTTTCTCAGCTTCATCACGGCGATGCTGATCACGATCGCCGCGGCGATAATGATGCCGATGGCGATCAGGTAGCCCCGGATACTTGTAATGACATTCATTACATCATCCATGTTGATAGATAGCATGTTGTTCCCTCCCTTTGTTGATTTGCCGCGAAGGCAGTCTTCGCAGTTTCCTGTAGCTACACTCTACCACTACGGCGCGGGGCTCTGACCCTGTGGCACAAACTGATCCGTTTGCGGCATGAACTGCTGACGCTATTGCCACAATGGTAACGCCCGACTTCTATTTTTACGATTCCGGAACAGGGATGATGACTTTCGCGTGGAAAACATTATTCTCCTGGGAGTAGTTGACGCTTCCTCCGTATTTCTGCGCGGTATAGAGGATGCTCTTCGTACCGAACCCGTGCATCTTCCGGTCCTTTTTCGTCGTCACGGGTGTCCCGTTGACGAGCCGGATCTGCTGCCCGCAGTAGTTGCTGATCTCAATGCAGAGGAAATTCTTCTTCGCCGACACACTCATATGGATCAGCCGCTTGTCGGGGTCTTCCACCGTGATGACATACTCGATCGCGTTGTCCAGCGCGTTGCCGAAAATCGTACAAATATCCGTAACGTGCATGAAATCAAGGAGTCTTCCGTCCGCCACGCAGGTGAACTTGACCCGGTTGTTGCGTATCATCGCCATCTTGCCGTCGATGACGCCGTCCAGAACGTGATTGCCCGTCTGCGTTTCCGGTTGATACGTCTCGAGCTCACGTGACATGCTGTCGATCCACTCACCGCGCTTTGCGGGATCCGGTTCAGCGCGAAGGCCCGCCAGCTGGTGCTTCAGATCATGATATTTGAAATTGATGAGGTCGATGCTCTGTTGATAGTTGCGATAGTGCTCGTACTGTGCGGCGAGCTGAGCGTTGATGGCATTCAGCTCCCGCTCGGCGTTGAGTTCGAAAACCCGGCTCTGGTAAGCGTAGAGAATCGCCATGCCCACGAGGTCTGTCAGTGTGCGAATGTTGAAGATGTCGATGAGGAGCCGCCCGGAGAAAGGCGTGTCGATATTGACGAAGCTGAGATTACTGAGCAGGAACACGAGAATCGCGATCATCGCCGCGGTCGTGCACTCCTTGCGCGTGATCTCGAACTCGTACTCGCCGCGCAGCATGTGATGTTCCGTGTAATAGAGGACGAGTGCAGAGATGCCGAGCACCAGCCCCATGAGAACAACAGAGAGCGCGATGTGCTGCTGCATGTTCAACGGCGTGTTCTGCTGGCGCTGCTGCCGGAGAATGTAGTATTCGATCTGCCATTCCAGCGAAGCCGCGAACTCCGCCGCGAGCAGCGCCTTCATGGTGAAATAGAAATGCCTCTGCCAGTCGCCCCGCACCGTGTTGTGGATGTAGAGGAACATCAGCATGACTGCAGCCGCCATGCACAGGAGCCAAAGATAAATCGGCACGTTTCCTGTGAGCACGAGCCATGCGGCGATCACGGCGAAAGCGAGAATCGAGTGCAGTACCAGCCTCCACCCCGTTGCCTTGCGCGGCAGCATTCCCACATAGAGGGCGCAGGCGAGGAACTCACAGATGGCCGTGTATAGTCTTGGAATATTCTGATATGACGCTGCAGCCATGGTCACCTCTTAATTCAGCATCGCAGCGAGCACGTTCATGAACTCGTTTTTCCTCGAGCGGGAGATCAGCAGCTCCTCCCCGTGTACGATGGCGCAACTGCCCCGCACCCCGTCCACGTGCTCGAGATTCACGAGATACCCCTTGTTGCTGCGGAAGAATCCGTGCCCTTCGAGGAGCTTCTCGGCATCCCCGATCTTCTGCCTCGTGCGGTATTCCCCGTTCTTCGTGACATAGCGGAGGTTGTGTCCCTCGCTCTCAATATAGTAGATATCCGATGCGTCGACTCTGACAACCCCCTCTGCCATGCTGATGGCGACAGGGAAACCGTCGTCGGACTCGATGCGCCCGATGGCGCGCTCCAATTTCTGCGAGAAGGAGAAATACTCTACCGGCTTCAGTACATAGTCCAGCGCATCCACCTGATAACCGCGGATCGCGTAGCTCGTCATGTTCGTGATGAACATGATGACGACCTTTTCGTCCACCTTGCGGATCTGCTCCGCCGCGGTCATGCCATCCATGAATCTCATCTGGATATCCATCAGGATGATGTCGTAATCGCCGCTGTATTTCTCTACTATTTCATCCCCGTCCCGGAAGAAACTCGTCCGGATCGGAACATCCTTCTCCCTGGAGAAGCGCTCAATGTACTCTTTCAGCTGATCCGCGTAGGATTGTTCATCCTCGCACACTGCGATGTGAATCATTGGAATCACCGCGCCCTAACGTACTGCCTCAACTCTGTCCGCAAAAATTAATATGCAATTTGATGCTAACACATTTTCACGAAAAACAAAAAGCCCCGGCTGAATTTTCAGCCGGAGCGATAGTATTCAGAGTCGAACTCACGCGTTCTTCGACAGGATCCTGCCCATCCTCGCGCTCTTTATCAGATTGATGATCAGTTCGATGACAAAACGCACGATGCCGATCACCCAGAAGCCCTTCACTTCCATGACCAGTGCGTCCACCATGCCCATGCTGAAGAAGCCGCCTGTCATTTTCTGCAGCGCGCGCAGCGGCATGTTGTAGGTGAACAGAAGGTTCAGGTTCGGCCTGCCGGCCTTGTCTGCTCTCTTTTTGATCACGGTCATAACCGCCCATATCAGCCAGAACAGAGGGCTGCGCCCATGGCAGAACTGGTTGAAGGTGATGTTGCGGTCAATGACGATCTTCTGATCCGGGATCTTGCGTCCAAGGACGGCTGCAAACGCCGCATCCGGCACATTCTGCACCTGTCCCGTCCGGTAGCATTCCACTTCCGGTGCGCCCGCGTAAGGGTCTGTCAGCGCATCACCCGCAACGGTGATCTTCCCATGCAGGCGGATATCCTGGGAGGAGGCCCCGACATAGATGTCATACTCACCGCCTTCCACGGCCCACCGGCTGCCTGCCACATCGTACACGCGGAAGCTCTTGTCGTCGAAGTCGATGCGCACCTTCTTGGCTTCGCCCGGCTCCAGGACGACGCGCGCAAAGCCCTTCAGCTCCTTCACAGGGCGGAACAGGGCACTCTCCTTTTTGCCAATATACAGCTGGATGACCTCGGCGCCTTCCCGGTCTCCGGTGTTGGTCACCGTAAGACTCACGCCGCGATCGTCAATCTCAAGGTCGGAATATTCATAGCTCGTATAGGAGAGCCCGAAGCCGAAGGGGAATCTCACGGGAGTTCCTGTCTTCTCATAGTAGCGGTAGCCGACGTAAATGCCTTCCCTGTACTCGGAAGTCCTGCCCTCTGCCGGATAGTTCGCGTGGGAGGGATTGTCCTCATACCGCATTGCATAGGATTCACTCAGCTTGCCGCAGGGATTGTACCTGCCGGTGATGACATCCAGCACGGACTTGGCGCCCGCCTGTCCGCCAAGGCTTGCGTAAACAAGACCTTTCAGGCAGTCGAGCCAGGGCATTTCGACGGATGAGCCTGCGCAGAGAACGCCGATCAGCTTCTCATTCACGCCGGCAATGGCCTTCATGACCTCGACCTGGTTCTTGTTGATGCGCATATTCGCGCGGTCCAGGCCCTCGGACTCCTTCATTTCGTCGAGACCGAAGACGTAGAGGACAACGTCCGCCTTCTTCGCCAGCTCCACCGCCTCGGCGCAGAGCTTTGCGTCTCTTGCTCCGTTCCTGTCATAGCCCTTTGCATAGCCGATGCAGGCAAGGCCAGAATCCGCAATTTTCTCCAGGATCGTTTCCAGTCTGGTCGGATTCACGAGGGAGGAACCTGCGCCCTGATAGCGCGGATGCTCCGCGAAGTCACCGACGACAGCGACCTTCGTCCCCGTCGCCAGAGGGAGGATCTTCTCTTCATTTTTCAATAGGACAATGGACTCGAAGGCAGCCATTTCCGCGGCCCGGTGATGCGCGTCTTCATCGAAGCTCTTTGCGGATGCATGGATCACTTCGTCCGTCGGCAGGATCAGCTCCAGAGCCTCTTCCACACGGTCATTGATCGTCTCCTCGCTGATACGGCCTTCCTTTACGCCTTTCAGCAATTCATAGACGGGATCGAATCCGGGAGACGGCATCTCGAAATTGCTGCCGCAGTTCACGCCCTTTACATGGTCGTTGGAACCGCCCCAGTCGGTGACAACGGCTCCTTTGAATCCCCACTCGCCGCGGAGAATATCCTTCAGAAGATGCGCGTTCTCGTTCGCGAACTCCCCGTTGACGCGGTTGTAAGAGGTCATGATGACTTTCGTGCCGCCCTCTTTGACCGCGATCTCGAAGCCGGTGAGGTAAATTTCCCGCAGTGTTCTCTCATCCACCTCGGAGTCATTCGACATGCGGCAGAGCTCCTGGCTGTTGACAGCGAAGTGCTTCGGGCAGGCTGCGAGGCCGTTCGCCTGAATGCCGCGCACATATCCCGCGGCCATCTTGCCCGCCAGATACGGATCCTCGGAGAAATACTCGAAATTGCGCCCGCAGAGAGGATTCCTCTTGATGTTCAGGCCGGGGCCGAGAACTACATTCACCTGCTGCGCCGCCGCTTCCGCACCGAGCGCGCGGCCGATGATCTCACCCAGTTCAGGATCCCAGCTGTTCGCAATGGAGGCCGCCGTAGGGAAACAGGTCGCCCGTACCGAGCCTCCCAGGCCAAGATGGTTTGCTCCCGCCTCCTGTTTCCTCAAGCCGTGAGGGCCATCGGAGAAGGTGAGCTTCGGAATCCCGAGTTTCGTGTAGCTTCTGGTGTCGAATGCTGACCCGCCGGAGAGCAGACCGCACTTCTCTTCGAGGGACATCCTGTCGATAATTTTCTGATATTGTCTCGCCATTTCCACTCCTGTTCACGCGCCGCGGCAATTATCGTGCCGCGGGGACGTAGTTTCTGAACTGTTGGGGCAGCCCGCACATGCTGACGTTGCTTCGCAAAGATTCCTCAAACCGGAATTACAGCTTGTCTGCCGAAGATATACTATGGCACACCTGGAGCAGCAAGTGCGTCATGCTGTCCCAAATCGCTACTCTGTCACCTTCTGCGCCGGCGCGATCCAGAACTTGAGCAGCGGGAAACTCACAACGACAGCCAGCATGGTGTTGATGAAGGATGCCACCGTATTCGCGAGCTCCTGCCCCATGTGCAGCTCAGAAACGCAGAAATTGGTGATATGTCCCGGCAGGATCAGGTTGACAACAACGATGAGAACCGCGAGAACGGCGTATTTCGGTGCCGATTTGCCAAACGCCGCATCGGATTTGAACACCCATTTCATCTGAACGAAGAAGTTGACGACCTGTGCCATGACTTCCGCGATGAGGAAGATAATGAACCCGCCCAGGCCGTTGGAATTCGGCGCGGTGTAATCAAAGATCAGGAACCGGAACGGCGAGGTCATGGACAGCGCGCCGACGAAAACCGCGGTGCCGATCCACCCCAGGACGAATCGCGTGATCGTAGAGATGTTCGAGAGGATGTTGAACAGAATGAACTGCCACAGATCCGGATGCTTGTCGATGAAATTCGTGAACATACAGTTGGTCTCCTTTGAACGAAGGTGATGCGAAGGCAAGAAGACCTCGGCTGCCTCGTGCGAACACAAACGCCGCAGCGTTCATGCAACAGCCGCCTTCTGCTCCCGCCACTATGTATTATAGAGACCTGTTTGCCCCGGAGACACACGCGGCATAAAATGTAACTTATCTGTCACGAACGGTGCGGGCGCCTGCCCAATTTATACTTCGATATACCCACAGCAGCAAGTGCCGCAGGCTATGCGAAGCAGATAGTCTCCGTCGTTTCTGCGAAAAACCGATATGTACCCGATCAGACTCTTCGCCTCCACCGTTGTGGTATCAAGTCCACCATTCATATGCTGCACAATAGAACACTTTAATACCCAGTCAAGACACCTGTTCGGTCCGAAGGACCTGTCGATGTTATCGGTCTCAACGGGAACCACCGTAAATCGCAGGGACCACCTGACCTTTACAGCGGATAATCGAAAGACCTGCGGAACTCCCTTTTGAGTCCGCAGGTCTTTCTTCCTGATTAATATGGTTATCCCTATGTCTCCATCACCCCGCCACATGACGGCTGCCTCATCTTCTTTACTTCAGGTTTTCCTGAAAGAACGTCTCCAGCTTATCAAATGGAATATATCCCTTACCGCCGCCGTCATAGAGGTCTGTGTGAACCGCGTCAGAAATGATGAGCAGTTCCTTGTTGCCGGCATATTTGCTGTCCTTTACCATGGCTGCGTACGCATCCTTTGAAAAATAGCAGGAATGCGCCTTTTCACCATGCATGATCAGAACTGCGCTGCGGATCTCATTTGTATATGTCAGGATCGGCTGATTCATAAAGGACTCGCACCCTGTCACATTCCAGCCGCCGTTGGAATTAAGCGACCTGACATGATACCCGCGGCCGGTCTTGTAATAATCATAGTAATCTTTTACGAAGAACGGCGCGTCATCCGGCAGAGGATCGACGACTCCTCCGGCAGGCCTGTATTCTCCGGTTCTCAGATCCTCTATTCTCTGCGCACACATGGCTTTTCTTTTTTCATAACGGGCCTCTTCTGAATCTTCCCCGTCAAAATATCCGTTCGCGTTCACTCTGGCCATATCATACATGGTGGAGGTTACGGTCGCCCTGATCCTGGTATCCAGCGCCGCTGCATTGAGCGCCATGCCGCCCCATCCGCAGATACCGATGATTCCGATCCGATCCGCATCGACCCTGTCATGCAGGGACAGGAAATCCACCGCGGCCATGAAGTCCTCCGTATTGATATCGGGGGAGGCCATATTCCTTACATTGCCGCCACTCTCACCGGTAAAAGACGGATCAAATGCGATCGTCAGGAATCCTCTTTCCGCCATTGTCTGCGCGTAAAGTCCGCCGCACTGTTCCTTGACCGCACCGAAGGGCCCGCAGACCGCGATGGCCGGAAGTCTCCCCTTCGCATCCTTTGGCGTATACATATCCGCAGCCAGCGTGATCCCGTAGCGGTTTGCAAAGGTCACCTTGCAGTGATCCACCTTTTCGCTCTTCGGGAAAGTCTTATCCCATTCCTGTACAAGTGTCAGATTCTCTTTTTTCATCGTCGTTACCATCCTCTCTTCATTTCCCTGTGTCCCTGCCGGCCTGTCTGATCAGATAATCCATCCTGTCCACTCTTTTCTGGCTTTCATGCATTTCATCGACCAGGCTGCATCGGCATTTCCTCATGAACTTTTTCAGCTGCGCGGCATCACCTGTTTCAAGGAGTTTTTCCGCCTCCCTGATTTCCGCCTGTCTGCATCCGGCATCAGCCAGGCCCGCTAAAAGGCGCTCTTTTCTTTCGTCCATACTGTCCTTCCTTCTGCCGTATAACGTCTGGATGCTTCTGTTTACAATGCCTATGATAAGGCCTTGTTTTTCATTTCACTAATGGTTATGATGAATGTCATGATATTCATTATAGGAATATCATGTTCTATGAGGAGGTATACCTGTGGAAATCCGCACCCTGCGCTATTTTCTTGCTGTTGCACGAGAAGAGAACATGACAAAGGCGGCCGACATTCTTCATGTGACACAGCCGACTTTATCCAAAACATTAAAGGCACTGGAAGATGAACTCGGGAAGAAGCTCTTTACGCGCCATAGCTTCAGCATTGCACTGACAGAAGAAGGCATGCTGCTTCGGAACCGCGCCGAGGATCTGATTCTGATGGCAGATAAGATTGAAAAGGAGTTTCTCTCTCTGGATGATATCACAGGCGGCGATCTGTATTTCGGACTCGCGGAGTCCTATCAGATCCGATATCTTGCCAGAGAGATCCGTACCCTGAAGAAGCATTGTCCGGGGTTGAAATATCACATCACCAGCGGGGACACGGAGCAGGTTACCGAGAAGCTGGATAAGGGACTTCTGGACTTTGCTGTCATATGCGATGCGCCCGACACCCGGAAATATGACTGCCTTGCCTTTCCGGACGGGGATATCTGGGGACTGATCATGCCAGAAGGAAACCCTCTCGCAAAAAAAGAGACCATCTCGGCGGATGATCTCATAGGACTTCCTCTGTTTGCATCCCGGCAGGGATGGGAAGGAGATATTAAAAAGTGGGCAGGCAAAACCTATGACCGGCTGCACCTGGAAGGCTCCTTTCGCCTGGCTTACAATGCGTCCATGTTTGTCAGAGAAGGCCTTGGCTATCAGTTATCCTTTGAGCACCTGGTCAATACCACCCCGGAAAGCGGCCTCGTCTTCAAACCGCTTTCTCCCCGGCTGGAAATAAAGTTATTTCTGATATGGAATAAATATCAGACCTTTACGCCGATCGCGGATAAATTCTTATCGCAGATCAAAGCGCATCTTTCATAAAGGCAGCACCTCGCATGGAATAATCTGTTCTTTCAGAGTCAGAAAACGAAGCATAAACATTTTCGAAGAACACAGCTGTAAATACCGCCTCTCATTTATAAATCCCTTCCCAGCCGATATGCTTCCTGCGGATACCCGCTCCGTTTTGTCATCGCAGGGGTACCGCAGCCGAGCCCAAGCACCATGCCGCAATCCGGGAAATTAATGTATCGGACAAGGGTCTTATAATGCGCCTTGAGGACATCGAAGATCCAGTCATCCTCATTCCATGCCACTGTCAGCAGGGCAGATTTCAGATGCCTGCTGTTCAGGCTGCTGTTGTAAGCGCAGAAACGGTCCACCACCGTTTTCAACTGTGCAGTCATACCGTAATAATAGAGCGGCGTGGCAAAAACAACCATATCTGAGGCAAGTAACTTTTTACGGATCTGTTCCACGTCATCCCTCTGAACACAGGGGCCTTCATAGCCGCATTTCACGCAGCCGATGCAGGGATGAATATCCGCATGGCAGACGTCAATGATTTCGACCGAATTCCCCGCTTCCTCTGCACCTTTTGTGAAATGATTCATAAGGATACTCGTCGAACCGTTCGGGTTCGGGCTTCCCATCAGTACAATATTTACTTCAGGGCCTTATAGTCCTCCGACTTGACAGGCTCCAGCCACTCCGCACTTGTCTCTTCCCCGGCCACTTCGATGGCAAGGTGTGAAAACCAGGAGTCCGGAGCTGCGCCGTGCCAGTGCTTCACATTTGCAGGAATGTTGATCACACTTCCGGGCGTCATCTCCACGGGATCCTTGCCCCACTCCTGGTAGTAGCCTCTTCCGCCAACACAGATCAGCATCTGTCCGCCGCCGCTCTTAGCATGGTGTATATGCCAGTTGTTGCGGCATCCCGGCTCAAAGGTTACGTTGGAGACAGGAACCTGCTCTGTGGATACCGGTGCCAGATAGCTCTGACCGACAAAATACTGCGCATAGGCATTGTTCGGAACTCCGATCGGGAAAAAGATGGTGTTCTGGTATCTGTCCTTCTCCGTAAGGGCCGGTTCTTCCTCGTTCCAGACTTCCTTTGCAAGGCGGAATACCGCCCAGCCTTTTGGCCAGCCGACATACATGGTCGCATGGGTAATGATCGCGGCAATCTCTTCCTTGGTGACACCGTGTGCCTTTGCGTTCTGCAAATGATAGGTCAGAGAGGAGTCCGTAATACCGGAAGCCATCAGAGAAACGACGGTGATGATGCACTTTGTCTTTACGTCGATCGCTTCCTCATTCCATACTTCACCGAAGAGCACATCATCATTGAGATGCGCAAACATCGGCGCGAATTCTCCCAGTTGGTTTCTTCCTGCAGTCTGTACGATTTTTTCAGCCATTTGCTTTTCCCCCCTTACTTTCCGATCGTCTGGTCGCCTGTAGACCAGACATGTTGTTCTGTTGCCGCCGCCGGCTTGTTCTGCGCCATGACGCCTGCCAGAGGATGCGGCACATAGGGCTCCTCCAGATAATGGATCTCTTCCGGTGTCAGCGCAAGATCCACTGCCTTTACTGCGCCTTCAATATGATGCAGCTTTGTGGCGCCGACAACCGGCGCCGTCACCTTCGTCAGCAGCCAGGCAAGGGAAACTTCTGTCATCGTCACTTCGTGTCTTTTAGCAAGCTCCGCGACGCGGCTGATGATCACATTGTCCTGCTGTGCCGTTGCGTCATATTTGAACTTCGCATAGGCGTCTTCCTCAGCCCGCTTTGTTCCGCCCACGCCGGGGCGTCTCGAAAGCCTGCCGGAAGCCAGGGCGCTGTATGGGGTCAGGGCAATATTCTCTTCCTTACAGTACGGAACCATCTCCCGTTCCTCTTCACGGAAGATCAGGTTGTAGTGTCCCTGAACGGAGACGAACCTCGCAAAGCCTTCTCTTTCCGCTATGGCGTTCGCCTTGGCGATCTGCCAGGCGAAACAGTTGGAGATGCCGATATATCTGGCCTTACCTGCCTTCACGATGCGGTTCAGGCCGTCCATGATGTCATAGATCGATGTCTGCCAGTCCCACATGTGATAGATATACAAATCCACGTAATCCATGCCAAGGTTCTGAAGACTCGTGTTAATCATGTTTTCAATGTGCTGCTGTCCACTGATGCCGCTTTCGATCTCTTCCTGCGTTCTCGGAAGGAATTTGGTAGCGACGACCACGTCGTCCCGCTTTGCGAAATCACGCAGGGCACGGCCGACATACTGCTCGCTGGTGCCGCTCTGGTAAGCGATGGCAGTGTCATAGAAGTTAACGCCGAGTTCCAGTCCGCGCTTTATGATCTCTCTGCTGTGTTCCTCGTCGATCGTCCATCTGTGCTGACCACGGCTGGAATCGCCGAAACCCATACAACCCATGCAGATGCGTGACACGCTTAAGTCCGAATTTCCAAGTTTTGTGTATTTCATACTTCCTCCCTTCTCAGCAGTTTCACTGCGTTTTCACAATAAATCTTCTCTCGTATAAATAACTTTATAGATACTTTATTAACTACATTTACATATTAATCGGTTTGGTGATACCCGTGATAACATTGACCCTGTGTCAATCAGGTTATAGTTCTTTCTCTCCTTGTTGGATCCTTGGATCACTTCATTACAGAGTCTGTTCCCCTGACACGGAAGTTAGCCTCAAACCATGCTGGCTGTTTGCTGGAGTCTATGGACTTTCTCCCGGCAGTGAGATTCGCATCAGTCCATCCCAGCTGGATTCTTATATGCGAGGGTGTCGATGCTCCGCGATCATGGGTATTACCAAGCCGATTGACCACCAATCACAAACGAAAGGAGGTGACT
>FNQX01000030.1 GCA_900107575.1 Lachnospiraceae bacterium NK3A20 | reverse complement strand
TTCGACATGGCCTAACGGTTTGCCTATCCATGTCGAAGGAGCTTCGACATAACCTAGCGATTTGGCTACCCATGTCGAAAGCCTTCGACATAACCCAGCGGTTGAGCCTCTCATGTCGAAGGAGCTTCGACACAACCTCGCGGTTTGGCTACCCATGTCGAAAGCTTTCGACATAACCCAGCGGTTGAGCCTCTCATGTCGAATGGCGTTCGACATAACCTGGCGGATTGACCTCCCATGTCGAAGGCGTTCGACAGAATCTCGTGGATGAGCTACGCATGTCGAAGCCCTTACACGCCCAGGTAATCTTGTATGTTCTTCCGAACAATGCCTGTCGTGAGAGGGTGCTGCGGCGTCTCGAAAGTCATGATCAGGTTGTTGCCGGGCACATAATTGTTGGCAACATACATGCGCAGCTTCCTCGAGAACGCTTCCGCGTAGTCTTCGTGATCCAACAAGCCGAAATGTTCCCAGATGATAGTCTCGCCGTTTGAAGGATGCTTGATCGTGAAGTCCGGGTAGATGGTGGTGCCGTTCAGCGAGAGCCCCTGCTCGTAGCGGTAGGGAATCTTCAGCGCATAGAGCGCGGCGGCAATGTCACCCTCGGATTTGGAGCGCACAAAATCGCCTTTGTCGGTCCGATATTTGAGATTCTCTGGATTTTTCGGATTCCGCGGGTAATCCGCTTCCGCCCAGGCACGGTCCTCGTCATTTTGATAACTTCTTGCCTTCAGCAGATCGTGGTAAGCATCCCGGCCCAGCAGCTCAGGAAGTTTCTGCCTGTCGTGGTTCCTGTAATGAGCAAGGAACAGCGAGCAGGCCCTGAGATTCCTCGTTACATCGTCCAGCTCCGCCTCATCCGCCTTCTTCGCGATGAGTGAGGTGATCAGCTTCGTCTGATCTCTTGGAATTGTCCGTGGCGGCTGGTCCGGCAGCAACAGGCGATATTTGCGATACCGGCTATGGTCCGTGCAGCAGCAAATCTCGCCGTCCGGCGCCTTGCGCAGCCGCTTCTCCAGTGACAATTTCCTCTGCTGATACATTTTCTGCATAGCACGCAATTCATCTTCAATGTCCATGTCCCCTCCTGACGGTATTCAATTGCTACTTTTGGGAGTTAGTGCCGGGAAGATTTACCTTTCGGCAGGACCGATTCAGAACGAGTCGGTGTTCCAGAAACATCTACTATCGTAGTCTCATAACAGGAATTAGTCAAAGGCAATATCAGACAACGGTTACCTCGCGCAAAATATCTCATATTTTTAGAGGGCTCGCTGTATAATACATTCCATGAAGCGAGAAAATATCAGGCGAACCGCAGCCATCATGGCTGCCATATACACGGCGCTCGCGTTGGCACTGACCGGATGCAGTGCGTTGCCAGGCGGAGCATCGGGACAGGGCATTCGAGATGCGGCAGAACAGAGCAGCGTGAGCGATGAAGGCCGGAGCGAAAATCAAAGCCCCGTGGAGGATCAGGATGGTTCTTCCGCGCAGAGCCCAGCGACAGGTGAGAACGATTCCTCCGCGCAGAGCCGGGTGACAGGTGAGAATGGATCCACTGCGAAGTCAGCAGCAGAGCAAGCGGTTTCGGCTCAAGGGGCGACGATTGCAGGCGTGGACAGCTGGGAGCCGATTCCTGAGAGCGGCAAGGGCAGCAGACAGGATGTTGCGGACGGAATTGCCGATGGTATGGCAGACGGCGTGGAACTAACGACAGGTGGAGATGGTTTCACCAATGGCAAGGATGGGAAATCCGCAAGCGCTGGGGCTGGCAAGGATGGTAAAGGCGGCACCACGGGCGCCGATGCCTCTACAGATGATACTAGCGATAACTCTACAGCAGGTCGGGAGACTGACGGCAGGAAGGATCATGACGGAAATGCCGACGGCCCTGAGATCGACTCTTCCAGCGCTGCGGGCACATCATCCAGCGCGGAAGGCACATCTTCCGGCGATGCGGACACAGCATCTTCCGGAGAGCAGGGGGCGGAAGCCGGCGGGAAGATCACAGTGGACACTTCCCTTGTGAAGTCATCCAGCGAAGAACTGAAAGGCCTCATGAATGCTTTCATGCAGGACTACGGGCTGACTGCGGCGAATTTCGCCGTGGCGTATGAGAACCTCTCGACCGGCGAGACTTACTATTTCAATGAGTTGAAACAGTGGGATGCGGCCAGCACTTATAAGTTCCCGCTGAACCTTCTCTATTATGATAAACAGGCCGCGGGGGAGATCACGGGCGATACGATCATTCCCGGCACGAACACTCCGCTCTCCAAATGCCATCATCAGAGCCTGGAATTTTCCAATAATCCGCTGTCGGAAGCCATGATGGACAACCTTGGCAGCTACGACGTCGTGAAACAGAATATGCGTAAATATTTCACGCTGACGGACGCGGAGACGGACAACAGCTACTATCACCACAATTATTTCTGCGCGCGGCAGATGATGGACTGCGCGAAGTACCTCTACGATCATCAGAGCCAGTACCAGGAAGCGATGGGATATCTCACCGCGGCGCAGCCGGGATTATATTTCAAGCGGAATATTCCGGACGTCACCATTGCGCAGAAATACGGACAGCGGGACGGATACGAGCATACTGCGGGCGTTGTTTTCGGCAATACGCCGTTCGCCCTCTCGGTTTACTCCTACAACGCGGGTTCGGAGCCGATGATCGGCGCCTGCGCAAAGTTGTTTTATGATTACACAGAGTAGGGGCAAGGCATACGCGATACACAAGCGGCGAGATGGTTTTTTTGAGCAGAGGTCGCACTTGCGAGCAGAGCCAAGATATACAAGCAGCCGGATTACGGGCGTTCGCAAAGCTACTATATAGTGCCAACTGGCTTCCAGCCCATGAAGTCAGAGAGCGGGAAGCTCGTGCGGCAATGCACAGCGAATTGGCAGGAGGATACGACAGCACATGATACCCTATGAGAAATTGCAGAGTATGCCGTACGGCGGAGATTACAACCCGGAGCAGTGGCCGGAGGAAACCTGGGAGAAGGATATGGAGCTCCTGGAAGCGGCAGGCATCAACACGCTGACGCTCAACGTGTTCTCCTGGGCGGCGATCCAACCGTCCGAGGACGTGTATGATTTCAGCCGCCTGGACAGAATTGTTGCGCTGGCGGAGCGGCACCACATGCATATCGTGATGGCGACGTCGACCGGGGCGATGCCTGCCTGGATGGCGCACCGACACCCGGACATCCTGCGCGTGGACCGGGAGGGGAGGAAGCGTCGATTCGGCGGCCGCCACAACTGCTGTCCGAATTCCCCAACCTATCTGACCTACGCGCCGCGGCTTGCGGAGAAGCTCGCCTTGCAGTACCGCGACCACGAGAGCATCGTCGCCTGGCATATTTCCAATGAGTTCGGCGGCGAGTGCTATTGCGAAAACTGCGAGAAGGCGTTCCGCACCTGGCTGAAGGGTAAATATCAGACGATCGCCAACGTAAATGCGGCGTGGGACACTGCTTTCTGGGGACACACGTTCTATGACTGGGACGAGATCGTGGCGCCTTCCATGCTCTCCGAGTGCGGCAGCTGGGGCGGCAGAGATCACACCATGTTCCAGACCATCACGCTGGATTACAAAAGATTCCTGTCAGACTCCATGCTCCACGCCTATGATCTGGAGCGCGACGCGATCAAGAAGATCATTCCCGGGGCACAGTGCACGACCAATATGATGGGTGTTTTCCCCGGACTGGATTACCAGAAATGGGCGCAGCATGAAGATTTCGTCTCCTGGGACAACTATCCGTCTCCCGGCCAGACCTATGCAGAGATCGCCATGCCGCATGACCTGATGCGCGGCGTCGGCGGGCAGAAACCGTTCCTTCTCATGGAACAGACGCCGTCCGTTACGAACTGGCAGCCTTACAATGCCCTGAAACGCCCCGGCATCATGCGGCTCTGGAGCTATCAGGCCATCGCGCACGGATCGGACTCTGTCATGTTCTTCCAGATGAAACGCAGCATCGGCAACTGTGAGAAATATCACGGCGCCGTCATCGACCACGTGGGAACAGGGGAAACCAGAGTCTACCGCGAGGTGGCTTCTTTCGGGGAAGAACTGAAGAAGCTGGGGCCTGCTGTTTTCGCGAAAGAGACGAAATCAAGTGTCGCCCTGATCTTCGACTGGGACACCTGGTGGAGCTCGGAGGCATCCGCCGGGCCGACGCAGGACTACTGGTATCGCACCGAAATCCTGCGCTTCTATGAGCCGCTGCGCCAGATGAAGGTCAATGTCGACATCATCGGGCAGCAGGATGATTTCTCGGGATACAGACTCGTGATTGCGCCCGTGATGTACATGGTAAAACCGGGTGTCGCCGCGCGGCTGGAGCAGTTCGTACAGGCGGGCGGAACGTTCGTGACCACGTATTTCTCCGGCTTCGTCAACGAGCATGACCTTGTGACGGTCGGCGGCTACCCCGGAGAACTCAGGCAGCTCCTCGGCATCTGGGTCGAAGAGGAGGACGCGCTGCCGGAGGGAGCAGAGAATCACTTCACCTACCACGGCGTGCGGCATCCCGCGCAGATGCTCTGCGATCTCGTGCATCTTGAGGGGGCGGCGCAGCTGGACGGCGCGGGGTACGAGGAAGATTTCTACCGGGGCATGCCGGTCGTGACGAGGAATGCATTTGGCGGCGGACAGGCTTACTACGTCGCGGCGGCCTCGGATGAGAGCTTCTACCGGGATTTCCTGACTGATCTTCTCGCGGAGGCCGGCACGGCACCACTGACAGAGGGTGACGCGGATGTTGAGGTCACGACGAGAGAGGATGCACGCGCAAGGCTCTGGTTCTACCTGAACCACGCCGATGGCGAGAAGAGAGTGAGCATTGCCGCCGCGGGACGGGATCTCATCACAGGAGAGGCCATCTCCGTGGGAGAGCGGACCATCGCGGGCAGAGACGTGCTTATCGTGGAGGAGAGCTTGGATAGATAGGCAGTATACCCTGGAAATTTGGAGACAATGATCCGGAACCCGAATCAAAAATCTTCAATTTGAAAGATGAGGTTCTTCTGACGCGCTACGCGCTGTACCCCGAAGGGGTATGGACCCAAGCAAAATTTTGAACATATATGGAAAAAATCACCGAGAAGTTCACCGTACCCGGATATTATAAAGATTTTCGCTGCAAGGGCGGCACGTGCAGGCACACCTGCTGCGGGGGGCTCGCGGTCAACATCACGCAGGAGGAGTATTTCCGCCTGGTCGGCATGGAGTGCTCACCGTCGCTGCGATCCGACCTCGACCTCGCGCTGAAGCCGCTGAACAACCCCGATCCCTACCGTTATGCCTGCATCTCGCCGAATTTCTATGGACAGTGCCGGCTCCTGGATGCAGAGGGCCTGTGCGAGTTGCAGAAGGAGTGCGGGTACGGCGCGCTGACGTCGGTGTGCAAATATTTCCCCCGGAGTCCGCGCATGAGGGACGGCGCGCAGTGCGCTACGGCGAACGCCTGTGAGGAAACGCTGGAGCTCCTGTACAACGCGGAAACGCCTTGGACCACTGAGACAGCCGAGCTCACCTTCTATCTTGCCGGCGCGCCCGAGACAGCAGGCGATGCCCAGTCGCCGCTGCGCGCGCAGATACAGAGAATTTGTGTTGATATCATGTCAGGCGGGCAGAATGTGGTGGAACAAGCCCCTTTAGGAAAACGACAGGCGACCTTCATTGACACTGGCAAACCGGACAAGTCCGGCGCACAAGACGTACCGGATATGTCGCCGATGAGCGGCGAGCCGCTGCCGATTTTCAGCAGGCTTGCAAAGTTAGAGGCTTTCCTTGCTGAGATTGCACCGCTGATGGATCTGAAAAACACGGAGAAATTGCAAGAGGTGCTGGAGCAGAGATCGGACCAGATGAATCCGGTTTCGCCACAGCCTACGAAGCCTACACAGCCCGCGCAATCTATGTGGACAGATCCTTCCTATGCAGATGCGGTGAAGCGTCTGGTCCACTGGGCGGGGGAGACTTACCCTTCTGTGCAACCGTACTGCGTGGCGGCAGATCTTCGCGTTGCGCAGGGCTTTGATGAGGGGCAGTTTCGCGCCGCGCTGACGGCGGTCCGTGCGCACTTCCCGAAATTTGACGAATTCCTGACCAAGGCCATAGTGAATGAAATGTTCTATCACTGCTTCCCGTTCGCGGAGCCGAACATCACCGTACACGACGCCGGGGAGGTACTGCGGCACATGGTCGGGATGCTGGTGTTCCTTGCGGCAACGAATCTTAACGAGTCCGGCACGGAGACGGAGCTGATTGATTTATTCGTCGGTTTCTTCCGAATGGCGGACCTTACCGCTTTCCACCGCAACAGCCTGATCGTCATCCGCAGGGAACATATCGAGTGACTTTTCGGCACGACGAAATATATGAGGAGTATACGTCATCGTATGGTACGAAACATTGCGATTGTCAGCTTATCACAGGGAACGATCGGGGAGGACTTCGTACAGCACGAAGTGAAGCTGGGCGTTCAGAGACTGAAGGATTTCGGATTGAATGTCCGTTTCACGCCGCATGCGCTGAAGGGAATTGATTATGTCAGAAACCACCCTGCTGAACGCGCCGCGGACCTTCTGGAGGCTCTCAGAGATCATGAGATAGATATGATCCTCTGTGCGATCGGAGGAGATGACACTTACCGGCTCCTTCCGTATCTTTTCGACCACGGCGAACTGGCGGGAGCGGTCTCCGATAAAATCTTCCTTGGCTTCTCCGACACGACGATCAATCATCTCATGTTCCACAAGGTGGGGATGCGGACTTTTTACGGGCAGTCGTTCCTCGCTGATGTCTGCGAGATGGAGAAGGATATGCTCCCGTATACGAAGCAGTATTTCGAGGAGCTGCTCCGCACCGGCACCATCCGTGAGGTAAAGCCAAGTCCCACATGGTATGAGAGCAGAGAAGACTTCGGCCCGGAGCAGCTGGGGGTGCCGCTGATCAACCATGAGGATTATGGCTTTGAGCTGTTGCAGGGAAGCCCTGTTTTCTCGGGTGAGATCCTTGGCGGCTGCATTGATTCACTTTACGACATATTCAATGGCGATCGTTATGCGGACATGCCGCCTCTTTGCAGGCAGTATGAGCTGTTTCCGAGGCTGGAAGACTGGGCGGGCAAAATCCTCCTCCTGGAATCCTCGGAAGAGAAGATGTCTCCTGCAAAATACAGACAGGCCCTCCGCTATCTGAAGGAGAACGAGATCTTCGATGTGATCTCGGGCGTCATCGCGGGGAAGCCGATGGATAACGCATACGCAGTGGAATACCGAAAGGCTCTGACGGAGGTGATTGATCAGCCGGGGCTGCCTGTTGTTTGTAATCTCAATATTGGCCACGCACAGCCCCGCTGCATTCTTCCCTTCGGAGTGAGCGCAACAGTGGATGTGGATCGGCAGGTGATCCGTTTCGACGGGACAGGAAAGAGGGAAAAGCAGCATCCATGAAAATCATCAGAGTAACCGACCTGGATGCGCCGGATCTTCGGGTTTACGCGCACCTAAATGAGAATCAGCTGCGGCACTATTACGAGCCGCTGCCGGAGGGGATCTTCATCGCGGAGAGTCCCAATGTCGTTGCACGGGCGTTGGACGCGGGCTACGAGCCGATCTCTCTCTTGCTGGAAGAGAAATACGTAGAGACAGAGGCGAAGCCGCTGATCGAGAGAATCAGGGACTATGAGCGAGGTCGTACACGGGCGGGCAGCGAGCCGGGCGGTAATGCCAGGGATCGGAATGTAGAGCAGCAAGGAACCGAACCCCGCGAGCGACAGCCAGTACAAGCGGAATCGCAATCTATCCCGATTTATGTCTCGACCCTCGATATCCTCTCCCGGATCACGGGCTATCACCTGACCAGGGGAATCCTCGGCGCATTTCGGAGAAAGGCGCCGCGCAGCGTAGAGGAGGTTCTGCGGGACTGCCACAGGATCGCGGTATTGGAGAACGTGGAGAATCCGACCAATGTCGGCGCGATTTTCCGCTCGGCGGCGGCACTGGGTATGGATGCCGTCCTCATCACGCCGGAATGCGCGGACCCGTTGCAGAGGCGTGCGATCCGTGTAAGCGTCGGTACGGTTTTCCAGGTGCCGTGGACTTATATCGGTACGGAGCTGACGCCGGCACATGCCAGAGCATTGGGCGTTCCTGCGTCGGAATGCGAATTTGGCAAGGCCAAAGGCGGGGACAGAGAGCACCCCGGCTTCGGCTGGCCAGATCGCGGCATGGAAGAGCTGCATCGCCTCGGCTTTGCGACAGCAGCCATGGCTCTTCGTGACGATACGATCGCGATTGACAATCTGAAGTTGCGTGAGATTAACAAGCTTGCCGTCGTCCTCGGCAACGAGGGAGACGGTCTGACGGAGCACACCATTGCTGCCTGCGACTACACGATCAAAATTCCCATGAGCCACGGCGTTGACTCTCTCAACGTAGCGGCGGCGAGCGCGGTGGCCTTCTGGGAACTGGGGCGTAAGGCAAGGTAGATCATTCCTTCGACAGATCGGTAAAGGAATCGCCGGATAAACTGCATCTTGTCAGAATCAAGGGAGTCTATGACGGAGCCGATGTCTGGAGAGGGAAAAACTGGCTATTGTATTACTTCTACCTGATCCGGCAGTACATCCAGGTTAGCGATGGGATTATCTGTACAGATCAGCCGGCTCAGCTTCGGCAGTTCGCGCAGCTTCGACACGTCCGTTACATAATTGTCGGATATATTCAGATCCTCAAGGGTTGTCATTCCATCAATCGAGTCCAGATTTTCCAGTTGCGTACCGGACAGATCCAATTTGCGGATTCCTGAATAATGCGCCAGGAATTCCTTCGCGCATTGCCCGAAGCTGACCGCAGATCCGTCCGGATCATCCAGATTCAGTATTTCTGCGCTGCAGAGATCCAGTTCCTCTAACTGAGAGTTGTTCTTCATATTCTTTAGAGAAAGAGTAATGTAGCTTGTCCCCAGGTCATCCTTCACAATGGTCAGTTTCCGGATTCCAGTTCCGCTCAGGACAGCGGAATAATCTGTTCCATCGCTCAATGCATTCCTATCACAGGTCAGTTCCTTCAAAGAAGGAAGCTGGTTCAGGCAATCAGCCATATCCGGTTTGGGTGATAGCTGATACCCCCGCAGTGTTAGATGGGAGAGCTTATCCATACCGATTAACGGTCTCATCGAATACCCGCCGCAGGTCTCCGGAATAGTCACACTCTCCAATGATGGCAGACCGGCAACAGACGCCAGATAATCTGCCTGTATACTGACGTTTTCCAGCGCGGTCAACCCCTTCAGCTCCGGCATGGTAAGATCAAAATTCCAGATATCCGCCATATCCAGGGTTTTCAGACTGGTCAGAGTTTGCAGAGCATCAACATTTTTCAGTTCCGCACAGTGTTCCAGTGACAGCGATGTCAACGCCAGATCGTTCGAGAGTCCGTCGAGTGAAATAATGGGGCAGAACGCAATGCTCAGGAATTTCAGTCGAGGCATATTTCTGACAAAGTCGAGGCTTTTCAGATCATCGGCGTTCTCAATTTCCAAGCTCTCCAGCTGCGGCATGCCATTCAGCACCGTGATATTATCCAGATGAACACCATAAGCGTAAATATACAGCTTTTTCAGTTTTGTCAGGGCGGAGAAGTAGGAAATATCCCATCTGATATCATCGTCAGGCATAGCTGAGAAATGCAGAGACAGTTCTTCTATGTTTCCCATTGCAGAAAGGAAAGACAGGTCTCGGAAATAATCCGCATTTACCGTGATATCCATATAGCGAATACCGGTAAACTGTTTCAGCGCATCCGCGCTTTCCTGGTCGTAAAGCTGCGCGCCTCTCAGCAGATACAGCATGGAGGGATCAGCAATTGAGACTGCGATATCTTCCAGCGATTCATATCGGGATCCCTGATAATAGTGAAGATGCGTCAGGTTTTTCAAATCCCTTTTGCCGTTTTCAGACTGCCAGTTAATATCTGCTTCGTCATTCAGATAGAGCGCTTTCAGCCCGGTGAAGACTTGCATGTCCTCCTGCGCTATGGATTCCGTTCCATCAATGCGGATGGCAGCTTCGTCAACAGGATTTCCGAGATCATCTACCTCCGGGGCCCATGAGAATATCCAGGCTTTCTCTTCGGGATCAGAGGAAGCCATATCCTCTTCCCGCCGGACAGATAAATAATGAATACGTTCATAATCTTTCTCTGTCAATTCACTGAGCGGATGATCCAGTACCTGTTCAACAAATGTCTGGACTGCCGGATCCTCCGGCGCTGTACGGTAGGCGGCTTCTGCTGCGGCAGACACTGGTCTGTATAGTGCCTGCCGCCCATAATGTACTATGACTCCAAGTATCACGAACACGGCTGCAGCCACTATGGCCATGGTGGCCGCGCTCATCTTTTTCAATTCCGGCTCGTTGCCGATATGCACCTCATCAATATTGATTGTCTGGTATATATCCGGTTTGTCAGGCTCCAGATAAACGGTTGTGCCGCAATAGGGGCAATTGATTGCCCCTTCTGTCTGCCCCTCGGGAACCTTGAGCGGAGCATGACATTTGGGGCAGTCAATCGTTTTTATCTGCATGAATACGTTTCTCCTTAAACTTATCGTTTTTGGTTCTCTCCCCGCTATAGTATCAAAATTTTTCGGGTGTCTCAATCACTGATGTTATGGCAAGGCACGCAGGGAATAGCTTGGAAGCGCCGTTGCGTTCGTGTTATACTGAACCGGGCCGTGAGGCCTGTTTCCTGTTTTCGCAGAGAAAGGATAGCAATCAATATGGTAGATAAGAACGTAGATCTCAATCATGCGTCGATCCTGGTCACGGGCTCGTCCGGCTTCATCGGCTCCAATCTGTCGAAGAAGCTGATGACGAAGTTCCCCGGCTGCACGATCGTCGGCATCGACAACATGAACGACTATTATGACGTGCGGCTCAAGGACTGGCGCGTGGAAGAGCTGACACAGTACCCGCAGTTCACTTTCGTGAAGGGCGACATTGCCGATGAGGCGCTGATCAATGAGCTCTTTGCGAAATATCACTTCGATGTCGTCGTCAATCTGGCGGCGCAGGCGGGCGTGCGTTATTCGATTGATCACCCCGAGACCTACATGCACTCCAACGTGATGGGATTCTACACGATACTGGAGGCGTGCAGACATTCCTATGACGAGAACAGCGGCTGGGACGGCGTGAAGCACCTCGTGTACGCTTCCAGCTCCAGTGTTTACGGGGGAAATACCAAGGTCCCCTTTTCCACGGAGGATCAGGTGGACACGCCTGTCTCCCTCTACGCGGCGACGAAGAAGAGCAACGAACTGATGGCACACGCCTACTCCAAGCTCTACGGCATCCCCGCGACGGGCCTGCGCTTCTTCTCTGTTTACGGACCGGCGGGCCGCCCGGATATGGCACTGTTCAAGTTCACGGATCTCTTCGTCGAGGGCAAGACCATCGAAGTCTATAACTATGGCCATTGCAGACGGGATTTCACCTACATCGACGATATCGTCGAGGGCGTGACGCGCATCATGCAGCATTCCCCGGATGAGAATCCGGTCGGGGCAAAATACAAGGTCTACAACATCGGTCATGCCCATCCCGAAGAGCTCCTTGATTTCATCACAATCCTCGAGGACGAGCTGGTGAAGGCGGGAGTGCTGCCGGAGGATTATGATTTTGCGGCGCACACGAAATATCTTCCGATGCAGCCGGGTGACGTCTATGAGAATTATGCGGACTCTTCCGAGCTGGTGAAGGATTTCGGCTACGATCCGTCCACGACGATCCGGGACGGCATCCACGCGTTCGCCGCGTGGTACAAGACGTACATGGGAAAATAGTATCTGTTCGGAACAGCCCGAAGCACTTGCTCTTGTATGCAGAGCTTTCAGGCCGGGCCCGGACAAAGGATGCCGGGTCCATATCGTATCGGCGAATCTGAAATTCGCCTCGCGGGAAAAGAGGTAAAACCTGAAAGAGCTGCCGATGCATCTCTTCCAGGTTCAACCCGGCAAAAGGCGCCGGGTCCATATCGCATCGGCGAATTTGAAATTCGCCTCGCAGGAAAAGAGGTAATAATGGAACTGAACTGGAACAATCTTGACACACTGGCTTCCTACAGGGAGCTGCAGGCGATGCAGCCGGTCGATCTCGCAAAAGAGATGTCCGGCGAGAACGGCGCAGCTCGCGTCGCGAAGTATTCCGTGCCGATGGCGGAGGGCATGGCTTACAACTTCGCTGCCAAGGCGGTCGACGACGACGTTCTGGAAACATTGAAGAAGCTCGCTGATGAGGCGCAGCTCGCTGAGAAATTCGAGTATCTCTACAACGGTGCGGTGGTCAACACGGGCGAGAAGCGCCACGTACTCCATCAGCTGACACGCGGACAGCTCGGCAGCGATGTCGTGGTAGACGGCGTCAACAAACGTGAGTTTTATGTCAAACAGCAGGAGAGAATCGCGGCTTTTGCCGAGAAGGTACACAGCGGTGAGATCGCGAACGGTGCCGGTGAGAGGTTCACAACTGTTGTACAGATCGGTATCGGCGGTTCCGACCTCGGCCCCAGAGCAATGTATCTGGCGCTGGAGGACTGGGCGAAGAAGAATAACACGCTGAAAATGAAGGCGCAGTTCATCTCCAATGTCGACCCGGACGACGCGACCGCAGTTCTGGAGAACATCGATGTCGCGCACTCCCTCTTCATTCTGGTCTCCAAGTCCGGCACCACGCTGGAGACACTGACGAACCAGTCGTTTATCATTAATGCGCTGAAAAGAGAAGGCCTGGATCCGGCGAAGCACATGATCGCGGTTACGAGTGAGACTTCCCCGCTCGCGAAAAGCGATTCGTACCTGGATGCCTTCTTCATGGACGATTTCATCGGCGGGCGGTACTCATCGACATCGGCGGTCGGCGGCGCGGTGCTCTCCCTTGCCTTCGGACCGGAAGTCTTCGCGGATTTCCTTGCGGGCGCGGCAGAAGAGGACAAGCTTGCAACGAACCGGAATCTTATGGAGAACCCGGAGATGCTCGATGCGCTGATCGGCGTATATGAGAGAAATGTTCTGGGATACCCGGCAACCGCGGTGCTGCCTTACAGCCAGGCGCTGTCCCGCTTCCCCGCACACCTGCAGCAGCTCGACATGGAATCCAACGGCAAGAGCGTCAACCGCTTCGGGGAGCCGGTGAAGTATTCGACCGGGCCTGTTATTTTCGGGGAACCCGGCACGAACGGCCAGCATTCCTTCTATCAGCTCCTGCACCAGGGAACCGACATCGTGCCGCTCCAGTTCGTGGGCTTTAAGAAGAGCCAGTTCGGGAACGACGTGACGATCGAGGACTCCACCAGCCAGCAGAAACTCTGCGCGAACGTCGCGGCGCAGATCGTTGCTTTCGCCTGCGGCAAACAGGACGAAAACCGCAACAAGAATTTCGCGGGCGGCCGTCCGTCCAGCATCATCACGGGCGAGCAACTGACGCCGAAGTCGCTCGGCGCGCTCCTGTCGCATTTTGAGAACAAGGTCATGTTCCAGGGCTTTGTGTGGAACATCAACTCCTTCGACCAGGAAGGCGTTCAGCTCGGCAAGAAGCTGGCGAAGCACGTGCTCGCGCATGAGACAGACGGTGCGCTCAGGGCGTACAGCGACCTTCTGGGGATCTGATCGGTATAACAAGATTTCGGATATGATAACGCCCGCCATGGAACAGTCCGTGGCGGGTGTTTTACTAACGGTAGAAATTTACAAAAACACACACGGAAAATCGTGTAGATTACCGAAAATAGAAACCCCCCATTGACTTTGTTAAATGTGCGGGCAATAATTGGCTCATGCAAACGGTTGCACGGCGCAGATCAGGTGGTGTTGAGGCGAAAGAGATTCGGGAGTCTTATTTTTTACTCGACAATGCAAACGATTGCATACCCAATCTGAACAATAGGACGTATAACATGGCGACGACGATAAAAGATATTGCGGGGAGAGTAGGCGTATCACCTTCTACGGTCTCCCGTGTGATCAATGGCAGCGCTCCTATCTCGGAGGAAGTGAAACTCAGAATCCGGGACGCGATGAAGGAGATGGACTATCATCCGAACGCGAGGGCCAGAAGCTTTGCTACCGGCGTGACGAATACGGTCGGGCTGGTGATCAATGCATCAAATGAGGGGATATTCTCCAACAGTTTCTTCAACCGCAGCGTGTATGCGATTGAGAAGACACTCCAGGATCATTCCTACAACCTCCTCATCGCCAACGATAACGGAAGAAAGGATTCTCAGATTCTGGAGCTCGTTTTGGAGAGCAAAGTGGACGGGCTGATCATCCCCTCCTCGAGTCTCAACCAGCACCTTCTAAATGCACTGCAAAGGAAGGATTTTCCACTGGTTGTGATGGGCCAGCCGGAGCAGGAAGATGAGCAGCTGTCGTGGACAGATATTGACAACTATCAGGGCGCCATTGATGGGACGAAAGAGCTGCTGGAGCATGGATATCAGGAAATTGTGCTGATCATAGACGATGGCAGCACGCTTTTTGCCAGGAACCGAATGGAAGGATACAGGCAGGCGGTGCAGGGTAAATTCCCCGAGCAGATCATTACCGTGGAGGGTCATTATCATGATTTTGGAAAACAACTGACAGATCGCATTCGCGATTTGAGCGGCAGAGGGTATCTTTGCAGCAGCAACGAGCTGGCGTTTCACCTGTTGAAGACACTAAAAGGCGAGGGTGTGAGGATCCCTGAAGATGCGGGGATTGTGACCTTTGATAACTATCCGCTTGCCGAATACATGGAGCCTCAGCTCACGGCCATTGATGTAGATACCTATCAGCTGGGAAGGAAAGCGGCTGAATTGCTGATTGAGCAGATTCATGGTCATCGGGAGGTCAAACATGAACTTATCATGACGTCGATGATCAGACGAAGATCATCAGAAGGATCTGATTGACATTGTTGTAGTTAACTACTGGGACAGCAGCGGAGGGAATGGAGGAGACAGCGATGAATTTAGGGGCAGTCCGACATCAGGGAACATTCCCGGATGTTTATCTGAGAGACAGGAAAACATTGATTATCACACTGCGCACCGGAAGACAGGACGCAGAGAAATGTATCATTCATTATTTCGCGCGCACTACACCGGAGCTGGTCAAGGATCAGGAGATGATATTCTGCGGAAGAGATAACCTGTATGACTATTACCGCGTGGAACTTCAATTTCACCGGGTCGCCAGATATCAGAAGTATTATTTCGAGATCGTACCGAAGAGATCTCTTTGCCTGGATGAGAAGGGAGACAAGGAAAAGCCCGTTTATCTATCCGCGTATGGAATTGATGAGAAGAGACCTGCAGATGGCTTCTACGAATTTCTATATGCCAACAGAACCGGCATTGTTGATCCTCCGGAATGGACAAAGGGACAGGTATTCTATCAGATTTTCCCGGAAAGATTTGCGGACGGGAACGCGGACAATAACCCTGACGGGACTATGGCGTGGGGCAGCAGACCGGATCGGGACAACTACATGGGAGGAGATCTTGCGGGGGTGAGGGATCATCTCGATTATCTCGAGAGCCTGGGCATAGACTGCATCTATCTCAATCCCATATTCTGCGGGGATTTCAATCACAAATACGCGACGACGGACTACTACCATGTCGATCCTCAGTTCGGAGGGGATGAAGAATTCGCGGCGCTTGTCTCCCGGATCCATCAAAAGGGAATGAAGATTATTCTGGACGGGGTGTTCAACCATTGCGGGATTCATTTTCCTTATTTTCAAGATGTCTTGCAGCATCAGGATCAATCCAGATACAAAGACTGGTTTTATATCTCTTCTTTTCCCATTGATATCACGCATCGTGACTACGAATGTGTTGGCGCGTATAAATACATGCCGAAGCTGAACACCGGGAATCCGGAGGTTCGGAACTATGTATTGGATGTGATGGACTACTGGATCAGGAAGTTCCACATAGACGGCTGGCGCCTGGATGTAGCCGATGAGGTGGATGAGGGGGTCTGGGAAGAGGCAAGACTCCTATTGAAAACCAGATATCCTGAGATCGAACTCATTGGAGAAACCTGGGGAAGCGGGCTGAGGCTCATGAACGGCGCACAGATGGATTCCATCATGAACTATGTATTCCGGGACGCTGTCCGTGATTTTATCGCATGGGAAACAATTGACGCGGAAGGATTCAACAGTCGAATTCAGAAGATGCTGGCTGACTATCCTCAGGAAATGAATCAGGCGATGTTCCTGCTGCTCGACTCGCACGACACCGAACGGTTTCTGACCTTATGCGGAGATAACAAAGATAAATTTCGTCTGGCTGTGATCCTTCAGATGATGTTCGTCGGATCACCTTCTGTATACTACGGCGATGAGGTTGGGATGGATGGAGAGAATGATCCCGATTGCCGCAAATGTATGGTATGGGAGGAAGAAAATCAGGATCTGGCGCTCAGGGATCTGTATATTCATTTAATCCGTCTGCGGCATGAGGAAGCGGCGGTGAGGATTGGACAACTGATCACGGATGTATGTGATGGAAGGGTCTATGTATTCACGAGAATGCAGGGAGGTGAGGCAATTGTCGTTGCACTGAATGCGGGGGATGCAGCAAGAAACGTGCGAATACCAACCAGAAGCGCAGGGAAGTATATGGATATGCTGCGCGGCAAAACGTATACAGCCACACGGATATCCAACGAGAGTGCGGGGGCAACGTGGTTGGGAGACAAGGTTAATTATCAGGGAGAACTGATGATCAATATGAACCCATATGGGGCAACAATTCTTAAGGAGGTTGCATTATGAAAAAGAACGTAAAAATACCGGCAATTGTACTGACAGCAGCTATGTGCCTGGCAGCAACGGGCTGTGGACAATCACCGGTATCATCTGAAACCACTGCGAGCAGTGAGAATTCAGCAACAACAGAAACTGCTCAGGCAGCAGTATCAACTGCCGGGGCAGCAGCCACGGAGTCGGCAGATAGTACAGAACCGACTGAGGATGTGACGATTAACTTCTGGCATCATTATAGCGCGCAGTCCCCTGAAAATGAAACGTTAACGAACGTGCTCATTCCAAAATTTGAGGAAGAAAATCCGGGAATTAAGGTAAATGCGGTTTCCCATGAGTGGGCAGATCTTCATGACAAGATTTTGATCAGCGCCCAGTCAGATACCTTACCGGATGTTGCGCGTCTGGACAGTGCCTGGGTTCCGGAATTTCAGAAGATGGGAATTCTCATCCCGCTGAATCAGGAAATGCAGGACTTCGACGAAGTTGCCGGAAATCTTTTGGAGAGCGCGATGACGACCGCTGAGATTGGCGGAGACAACTATGGTCTGGCTCTCAATACCAATACCAAGATCCTGTATTACAACACAGAAGCGTTTGAGGCGGCAGGCCTTACTGCGCCCGCGACCATGGATGAATTCGTAGAGGATTGCAGGAAATTGGCTGGGACGAACGAGGCTGGTCAGCAGGTATGGGGCTACGATGAGCCGGGACTGGCAGGCTGGAATCTCTGCCCGTTTATCTGGAGTATGGGTGGGTCCATTACGAACGAGGATCAGACGAAGGCGTCGGGATATCTCAATAGTCCCGAGACGGTGGAAGCGATCCAGACGCTGGCAGACCTTTATCAGGAGGGAGCGATTACAGGCTGGAACAGCGGGGATATTCCGATGACAGATGGATTCGGAACCGGCAGATATATGATGCTCCTGGAAGGCCCGTGGAAGGTTTCCGAAATGGCGGGCGCTTATCCTGACTTCAAGTATGCTACTGCGCCGGTACCGGAAGGAAAGGGTGGATCCATTTCCGTTCTGGGTGGCGAGGATATCGGAATGTTCAATACCGCGAACAAAGATGCCGCATGGAAGTTCATGAAATTCATGACGGACGAGTTTGCGCAGGAGGAAATGGCTAAATGCGGACAGATCCCCTGCAATATCGAGGCAATGAATTCCGATACTGTTAAGAATGCGGATTTTGCCCCTTATATCGAGCAACTGAAAACTGCAAAATCCCGTCCGACAGTCGCGAGCTGGTCTGAGATTGACAGTGAGCTGACTGCTGCTGTTTCTGAGGTGATGAATGGAGAGAAGACTGCACAGGAAGCGATGGATGAACTCGCTCCTAAGGTCGATGAGCTCCTTGCAGAGTGATCTCCATACAGCATATTACGCGGCGATCGGAGTCCTCTCCCCGGTCGCTGCATTTAACTTCAGACAGCAGATTGTAGTGACCAGAATATGTGGCAGGTAATCCATGAAACTTAAGAGCAAGAGCAAACTTCAGATCGGACTGTTATTGCTTCCGGGACTTATTATTTTCTGTACTTTTACGGTGTATCCCATCATCCGCCTTTTCTGGATGAGTTTCTTCAAGTGGGATTTTGGGTCATTCCTGAATCAGAACTTTATAGGAACAGAGAATTACAGAACTGTCCTCGCGGATGAAAATTTCCACATCGCCTTTGGCAATACAATCGTCTATACATTGGTCACCGTGCCGGCCCAGATGCTTCTGGGACTGCTCGTCGCGATGCTGATCAATTCCGTGACAAGATTCAAGATCGGCTTCCGCGTAGCCTACTATCTGCCGGTTATTACTTCCTGGGTCATCGCTTCCCTTGTGTTCAAATATGTCTTCAATACAGAGGGAATGCTCAATTATTTCCTCACCAATGTAGTGGGGATTACCAATTCCAACATCCATTGGCTGGACAGCCGGTGGGGCGGAATGACGGTTGCCATGCTGCTGGGCATATGGAAGGGTATCGGGTGGAACATGGTTGTGTTCCTTGCTGCGCTGCAGGCCGTTCCGTTGGAACTGTATGAATCCGCATCTCTGGATGGGGCGGGAGCATGGCAGAAATTTCGCTATATAACTCTGCCGGAAATTCGCGGAACCGTTCTCTTCGCCCTGGTGATGCTGACGATCGGCGGCTTCAATGTATACACATCCACGAAATTGATCACAGATGGGAAACCGGGGCATGACACCGAGGTGGTTCTCACCTGGATGTATTACAAGGCGTTCAGCAATGGCAAATTCGGATATTCCGCGGCGCTGTCTTTTATCATCGCATTCATTCTGGGGCTTCTGGCTATTCTGGAATTCCGTCTCATGCAGAACAAGGATCAGTGACCTGAAGGGAAATGGGAGCAGGAAATGAAGAAACGATCAGGGATTCAGATCTTAATATTTTTACTCTTGATCATGGGTATGGTCATCGTGATTCTTCCGATGCTGTACATGATCAGCACATCGCTCAAACCAAATGGAGCACTGTATGAATATCCTCCGAAATTTTTCCCGAAGCTCCATGAGATTACACCGGAGAATTATGCCTATATCCTGAGTCAGAGGAAGTTCGCGGGGAACTTCATTAACAGCCTTTTCGTATCAGTCTGCACCGTTTTGATTTCAGCTGTCGTTTCCTCGGCACTGGCATTCTGTATTGCCAGATTCCGTTTCCCCGGCAGAAGAGCTTTGTTCGCGTTCATTATTCTGACAATGATCATTCCAGGAACTACCATGATCGTTCCGCAATATGAGCTGGCAGTGAAGCTGAAAACGATCAACAGCAGTTGTGGATTGATCCCGTTCTATGTGGCATGGGTCATACCGTATTCGACCTTCATGATCAAGGGCTTTGTGGAAGGAGTTCCCACAGAATTGGATGAAGCGACTTACATGGACGGGGGAAGTATAGTCACAGTTTATCTGCACGTCATTATGCCGTTGATCAAACCCGGAATTGCATCAATTTCAATTTTCAATTTCCTGACAGCGTGGGAAGAATTTCCCTGGGCCAATACCGTCATCAATGATGACCTTAAGAGAACGCTTCCGATTGCGATATCCGGTTTTTTCGGACAGCATCAGTTCACCCAGTGGGGGTATGTATTCGCGTTGTCAGTGCTAAGTCTGCTCCCGGTTCTGATCGTATTCATTTCCTGCCAGAAGTTCTTCGTGAAGGGACTGACAGCGGGCAGCGTGAAAGGATAAACGAATCAGAGACAGTATGATATGATAACACCCGCCATGGAATAAATCCGTGGCGGGCATTTTACTGGGCTTCTATCTGTGAACAGGCTCTCTTATCACTTCATTTCCGGCAGCGCTTCCTCGTCCACGACAACAGTGACGTCGGGGTGCAGCTGCAGGATGGAGGCAGGCACGTCCGGTGTGACCGGGCCGTAGAGCATCTTCTTCACCGCGTCCGCCTTCTTGGGGCCGTTGGCAACGAGCAGGATTTTCTTCGCGAGGAAAATATTCATGATGCCCATCGTGATCGCCCTCGTCGGCACCTCGCTGATGTCATCGAACAGCCGGGAATTGGCTTCAATCGTGCTCTGTGTGAGCTCGACGATGTGCGTTCCCGTGGGGAAAGCATCCGCCGGCTCGTTGAATCCCACGTGTCCGTTCTGCCCGAGCCCGAGGAGCTGGATGTCCGTGCCGCCGGCTGCAATCATCGCCGCATCATAAGCCTTGCAGGCCGCGTCCAGGTCGGCAGCGGCGCCGTCCGGCACGTGCGTGTTGTCCATGTCAATGTTGACGTGTGAGAAGAGATGGTCCTTCATGAAATAGTGATAGGACTGGTCGTTGTCCGGCGTAAGGCCGACATATTCGTCCAGATTGAAGGTGCGCACCTTCGCAAAATCCAGCTCGCCGGCCTGATATTTTTCCACCAGATTCTCATAGGTGCCGATCGGCGTTGAACCGGTCGCGAGCCCCAGAATGCAGTCCGGCCTGAGGATGATCTCCGCCGCGATGATGTCCGCAGCGCGCCGTGACATTGCGGCATAGTCCTTTTCCCTGTAAACCTTGATCATAGCGATACCCCTTTCGTCTTGCCTGTCCCCCATGCGACAGGCGATTCTCATATTCACACCTGTACCCGGTGCCGGTCACATCCGGACTTCATTATACTATGGCATGCCGGGATTTGGGCGGGAGTTTTCCACCATAACAAGATCGTACGTAAATGCGCGAAAACAGCAGGCGGGCCGTGCATTTTGTGCCTCTGTGTGGGAGAATAGAGCCAATAAAAAAATTATTTGGGGGATATCAGGATGGGTACACAGCAATATCAGATTGATACAGAAGAGAACAGGGCATTCCTTACTGCGGGCAGGGACAATCTGCTCGCCTTCGGGCGCAGGTTCCCGTCGCCGGAAGGCGGGGCCTACTGGCTGGGAGATGACGGAGAGCCGCAGAAGGAGCGTGACAGGGAGACCTGGATCACCGCCAGGATGGCACATGTTTACAGTCTGGGGACACTCCTGGGACAGGAAGGCACGAAGAAGCTGGCGGCAGCGGCGATCCATGGGCTTCTCACCGAACTGCATGACGACGAGAACGACGGCTGGTACGCAGGCGTCCATGCGGATGGAACGCCGTACGGGCCGAAACAGTGCTACGCGCACGCCTTTGTGATCCTGGCGGCCTGCAGCGGCAGACTGGCCGGCATCCCCGGTGCGGAGGAGCTGCTGGAGAAGGCAGAGGCTGTGTATGACAGATATTTCTGGAGCGAGGAGGAAGGGCTTTCCCGCGACACCTGGAACACGGCGTTCACAGAGCTGGACGCTTACCGCGGACTCAACGCCAACATGCACTCCGTTGAAGCCTTCCTCGCCGATGCCGACGTGACAGGGAAGGAATATTACAGAGTCAGGGCAGGCAGAATTATTGACCACGTGCTCAGCTGGGCGAGAGAGAATCACTGGAGAATCCCGGAGCACTACGCTTCCGACTGGACGCCCGACCTTGACTGCAACAAGGACAAACCCGACGACCAGTTCAAGCCTTACGGTGCGACACCCGGACACGGCATTGAGTGGGCAAGGCTCATCACGCAGTGGGCGCTCTCGACCTATCCGAAAGACAAGGAAAAAGCCGCGCCCTATCTGGACGCGGCGGAGCAGTTATATCAGCGTGCGGTGGCGGATGGCTGGAACGCGGACGGCGCGCGGGGAATTGTCTACACGACCGACTGGGAAGGCAATCCCGTTGTTCACGACAGAATGCACTGGACGCTCGCAGAGGCCATCAATACCTCGGCCACGCTGTTCCATGTGACAGGGAACGCGCGCTATGCCGGAGATTATGCGGCCTTCATGCAGTACCTGGATGAGCGCGTCATGGATCATGCGCACGGCTCCTGGTACCATCAGCTTGATCGGAATAATCGCGTGATCGGCACTGTCTGGCCCGGCAAGAGCGACCTCTATCATGCCACGCAGGCCATGCTGATCCCGCTGTATCGGGCGGATATTTCCATCGCACCGGCTGTGCAGCGCGGAGAACTGTATCAGCCTTCCCGCGGGCGCTGATATTTTCTCTAATGTACGATGTGCCTGCCCTCCAGCGTGGTGGGCAGGATTTTCTGATCTCTGACCTCGTAGATCTGGTCGCACTTCTCGATGGTATTGAGGCGGTGGGCGATGATGATCATGGTCTTCCTGCCGTGGAAGCTGTTGATGGCCTCCATGACAGCAGCCTCCGTCTCATTGTCGAGCGCGCTCGTCGCCTCATCGAAAACCAGAATTTCCGGATTGTGATACAGTGCCCGGGCGATGCCGATCCTCTGGCGCTGACCGCCGGAGAGACGGACGCCGCGGTCGCCGATCTTCGTATTGAGACCCTCGGGGAGACTCTCCACGAACTCATCCAGCTGCGCTTCCCGCAGGACCTCCCAGAGACGGTGCTCGTCTATCTGATCTTCCTCAATTCCAAAGGCAATGTTGTCCCGGATCGATTCGTCGATCAGGTAAATCGACTGCGGGATGTAGCCGATCTGCGCCAGCCACGATTCATAGTTTGAGAAAATATCCCTGCCGTCGCAGAGAATCTTCCCCTCCTGCGCGTGGAGAAGGCCCAGCAGAATGTCCACAATCGTGGATTTGCCGGCGCCGGAAGAACCCATGATGCCGACTGACTGCCCCTTTTTGACGATCATGTCGGCGTCCGTGAAGATGTTCGTATCGGCGTCCGGATAGTGGAACGTGATGTGTTCCAGGCGGATCTCATGCTCCATGGAAAGGGCAGGGCCGGCGGTTGCTTCCCGGGCGGCACGCATCGCCGCGTTCGTTTTCATGGAGTCCGTGAGATTGTGGTAAACGTAGACCATGCTCGGCTTCTGGTAAGCAATCTGCGTGATGTAAGTGTTGATCCGGTTCGCACTCGGCATGATGCGTATCGCTGCCACAACAAAAGTGGTCAGCTGCGTGACCAGCTCCCCGACATCGCCGCCGTTCACAATGTAAACCGCGATGAAGAGCATGACGGCCGAGATGAATACCGTCTCGATCAGATACCGCGGCAGGCTGTTCAGCACCGTGTAATCGCGGGAGAGTGCGGCTCCCTTTTTTCCGGATTCATAGTAATTGCGAATGAAGAAATCCTCGCGGTTTAAGACCTTCACATCTTTGAGGCCGTAGATCGCCTGCAGCCTCCACTTGGCAATACGGGACTGCGTTGACTGATTCTCCGTGCCGATGCGGTTCATGCGCGGCTTGATTACCTTCGAGCTCAGCCAGGTGAGGGCGAGGAAAATGAAGACGATGAAGACTGTCATTTTCCAGGAGACGAGGAGCAGCACTATGACGAGGAAAACCGACACCACGAGCTCGGATGCGAGCTGCAGCAGCGCCAGAATGAGCGAGAACATGTTCGGAATGTCGCTGTCAGTGATGCGGAACACCGTCGGAATGTCCGCGCCCAGATACTCCTCGTAGGGGCGGTTCAGGAATTCGCGCATGACGCGGCTGATCATGTCATTGCGGCTGTAGGAGACGAAATCGTTCTGCCGCGCCGTGAGGAAGAGCAGGTACGCGTTCTTGACAACGAAGACGACAATGAGCGACACGAGGAGGAAAATGATGATTTTCGTGTCATTCGTAAGGCCGAGGGCACGCATCATGCGCTCCGTCCAGGGCAGGGCCGTATTCATTTCGTCGATCGCGTGGTGAAGCGTCTCGGGGTCGACAATCGCGGTGACAATGGGAATCATCATGGAGACACCCAGCGTTTCGAAAATGCCGCCGATCAGGATCATGACCGCCAGGATGACAAAGTTCACCTTCTGCCTGCGGTCGAAAATGTGACGGATCATGTGGAGGATAGACGGCTCCTCCGGGGCACTGTTATGATTGCTATTCATGAAACGGGAAACCTTTCCGGTAAAGTCCTGTGGCGGCGGGCGCAGCGTCATCCGGCATAGCTGCCGCAGCCTAATTTGTTGTATCCAAATAAGAGGTGCCAAGCACCTCGTGCTGCTACGTATTATACAGGAAAACAGCAGGCGTGAGCCAAATATCACTGGTATAGAGGGATATCAATTCGTGAGGAACACGTAAGAGCAGAATAGACAGACATATATAAGTATATTATAATTATATTACATACATGGAAAGGCAATTGAAGTATGTATACTTTTGAATGGGACGAAGTCAAGAATCAGATCAATGTTTCGAAGCACGGGGTTAGCTTCGAGGAAGCAAAACTGTATTTTATGATGAAGAAGCCTTGCTGGAGTATGACGAAAACCATTCAGATGAGGAAGATCGGTTCCGTATCCTCGGATGCAGCAGTGCGGGAAATATTCTGCTGGTAGTACACTGCATCCGTCAGGGATCCATCATCAGGATTATCTCATCAAGAAAGGCTACAAGAACGGAGAAAGAAAAATACGAGGAGAGCGTGAGGATATGAGACAAACGGAAAAAGATGAGTTTCTCGAAAAGGAATTTGATTTCAGTAAAGCGGTGAAAAATCCGTATGCAAAAGAGTTGAAAAAACAGGTAACAATCAATCTCTCACCGCGCGTCATTACCTATTTCAAGGCAGAATCAAGTGAGACCGGCATTCCTTATCAGACACTCATCAATCTGTATCTTCTGGACTGTGTGAAAGAGAAGAAGAAACTGGATCTGACGTGGAAATGATGCGGGCGCATGTTGTTAAGATACGGAGAAACCCCAATGAACAGCCAATTGAGAGCGGATGCTGATGAAATAATTAAGGCGAGCATTTCGGCCGTACAGCCGGATGAAGCCGTTGCGCGTGCCATGAAAAACTTCCGTGGAAACGGGGGCAGAGTCATTCTCGTTGCCATAGGGAAGGCAGCGTGGCAAATGGCGGAAGCCGCGGCGAAATATGCAGCATCTTCCGGATTAGCAATAGATGAAGGTATCCTGGTCACGAAATACGGGCACAGCAAAGGGGAACTGCCGGGCATTACCTGTTATGAGGCGGGACATCCCGTTCCGGATGAGAATTCATTCATGGCAACAGAGAGAATCATCGAAACTGTGTCGAATCTGACTTCTGCTGACACAGTTTTATTCCTTGTGTCCGGTGGCGGGAGCGCTCTTTTCGAGAGTCCGATCATCCAGAAGACAGAATTGGAGGATATTACAAGGCAGCTGCTCGCCTGTGGAGCGGAGATCAAGGAAATCAATACCATCCGAAAGAGACTCTCCCGGGTAAAAGGCGGGAAGTTTGCGAAGCTATGTGAACCGGCACGCGTATTCTCTATTGTATTATCGGATATCCTGGGAGATCCGCTGGATATGATCGCATCAGGGCCGGCCTATCCGGACAGTTCGACCAGTCAGGACGCGCAGGCGATTGTCGAGAAATATCAGCTGCGGCTATCTTCCGATGCCCGAAAGTGTCTGCTGGAAGAGACGCCGAAATCAGTGGATAATGTGACGACGGTCATCACAGGTTCTGTTCGGGAGCTTGCAGCTGCGGCAGAGAGAAAAGCAGGCGAGCTGGGATATCAGTCAATCGTTCTGACAGATCAGTTGTGCTGTGAGGCGAGAGAAGCGGGGAGCTTCCTTGCCAGCATACTGAGGACGCATTGCAGGGACGGGCAGAAGATAGCTTACATCGCAGGAGGAGAGACCGTCGTGCACCTGACCGGCAGCGGGAAAGGCGGCAGGAATCAGGAACTGGCACTTGCTGCGGCTCCGGGTATCGCGGATCTTCCGAACGCGGCTGTATTTTCTTTCGGATCGGATGGGACAGACGGCCCCACAGACGCTGCGGGTGGATATGTAGATTCTGATACATTTGGAACGCTGCATTCCTGCGGCGTGGATGTCTATGAAGTCCTGAAGAATAATGATGCGTATCATGCCCTGCAACAGACAGATGGATTGATCCTGACCGGTCCGACAGGAACCAATGTCAATGATGTCGCTGTAGCGCTGCTGGGAGGTTGATTTCAATATAACCGGATTCAGAGGGAAATCATTCACTCGTATCAGTCATGTTGTGTGAAACAGCAGACTCCAAGATGATAAAGTAACGGCCTTGGCAGGGTGTGAACTATACCCCGCTAAGGCCGTTTGCTGTATCCCCAATATGTAATTTTGCGCGATCCTTAACCCATGAAGGAGTGGATCAGATTCGGAATCTGTCTCCGCAGCGCGTCGATTGTCATGTAAACTGCGAAAATGTAGCAGACAGTCATGCTGATCTGCAGAAGCCGCGGCGGCTTAATGCCGTTGAACAGTTCCTTTTTCCACAGGATCAGGACCATGAACAGACCGACGACCGGCGTCGCGATGGAGGTCGCGACATTGGCGATGAAGATCAGCTGTGTCGGTGATCCGCCGTAGGCAAAGCAGATGATCGTCGCGATGACCAGGCAGAGCACACATCCGATTTTCACCGGCCTGGATTCCAGACCAATGTCTTTGTCCAGACCTGCATCCAGCAGTACCACACCTCTCTGCGTGTTGCCAAGAAGGGATGAGAAACCGGCGCCAACCAGAGCGATGCCCATGATAATCGGTGCCAGCACTGTACCCAGGAATGGTGTCAGGAGCTCCGCCAGCTGTGCAGGTGCCTTAATGGCCGTTCCGGTCGGATGGAGCACAATTGCGCCGACGAGCATGATGGCACCTGAGATCAGAATGACCAGTACGATGTGCGTGATCGCGTCTGCCCTCATAGCCCCATTATAGAGATCTTCTTTTTTCCACTTCTTTTCAAGCCCCAGATAGGTTCCGTATACACCGGCAGTTACCGCCGCATTCGTGCTGATATAGGCAAGCGAGGTTGTGAGTGACCCCTCCTGGATTCTCCAGTGCGTCAGGCCATGTCCGAACGCGCCCCAGTCAGGGCCGCCGGTAGCGATCAGCGTAACGTAGAAAGCCGCGATCATCGCGATGATACAGATCAGGATCCCCTTCTCTACCTTGGAATACACACCCTTGGTCAGGTAACAGAACGCGAGTACGCCCAGCATGATCAACGCGCCCAGCTTCCAGTTGAGTCCGAAAATGAGATGCATGCCTGCACCTGTACCGGATACATTACCCAGAGTGAAGAAGAAACAGGACAGGAACAGCGCGATACCGCAGAACGCGGATGCAATCCCTCCATAGTATTTGCGGATTGCGTGCAGAATCGGCAATCCGGTGAGAATGGAAATATTGTAGGATGTCAGCGTGAAGGTGATGCCCATGATCAGGATCGGAATGATGAGCCAGACCATGGAATAGCCGTAGTTCGCGCCCATCATTGCCGACGTCGTAATATTTCCAGGGCCGATGACAATGCCTGTTAATATGATACCCGGTCCGATTTTTTTAAGAAGCTGCCCAAAGGGCAGCTTCTTAACACTCGATGGATCGAACCCGAGTCTTCTGTCAACAGGCTGGGACATGTCGTTTGCTTGAAACCCCATAGCGATTACCCCCCTGTCGGCTTGTTATTTTTCAAACGGTGTGAGATCTACCTTGTATCCTTCCGGATAGCTCTTTGCCAGGCCCTGTGCAACCCAGTCTTTCTGTGCCTGATCCAGAGGCAGAACCGGTCTTCTCATCAGAGCGCTCCTGAATACACCACGCTGCCTGAGAGCCTCTTTGAGTCTTGCGTGTGCCTCACCGGAAGGCTGACCACCGCCGTAGATGCCCTGAGAGATGTGATAGATGCGGTTGGACCAATCCTGTGCTTCTTTAAGTGTATGTGCTTCGGGGTGAGAGAATACTTCCCATGCACCGGTGATGAGTTCCGGAACGCAGCCTGCGAAACCGATGAGCGCACCATCCATACCGGTGAACCAGGATACGCACAGAGATTCGTCGTGGCAGGTGATCAGGGACAGATCAGGGCAATTCTCTCTGAGGTAACGAACATCGTGCTCGTAGATCGGAGTAACGCGGGTTCCCATCTTGATGCATTTAACGTGAGGGATTTCCTTCGCCATCTTCTCCAGAGTCTCTACCGGATAGAAGGCCTTGGATGTTGCGGGATAGAGGTGAATGATGATGTCGATATCCGCAGCGTCTGCGACATCCTTCACGAACTGGAACGGCGCAGCCGGATTCATACCGAAGCGCAGCCACATATGAGGCGGCATCAGGAGAATTCCGTCAGCACCGGCCGCCTTTGCGTCCTTCGCGTCCTCAATCGCGCCATCCGTGTTCTCACAGTTGACGCCGGAGATGATCGTCATGATATCGCCGCACTCCTCAGCGCAGATCTGTGTGACTCTCTTTCTCTCCTCCTTGGTCAGACCCGTGATCTCACCGGTGTGTCCGTTGCAGACAAGCCCCTTGATGCCTTTGTCATAGAAGCTCTTGATCCAACGAAGATAAACGCGGAATTCCTCCTCGTTGATCGAACCATCGTCCTTCATCGGAACTGCGACAGCAGGGAAAATTGTTTTGAAAGTAACTTCTTTTGCCATAATGGAACCTCCTTATGAATTCTTGGCCGGTACCTTTCCGGCCTTCCTCTTGGTGATTTCATCGTAGCATTGCATGTATTGGCACTGAACACTTAGACACTATCTCTGCAAGTTGTTACATGCCCTCTGCAAGCTGTTGCATAATATGTACACTATAGATATCAATGCAGTTGAATATATGTGCAGTATGCATACATAAGGTTAATTTGCGGCTGTCAGGCCGGGAGTGACCAGGAGGCTTTATCAACAGTCGCCTGAGAAATTTGTCCTTGGTTGCATCACGAGAAGTACATGCCCTGAACTGTGCTGCGTAGATACAACAAATGGTACAATGCAGAGTACAGCGGGAGCTGTTGCGGGTGGAGTGCGGATTCGCTATACTTGATAATAGTCAGATAAAATATAAGACGCGCGTAAAATATCTGACATAAAGAAGAAACAACGGTAACAGGGAGAAGGAAATACGAACCATGTCAACATTAAAAGATGTAGCAAAACTCGCGCACTGCAATGTCAGCACGGTATCCAGAGCGCTCAATAATACATCCTACGTGCACCCTGAGACCAGGGCGCGGATCATGGAGGCGGTGAAACAGCTGGGCTATCATCCCAACGTGCTGAAAAAAGGCTTGCAGATGGGAAAACGGCACACCATCGGCGTGGTCGTACCACAGATACAGCTGTCTATTTTCGGGGATCTCCTTCCTGGGATCGAACAGGAAGCGAAGAAACACGGGTATGCCATATTGATCAGTACGACCAGAGACAATGCCTTCACGGAGAAGGAGGAGCTCAATCGACTGCGGAATGGTTTTATCGACGGGATGATCGTCGCGGGAACCGGCAGGAACAATCGTCTGATCCGCAGTATCCATGCGGATGGTATCGCGATCACACAGATCATCCGTGAAAACGATCCCCTGCTGGGCGGTGTCTACGTGGACTATGAGAGTATTGGATACACGGCAGCAAACTACATGTATTCCAAGGGGTGCCACCACATCGGATTGATCAACAGCTCACACCTTATCATTCCCTATCGCGACCGTATGATCGGCTATAAAACCGCAATGAAAGAGCATGATCTGGATCCGCTGACCATTGAACTGGATACCGGGGTACACAGCGTGCAGTACGGATATGATTGTGCTCTGCGGTTGATCGATCAGGAACCGCGCCTTGACGGGATCCTTGCTGGCAACGACGCCCAGGGTATCGGTGTGTTGCGTGCGCTCCGGGAGAATGGCATAGCCTGCCCTGACGAAATCCGGGTGATCAGCATGACTGGTTATGAAGTCGGGAAAATGCTGGAGACGTCACTCACAGCCGTAGAACTCCCCGCTTTTGAAATTGGAGAGCGAGCCTGTCGTATGAACATAGAGGAAATCGAGAGGAAGGATCCGGACATCTGGCCGAAACCGAAACAGGTCATACTTGACGCTAAGATTGTGAAGCGCGAGAGCTGCTGAACTGCCAAACGCAACGGGTATCTATGCTGTGAAACAGAGCAATCTGAAAAAGGCATTATTTCAGCAGAGATGGACAAGGCAAACGGCTATGAGGATGAACTGAAGGACATAGTCGGTTGACATTTTCGGCCTGAAAGGCTTCAATAGCTCATATATTCGGAGGTAATTTATGCTGAAAACCAATGAGATCAATATCCGAGACCCTTTTGTTCTTCCTTATCATGGAGTTTATTATATGGTGGGTACCAGGGCGAAGACCTGCTGGGGGCCTGCCGATGGTTTTGACGGCTATCGAAGCACCGATCTCGAAAACTGGGAAGGGCCGTTTGAGATATTTCACCGACCGGTAGGCTTCTGGGCCGATAAGAATTATTGGGCTCCGGAGATACATGTCTATCAGGGAAGCTTTTATCTGTTCGCAACGTTCAATTCTACGGAAAACGACAGGAAAGGGACAATGATCCTTCGCGCAGATAACCCGTTGGGACCATATTCCCTGCATAGCGACGGTAAGGTAACGCCTGATAATTGGAGATGTCTCGATGGTACATTGTACGTATCACCAGAAGGCATACCGTATCTCGTCTTTTCTCATGAGTGGACTGACATTGGGGATGGACAAATCTGCTGTGTTCAGTTATCTGATGACCTGAAAAGGAGAGTATCTCAGCCGCGCGTTCTCTTTGCGGCATCCGACGCGAAGCCATGGGTGAAATCTATTACCAACAGACAGTGGGATGGACCGATTTATGTGACGGATGGCCCGTTCCTGCATCGGAGAGATGATGGGGAGCTGATCATGCTCTGGGCTACGTTTGGAGAGAAAGGCTACGCGGAGGTTGTTTCCCGTTCGGATAACGGAGATATTACGGGCAACTGGACGGTTGATGATAAGCCACTGTTCGATGATAATGGCGGACACGGCATGATCTTCAGAACGTTTGACGGACAGTACAAGCTCACCCTGCATCAGCCCAATGAAACGCCGAAGGAACATCCGGTATTCCTGGATATAGATCTGTGAGAGGCTGTCGGTCGTGTAGGAGTGCACCGATTATGAAGGGCATGGTTTCAGAAGGGACATTTGCCGATGGATCGATTTTTCAATCTGAATAATCCGATATGGAAATTTGTCGGCAATATGGCTGACTTCTTCATCTTGTCGATGCTGTGGTATCTTTGTTCGCTGCCGCTGTTCACTATTGGGGCATCGACTGCGGCACTTTACTATGTCACGCTCAAGATGGCTTCTGAGCAGGAGGGGAAGATTACGCAGCAGTTCTTCCAGGCATTCAGGGAGAATTTCAGGCAGAGCACACTGATATGGCTGATCACAGCAACGATTGGCATTATTCTCAGCATAGATCTCTATTACGCGCTGCACGCTGGTACGGATTTCGCCTCTGCTATGCTGATAATATCCGCTGTTGTGGGTGTTCTTTACCTCTGCATGGAGACATTTATTTTTGTTCTGGTGGCCAGGGTGAGGAATACTACGACGGCGATCGTGCGAATCACAGGTGGCATGGTAGTTCAGAACTTCATGCCGATCTTCACCGGCGTCATTGTATATGCTGGCTTTCTTGGAGCGGGGCTATTTCTATTCTGGCCGCTTCTGGTTCTCTTTCCGGGAATGCCGGCATATCTTAACAGTCTTCTGTATAACAGGATACTGGCGAAATATCACCTGAATCTTGTAGATCAGGATCCGCCGGGATCTTCACTGGATGAATCAGGCAGGTAGGGGATATCCAAAGGTCAGTCCTGTGTTGTTCCGCTTCCAAACTTGGATGAGACAGTTGCGCGTCTTCGATATTCCCGGGGTGAGCAGCCATTCAAACGGCGGAATACATCTTTGAAATAATTGCTGCTGCTGAATCCGCAGGCCAGTGCAATCTTAGTGATGGAATCATCCGTCACCAGGAGCTTGTGCATGGCCGTGCGGATTCTCACGTTATTGAGATACTCCTTGAAGGTGTGTCCCGTGGACCGCTTGAATTTCCAGGAGAAATAGGCGGGGTTCAGACCGAAATTCGATGCCATGGACTCCAACGAAATATGTGAAGCGTAATCATTGTTAATGATTTGCAGTGCCTGTTCCACCGTTGCATCGGTGCCCAGCTGCGGAACAAAAGTGTCATTGATCAGCTGGCCTTTATCTTGCAGGATGAGGAACAGTTCGATGATGTAAATCTTGAGGAGATCATCAGGGGAGCTGCCAGGAGAAATCTGCTCATGAGAGAAACGTCGGAACAGATCTTCCAATGCCAGGATGCCGGATTTGACCACGGCAATCCGGTTGGACCTTGCGGAAAAGGTTCGTATCGCTGAAAACTGTTCTATGAAACAGGCAGGTAGAGCGTTCATATTGATGTAGATCACGACTCGTTCGGAAGGCATTTTGCCAGTATAACAGGTAGAATGCCGGTCATGTGGCGCAATGATCATGACATCTCCGGCAGTGAGTTTGACATAGGAACCATTGACCATGTAATCACACTGACCTTTCCGCAGAAAATAGAATTCCAGGATGTCATGGGAATGCTCATAAGGCATATTAAATGACGGATTTCTAGTCTGTGTTTCCATGTAAAATTTAACATTATCCGTATTTTGAGAGAGGTTTTCCGAGAATATTTCTGACATAACTGCCTCGCAGAGACATTAAAATGTGATTATTTGCACAATAAATTGTGCAATATTACCCCATATATGAGTGCATATCCACAATGATATAGAAATATTGTTAGTTTATCCGTATTCTACCAAATATTTTAGTATTTTCCAATTCTAATTCCCGATATACTCGACTATAGATTAAAAGTTTCGGATATCCTTTTGACATGTCTTAATGAAGACGTGAGAGGTATCCACTATAGGGAGGGTTACATGAAAAAGAAAGCGTTAAGTCTGTTACTGGCATCTTCCATGGTTGCCACTCTGCTGGCGGGCTGCGGCTCATCCAATGCGGATACTGCGCCAACTACCGCGGCAGACGAAGAGACAACCGCGGCAAGTGATACGACTACAGCAGCCGCGGCAGAGGCGGAAGAGGCTACAACTACCCCGGCGGCAGAGAATGCTGTCAGCAGTGAACCCATCACACTACGTATGGCATGGTGGGGTTCTCAGGATCGACACGATAAGACGATTGCCGCCATCGAACTGTACGAGTCACTGCACCCGGAAATTACGATTGAATACGAATACTACTCCTTCGATGATTACTTCACAAAGCTCAATACACTGGTGGCATCCGATGAGGTCTGGGATGTTTTCCAGCTTGGCGGTAATTTCCCAATGTACATGGACAAGATCCACCCGCTGGATGAGTATATTGATGCAGGAATTGTCGACACCGCGAAATTCTCTGAATCCAATTTGAAAACAACACAGACAACTGATGGCACACAGCTTGGCCTCACCAACGGCATCAATACCTATGGGATTGCCTATGATCCCGCGATGTTCGAGGAAGCGGGGGTAGATCTTCCGACAGATACCTGGACATGGGATGATTATCACAAGGCAGCGGATGCCATTGCTGATAGTCTGGGTATCTTCGGCTCTTCAACATTCTTGTCCTCGGATTTCATCGCCGGCTGCTCTACCTTCATTCCGCAGCAGGGGGATCTCGGTCAGTACAGCTTCTTCAATCTGGATCTGACTGGCATGGGGTTTGATGATCCGCAGATGTTGACGCCCTTCATTCAGATGCGTGCGGATATGATCAATAAAGGTTCTTACCCGGATGCAGGTGCTTCCGCGGAAGTTACCAATATTGAGAATGACTTCCTGGTAACAGGAGAGGCAGCCATGACGTGGGTAGCGGTAAACCAGTTCCCTACCATTTATGATGACTGCAAGGAACAGGGCCGGACACTGGCCCTCGCTCCCGTTCCGAGATACACATCGGATGGCAACGCAGGCGCAATGATTCAGTCCTCTCAGATGCTCTGTGTATCTGAGGATTCCGAACAGAAGGAGGCCGCAGCAGCTTTCATCAGTTGGTTTGAGAACGATGTCGACTGCAACAATATTCTTCAGGCGGAAAGAGGCATTCCCGCGAATGAGGATGTCCGCGCGGCGCTCTCCGAGAACGCGACGGAAGGCCAGCAGATCATGTATGACTTTGTTGACAAGGTTTCCCAAGAACCTATGCCGGAAGAGTACAACGTGCTCTCTCCTGACGGGCAGAATGAAGTGCAGGATAATTACCTGAACTACATTCAGCAGGTTGCGAGTGGGGAACTCACGGCAGAAGAAGCGGCGCAGAAGACCTACGACGACGCAGGTGCCATCTTTAACTGAGTTTCGGTCAGCTGTGAAACAGCAATAAACAGGGCCCCGTCCCGGTGCAGCCGGGATAGGGCCTTTCTCAATAAATTCCGGATTCTGATCTATTTCGTAGCAGAGGAGATATAACCGTATGAGTACTGCTGCAGTCGCGGTAAAAAAGAACAGCTTCAGAAAGTTCATGAACAGCAACAACACAGTCGGACATGTATTTGCGTTCCCGTTCATTTTCGGATTCATCTGCTTCTCACTGATCCCGATTATCATGTCGCTGTACTATTCATTCACAGACTTTTCCCTGGGATCGAAGCAGGCTGAGTTTATTGGTTTTGCGAATTTCATTAAATTGTTTCAGGATGAGGTATTCGGCAAATCCATACTAAAAACGCTTCAGTATGTTGCGATATCTGTACCGCTCAAGCTGGCGTTCGCTCTTCTGGTTGCCTTTGTGCTGACCAGGCCGACCAGGATGGTGACGCTGTACCGATCCTTGTATTACGTTCCTTCTCTCGTCGGGGGTTCCGTTGCCGTCGCGCTGGTGTGGAAACAGCTGTTCGCGAGAAGAGGTCTGTTCAACAGCCTGCTGACCGGAGTGGGACTTCAGAAGATCAACTGGTTCGGAAACGAGAGCCTTGCCATTTATCCACTGATCCTGATGGCAGTCTGGCAGTTCGGATCATCCATGATCATATTCGCGGCAGGACTTAAGGAAATTCCACCGGAATACTACGAGGCGGCGGAGATTGATGGCGCCAATGGACCCGCGAAGTTTTTCCGTATCACGCTTCCCTGCCTTTCCCCGATCATTCTCTACAATCTCATCATGCAGACCATCTCCGCGTTCATGACCTTCACACAGGCCTTTATTATCACGGCCGGAGGACCCAACAATGCAACGATGCTGTATGCGCTGGAAGTTTATAATCAGGCATTCAAATACAATAAGATGGGCTACGCCTGTGCAATGAGCTGGATTATGCTGATCGTCATGTCTATCATCACACTAGCGATTTTCAAGACTTCCAGACTCTGGGTATTCAGTGAATCGGATGAGGGATGAGAAAGAGACGTAACATGAGAGAGAAGAAACTGATACGAAAAATTGTTTACCATGTCCTGGTCATTCTCTTCGGCATTGCGATGGTATACCCGGTTATGTGGATGATCAGCGGCTCCTTCAAGGATAACGCAGAGATCCTTCGCGGAACTCTGGCGTTGATCCCCAGGGAACCCAAGATGACAAACTACGCTACAGGCTGGAAAGGCTTTGGAGGAACGACGTTTGCGACTTTTTTCAAAAACTCATTCATTGTATCCTCGATTGCTACCTTCGGCTGTGTGTTGTCTTCCTCCCTGGTAGCCTATGCATTGTCACGGATCAGATTCCGTGGGAGAGGCTTCTGGTTCACCTGCATGCTGGCGACGATGATGCTGCCAACGCAAGTGATCATGATCCCGCAGTATCTGATATACTACAGGCTCGGCATGGTTCCCGGTTATGTTCCACTGATTCTGCCGTATTTCTGCGGGCAGGCATTCTTCATTTATCAGATGATGCAGTTCATGCAGGGAATACCGAGAGAGCTTGATGAAGCTGCGGAGATAGATGGCTGCTCCAAATACAGGATATATTCCCAGATTATCCTGCCTCTTTTGAAGCCGTCTATCGTTACAACGATTATTATTCAGTTTTACTGGAAATGGGACGACTACATGGGACCGCTCCTGTATCTGTCCCGCCCGCAGTCTTACACGGCGTCCATTGCGATCAAGTTGTTTGCGGATTCCGCGTCTGTAACGGATTACGGCGCCATGTTCGCGATGTCAACACTGTCGCTGATTCCTGTGTTCCTTATTTTCCTGGTTTTCAACCGATATCTGGTACAGGGGATTGGCACCAGCGGCTTGAAGGGATGATTATATTACTGCACAATGCATGTCAGAGGGGATGGCTGACATGCATTTTGTGCGCCAGACCAGAAGATAGCTGCCGCGCACGCGCGAGCAAGAATCCTCCGGGCAATGGTCTCTGAGCGGTTCTGCTGCGAGATGAGCGATCGCGCTGGATGGGCAGATAATACCTGCCCATTCCATCTACTGCGCTGAAACCTTCGGGAAGAGGACACGCAATGGAAGATACAAGGGTGAATTTTATTACCTCGGATGAAGTGCTGCAGAAGCTGATGGATTCCGCTGCGGCGAAGAGTAGGCAGAACATTCGCCTGTTCGACGACAGGAGAGTTCTGGTCGAGGGCGGCGGATACGAGAAAATCTGGCTCGAGACACAGCCGATGGGCGGAGCGATGTACGCCAAACGCGATCTGGAAGTTGCCATGAACAATCAGCGAATGTTCATGGACTATCAGCGGGAAGACGGTAGGATACCAGGGAGCATTGCGTTGATTGACGGGAAGATCGTGCCGCAGTTTAACAAGTTTCAGGGCTTTTGTTTCCCCGCGCCTGCCCTCGACATGTATTACCTGACGGGAAAAGATCCGGCTTATCTCGATCAGCTGTATGAAACATTGGAGAAATTTGACGCGTATCTCTGGAGGGTCAGGGATTCCGATTGCGATGGGTGCCTGGAATCCTGGTGCAGATATGATACCGGGGAGGATAACGCAGAGCGGTATGGCGACGCCCCCTCTCCCTGGGAGAAAGAGATACCACCGGAAGGGTGTAGTGTCGTACCAATGGCATCCATGGACGTGATGAGCTTCTCCTATTCCGCAAGAGAGACCATGGCAGAGATCTTACGTATTAAAGGCCGACACGAAGCGGCGGAGGATTTGCAAAGGAAGGCTGCGGCTATTGCGGATAAAATCTATACTTATCTGTGGGATGACGAACGCGGAGCTCTCTTTGACAGAGACAACAGACATCGACAGATGCTGACGCTCACGCATAATACCTTGCGGTGTATGTATTGGCATAGTATCTCGGATCCAATGGCAGCGAGGTTTGTGAGAGAACACCTCCTGAATCCGGAAGAATTCTGGACGAATATGCCGCTTCCATCGGTAGCGGTCAACGATCCGCTGTTCCATAACGCGGCGGAGAATAACTGGAGTGGACAGTGCGAAGCGCTGACATACCAGAGAGCTATCCGCGCATTGGAAAACTATGGTTACTATACGTTGATCCCAATGCTTGGAGAGAAGTTGTTCACTGCCATCGGGAAGGACTGTCATTTCGTGCAGCAGTATGATCCATTCACCATGCAGCCATCTGGTGTTGATCCTAATGGTGAAGCTGGGCAGGATGCGTATGGACCGGCAATGCTGTCGGTGATGGAATATTGCAGCCGAATGTATGGGGTTCATATCGCTAGGGATGAGATTGTATGGGGGACGGTTTCCGGTTCGGACAGCTCCTATGAACAGATCTGGAATGACAGTTTCTATCAGCTTCGGTTGGGAGGAAACAAGGCTTGTGCCACGATCAATGGTAGAGAAGTATTCATCTGTGACAGAGGCTGGAGGATCACCACTGATCTTCAGGGGAATATACTTGCTAGATGCCGAATTTGACGAGTTTCTATTCTTGCGGACCCGGAACGGCTGGCAGTAAAATGTCTTTATATGCAAGTGAGCGTTGCGACCGGAATAGCCGCTGCAACGTTATCGGATAGTGCCAGCATTTCTTGCGCAATAAGGCGCGATACGAACGCGAGAAAGAGGACAACATTATGTCAGTTACCTACATTCCGGAATCACGTGTCTTCAAACTGGACACGGATCACACGAGCTATCTGATCGGGGTTACCGAGGATGGCTACGTGGGGCACCTCTACTACGGGGAGAAGCTGCGGCACGCGGCATCGACAGAGGCATTCCGCGTAGAGAACTTCCCGACCCCCGGGGTTCTGCCGAGGGACAAACAG
>FNQX01000026.1 GCA_900107575.1 Lachnospiraceae bacterium NK3A20 | reverse complement strand
TCATGGTGTCGAAAGCCTTCGACATATACCGCTAGATCGACCTGCCATGTCGAATGCTTTCGACATAGCTTTCTTGTTTGATCTGCCATGTCGAAACCTTTCGACATGAACGCCCAGAACGCTTCATGGTGTCGAAAGCCCTCGACATATATCTCTAGCTCAGCCTGCCATGTCGAAACCTTTCGACATGAACGCCCAGAACGCTTCATGGTGTCGAAAGCCTTCGACATATATCTCTAGATCGACCTGCCATGTCGAAACCTTTCGACAGGAACGTGCAGATCGCCTCATGGTGTCGAAAGCCCTCGACATATATCTCTAGATCAGCCTGCCATGTCGAAACTTTTCGACAGGAACGCCCAGAACCCTTCATACTGTCGAAAGCCTTCGACAAAATCCAGTGGACAGGCCGGAATTGTCGAAAACCCTCTTACCCAAAGACTTCAAATGCCCCACCACGCAAGCGTGGCAGCTATTAGATGGACAGCAATTGTTCGACGAGCGGAAGTATTCACCAGCCCAGGAAGTTATTCTCCAGTCTATCACGCAGCGCGCAAAAAAAGAGCCACCGATTTCGGTGGCTCTTTTTTTACTAATGAGCTCATTACAAAATTACTTACTATAAATCAGGTCAATCATTATTGGAAATAATTTTTAATCTATATTTAGAATAAGGTTCTGTTTTTGATCTATTAGTTGCGGCCGTACATAGGCAATCCGCACAGGATTCATCCGTAAAGGATGATCAAGCAAAGATTAGTTAGCCTTTGTTACGTTAACGGCCTGAGGTCCCTTCTGACCCTGGATTACATCGTACTCAACTTCCTGCCCCTCATCGAGAGACTTGAAGCCCTCAACATTGATTCCGGAATAGTGTACGAATACATCGTTTCCGTCAGAATCAGAGATGAAGCCGTAACCCTTCTGGTTGTTAAACCACTTAACAGTACCCTTGTTCATTTTGAACTACCTCCAAAAGAAATAAAAAAATGTAATCTTTGCTGCCGCTCGTTTCCTCGAGTTCTGCAGCAAGTCGAACATAGCACACGTTTTAGTGAAAGTAAAGAAGAATTTTCATCAAATTCCTTATATTTTCAACGTTTTCAGCCTGCTCATTCTGCCGTATTAACGCGGCAGAATCACCGCGTACCGGATATAGTGTTTCTAGTAATAACTGACAACAATATGATGAATGCGAGGGCCGAGAGTGAGATCACGCAAGAAATTCGGAACCCGTAGGGCAGGTAGGTGAAACGGATCTCGTGACTGCCTTCCGGAACGTCGACTGCCATGAGTCCCCAGTCCGCGCGGAGGATGTCAGTTTCCTTTCCGTCAATGTAAGCGGTGAATCCCTTGTCATAGGGGACGGAGAGGAAGAGAAGATTCTCTTTGGGCAGATCCGCTGTCGTCGCGGTGAACCCCTGGTTGTCAAAAGCAAATGCGGTGCACGAGGTGGCAGCCCTTTCATCCGCCTGTCTCTCCAGTTCTTCTTTGGAGAGCTGGATCCGTTCCGTGCCGGTATCGCGGGTCAGAAGGTGCCCATACTGTGCGGCGGTCTCTTCGTTCAGAATGAGATCTTTGACGAGCAGCCGATCCTGCGCTGTATCGTTGTCAATTGCCTCGTAGTCCCCCTCCGTCATGTAGGAGTCGAAGGTAAAGCCCATGGGGATGTAATGCTGGTTCTCGTAAATGTTGTAGCCATTGGATTCGCCGGCGAGTTCAAAGCCTGCGAGCCCTCCCTTGTCGTCGTAGGTCTCATCCTGGTGAATGATGGAATTCTCCAGATAATAGCGGAGGGAGAGGAGGTATCTTGCGCCGACATGAGAGAAATTCATCTTGCTGTCCACGGTGCGCGAGACACCAATGCCCTTATAGAATTCGACGATGGACGGCGTGACGGTACTCTCGAAGCAGTGCAGGGTAGGGTAGCCCCAGACCATCTCATAGTTGGTAGAGGTTCCGTCGGCCTCGACCCTGATCCAGCTGCCGTCATTGGCGTCATAGTCTGGCAGCACCGGCACGTTGTCCAGCATCTGCTGCCGCCACTTTGTACCGCCGGATCTGGCGATAAGGGAATTGCCGTTGAACACAACGCCCACGGTTGTCACTACGCAGATGAGCATCGTCAGGATGAGCGCGCGGCGCGTCACGAGCCCGGATGCAGTGCCGTGGAAAGTGCGGGGACGCAGGCGCAGGATATATGCAGCCACAGACCGGAACCTGACTTTGTCCCGGGCAGCCCCTTCCTTCTCCTCAGCCTTGGTGTCACGGATTCGCTCTGCGCCCGCGGGGAAGAAGACGATAATGGCCGCGAGGATGAGCGCGATCGCGGTCGCCAGCACCTCGACATAGAAGAGGCGGGGATATTCCAGGAGGGAGAACCAGGACAGATACCCGTCCTCGCCCCTGGTCGGCAGGAAGGAGAGGAGGATGAGGACGAGGAAGGCAAGGGAAGAGACGCCAAGGCCGAAGCCGAGCTCTTCCTTATCTCCCCTCTCGAGCTCCATGGCAGTTGCGAGCGCAAGGAACAGGACGGGCATGTAGAACCATCTCGCGTAGTATTCCGCGTTCATCGCGGAGAATACCGCATTGAGGGCCGGGACAAAGGCGATAATGAGGGAGGCGATGAACAGGCGCCTCAGGAAGGAGCGTCTGCCCCTCTCCCTGCGCAGCATCGCAATGGCGCCGGACAGCGCAAAGCCCGGTATATAGACGGAGAGGGAGCTGTTCTTCACCTGGTCATTCGTGAACAGGGTGCCGCGGCCGATGATGTCAGGAACCATGAACATGGACTTCACAATCGCAAAAGGCGTGGTCGGCTCTTTGTAGGCGATCATATCGTATCCTGCCAGCACATCCGCAATCCTTGCGTTGCCGGAGAGAATGTCTACCACCTGCACGAGGAAAAAGGCGGAGAGAGCCAGCCCCAGCGCGCCATGCGCGATGAGGGAGAGAATCTGGCGGAATACTTCACCTGCCTTCCTCCCGGTGCCTGCCACGTAGCGGAGCAGGTAGTACAGAATGAGGAAGATGACCTGCCCGAAGAAGAAATAGTAGTTGACGACCGACGAGAGCGCCGTCATGAGGACGAAAGGGAGACGGTAGATCACGAAACTGCCGCGCCGCCTTTTGTTTTCCGAAAGGGGAGGGATGGAGGAGAGGCCGCAGGAGGCGTTCGCCGCCGTGCCCTGAACGAAGCGGTCGAAGGCGTAGAGATAGAGCGGGAAGAACGCCGAGGCATCGTGCATGTGCTGGAAGACAATGTTGACGGCCTGACAGCCGGAGAATGCGTACAACAGCGCGCCGAAGAGTGCCGCACGGTCCGTCTTCACCATCGTACGGAAATAGGCGAAGGCGCAGGTGAGCGCAGTGCCGTATTTCAGCGACATGAGAAACGGCAGCAGGTAGGGGACCCACTTTTCCGGGAATAGCGTGGACAGCCAGAAAAACGGCGAGCCCCAGAGATAGAACGCGAAGGCGCCGCCCATGTTGGAGCCGAGGTCGACTCTCGGGTTCCAGAAGAAGTTTTTATCATGCACGGCTCGGTTGGCCAGCACGTAGAATGGCACCTGCTGGACGTTGTAGTCGCCGTAATAGAAAAAGATTCCGCCGTGATAAATTAAAAACGGGAGCACCGCTGCCAGATACAGCAGTGCTCCAGTCATAAAGATTGCAATATAGTGATAGTGTGGCTTATTTGTCCTGATCTGCGTCTTCATTTTCGATCCTGTCCAATACCATATCGTAGCCGTCATTGCCATAGTTGAGCGAGCGGTTCACGCGGCTGATCGTCGCGGTCGACGCCCCGGTCTGTTCCGCGATCCTGAGATAGGTTTCGTGGCGGCGCAGCATCGTGGCCACTTCGAAGCGTTGGGAGAGCGAGAGGATCTCGTTCACCGTGCACAGGTCTTCGAAAAATTCATAGCACTCTTCCCGACTGTTCAGTGCCATAATGGCGTCGAACAGATGGTCCACCGATTCGGTTCTGATCTTTTTGTTCATAGGGTATGCCTCCGATTGATTCCTTTTCCACAAAGGTGTGACTGTGTAACAACGGCAGTAAAAAAGGAAGTCGGCCCGGTCAGGGAGTCCTTCCTTGCGATCGCTTGGTTAACTGTGGTTACTGTGAAATTTTACCATGCTAAAGTTGTAAAGTAAAGGCACATTTGTGTAACATTTCGATTGCAACTGTGGCGCTTGGATGGTAGCATATCCACTATGCACGAACAAATGTCCATAATATGTGGACATGGCTTTCCGGCAGTGTGCCAGAGAAGCGCGTCCGCGAACTGGTCATCATGTGAGGACAGGATTGCGGAGCAGGGAAAACAGCAGGCTATGAGTTCAGAATATTATGTCATCCGAAAAGAGGCGGTCCCCGAGGTGCTGCAGAAGGTTGTGGAAGTCAACAAACTGCTCGCCGCGGGAGAGGTGCGTACCGTGCAGGAAGCAGCTGCCAGGGTCGGTATCAGCCGCAGCTCGTATTATAAATTCAAAAACGACATCGAGGAATTCCACGACAGCATCGCCGGCATGACACTCTCCCTCTCGCTCGACATCTCGGATGAGACCGGCGTTCTCTCGGACATCCTCCGGGTCATCGCTGCCGGGGAGGCGAACATCCTGACCATTCACCAGTCTATCCCGATGAACGGACTCGCCAACGTGTCGCTCTCCATTCAGATCCTGGAGAAGACGGAGAATATCCAGCAGATCATGACGGGGCTCGAGGCGCTGCACGGCGTGCAGAAGATCCGCATCACGGGCCGGCAGGGAATCTGAGGAATAAACTTCTGCCCAGTGCCGCGTATTTTGCGGTACCCGCGCGATAAATTCACGCAGGCGCAAAGCCCCATCCCCGGCTCTCTTGGGGAGAATGAACAGCGAAATAGAGAAGAATAGAAAGAGAATAGAAAGAAGGTAACGATGGTAGAGGTAGCGATCCTTGGATTTGGCACGGTCGGCAGCGGTGTTGCCGAGGTCATTGATCAGAATCAGGCAGAGATCCGCCGGGACTTCCCGGAAGGCATCCATGTGAAATACATCCTGGATCTGCGCGATTTCCCGGACTCTCCGTACGGCGACAGAGTGGTACACGACATCAACGTGATCCTGGACGATCCCGAGGTACAGGTGGTCTGCGAGACCATGGGAGGCAAGAGTCCTGCCTGCGAGTTCTCGAAGGCGGCGCTCGAGAGAGGCAAGAGTGTCTGCACGTCCAACAAGGAGCTCGTCGACGCGCTGGGTGGACAGCTGGCTGTCATCGCGGCGCAGCACAACTGCAGCTATCTCTTCGAGGCGTCCGTGGGCGGCGGCATTCCGGTGCTGCGGCCGCTGCGCACCTCCTTTTCGCAGGAGTTCATCACTTCTGTCATCGGCATTCTGAACGGCACGACCAACTACATCTTAACGAAGATGGAGCGGGAGGGTCTGGACTTTGCCACCTGTCTCAAAGAAGCGCAGGACAACGGTTTCGCGGAACGCAATCCGGAAGCCGACATCGAAGGGTATGATCCCTGCCGCAAGATCGCGATCCTTGCATCCCTTGTCACCAGCGGGAATGTGAAATATCAGCAGGTTCCCTGCGAAGGCATTACGAATATAGATACGGACGATTTCGTCTATGCGAAACAGATCCACAGCCACATCAAGCTCCTCGGCGTCTGCACGCACGATAAGGAAAGCGGGAAAGTGTATGTCCGGTGTGCGCCCTATCTCGTGCCCAAGGGACATCCGCTGTACGGCGTCGCCGATGTTTACAATGGCATCCTGGTCCACGGCAACATGGTCGGAGACCTGATGTTCTACGGTTCCGGCGCGGGGAAGCTGCCGACCGCCTCGGCTGTTGTTTCGGACATCGTCGAGTGCTGCCAGAATATCGGACACAACATCGACATCGGCCTCAAGGACACGGATGCGGTGCTCTATGATCCGATGGAGTGGGAGGACCGGTATTTCGTCCGCATCGCGAAGGAAGATCTCGTCAAGGCAACGGAAGCCTTCGGGAATGAGATCCAGATCGTTGTCAATGAGAACAAAAATGATGAGTTCGCGTTCGTGACGCCGAAGATCAGAGAGCGTGAGTTCCAGGAAAAGATTGCGAAGATTCCATCCTTCAAGAAGAGCATCCGGCTCCTGACCATCTGATGCCGGCTGATGTGCGGGAATCAGAGCCGTTGGGATGCACAGCGTGGTGGACGTCCGGATCTGATGTCGGCTGATGTGTGAGAATGAGAGCTGCGACAGGGCAGCGGTATAATGGGAAAAAGCAGGCCAGAGCGCAGCGCTTTGCCTGCACGAGTGGGGGATAAGTATGGCTAAGGTTGTGAAATTCGGCGGCTCGTCACTGGCCGACGCGAAACAGTTCCAAAAGGTAGGAGACATTATCCGTGCGGACGCGGAGAGAAGATATGTCGTTCCCAGTGCGCCGGGCAAGCGCTTCTCCAAAGACACGAAGGTGACGGATCTTCTTTATCAGTGCTACAACCTGGCAAAAGAGGGTAAGGATTTCGGCGATCCGTTCCGTGAAATCCGCTCCCGTTACAATGAGATTATCCAGGGTCTTGCACTCGACTATTCGCTGGATGAGGAGTTCGCAAAGATCGAAGAGGAGCTGAAGACGAATCCCTCTCCCGACTACACCGCATCCCGCGGCGAGTTTCTGAACGGGCATGTGATGGCTGCCTACCTCGGCTTCACCTTCCTGGACCCGTTTGAGATGATCTTCTTCGATGAGAACGGCGCGCTGGACGAAGACAGGACGAAGAAGGCGGTCGCGGAAAGCCTATCCGCCATACCGAACGCGGTTATTCCCGGTTTCTACGGTCAGGGCACGGACGGCAGGGTGAAAACATTCTCCCGCGGCGGCTCCGATATCACGGGCTCTATCATTGCGGGTGCGATCCGCGCGGAGGTCTACGAGAACTGGACCGACGTTTCGGGGTGTCTCGCGGCTGATCCCAGAGTCGTACCGGATCCCGTCACGATCCGGACCATCACCTACAAGGAATTGCGCGAGCTCTCCTACATGGGCGCTTCGGTACTGCATGAGGACGCGATTTTCCCCGTAAGGCACGAGGGCATTCCGATCAACATCCGGAACACCAACGCGCCGGAGGAACCCGGCACCTGGATTGTTGAGAGCACGGCGCAGAAGACCGGCTACACCATCACGGGCATCGCCGGCAAGAAGGATTTCTGCGCAGTCCTCATCAACAAAGACATGATGAACACCGAAGTCGGCTTCTGCCGAAAGGTGCTGCAGGCGTTCGAAGAGAGCGGCATCTCCATTGAGCACATGCCCTCCGGCATTGACACGATGACGGTTGTCGTGCATGAGAGCGAGTTCATTGACCACGAGCAGCAGGTGGTCTCCGCGGTACACCGCCTCGCGGAGCCGGACTCTATCGAGATCGAATCGGACCTTGCGCTGATCGCCGTCGTGGGCCGCGGCATGAAGAGCCAGAGAGGTACCGCGGGACGGATCTTCTCTGCCCTTGCCCACGCACACGTCAACGTGCGTATGATCGACCAGGGCTCCTCCGAGCTGAACATCATCATCGGCGTGGAGAACCGGGATTTCGAGAAGGCCATCCGCGCGATCTACAGCATTTTCATCCTGACACAGTTGTGACGGGAGCCTGATATTTTCACAGAAGTTTCAGGAACAGACCCTTTTCGGGCTTGACTTGAATCGTTATAATCGAACTGTTACCGGCAAATCGTCGGTAGCAGTTCTTTTGCGTGATAGGAGTGAGTTCATGGCATTAGCGGATGAGACAAGGCAGCAGCGGCAGAAATTGAAAGGCAAGAGTCTGAAGGAGAAGCTCTCCTATTTCTGGGACTATTACAAGATTCACACCATCGTCGTGATCGCCATTGCCGCCGCCGCAATCTCCATCGTGCACAGCATTGTCACCAACAAGCCGTCGGTCTTTGCTTTCACGGCGCTGAACGCTTCGATCCCGGATGACGCGTACGATACGATGTATGGGGAGATCACGGATGCGCTCGGCATTGACACGAAGGAGCAGGGCGTCACACTGGATCTGCAGGAATATCTGACACCCGGCGGGGACAGCAGCCAGTACGACATCGCGACGCGCCAGAAGATTTTCGCGGAGACGGCCGCGGCATCCCTCGACGTCATGGTCGCGGACCAGCACAATTTCGACGCTTATGCGAAGAACGGCACGTTCGGGGACCTCAGGGACTACCTCTCGGATGAGCAGATGGGAAAATATCAGGCGGACCTCTACTATGTCGACATGAAGGAAATCGAGAAATTCCAGAAGGAGATGGACAGTCCCGATTTCATGACAAAACCGAAGGAGGACCCCGAAGACATCGTGAAGGAGGAGATGCTCGATGGCTTTACCATGCCGGACCCGGATACGATGGAAGAGCCGGTGCCGCTCGGCATCGTGATCAACAAGACCCCGTTCAATGAGAAGTACAGCGCCTACCCTTCGGTGGTCGGGATCGCAGGTATCATGACCAACACGGTGAACGAGGAGTACAGCACCGAATTCATTGACTATCTGTATGCGGCGAAGTGACAAGATAGGGCGGCAGGCAGTACAGTTTAGATGCTATACTTCTGAACTCTTGGATTTTAGTGAGAATCATTCTATGGCAGAACAGATGACAGACCCGGAGGTTTCCGGGCAGGACAATAAGAACAGGAAGAAGAAAGGGAGGCTCGGCAGCACGATTTTCATCATCGTGGATGTCGCGATCCTCGCTTTCTGCCTCTATAAGATCATCCCTGATCTCGTCTCGTACCGCAAGGCGGAGAAGGGGTATGACACCCTCGTGGAGAACACCATCACAGTGCCGAAGGCGGAGAATGCAAATGGAAAGGCAGACGGAGCGGTCGATGCCAACGCTGATGCTGCCGTCGATACAAATGCTGACGCTGATGCCGCTGCTGATGCGGATGATGCCGCCGGGGCAAAGGCAGATCCGAAGGATCTGCCTCCCGTTGGCAGGAGCAAGGGCTATTATCCGGAGCTTACGATTGACTATGAGACCCTTGCGGATACCAACAGCGATTTCGTCGGAGTCCTCTATCTTCCGGTCCTCGACATCGTTTACCCAGTCGCGCACAGCCACGACAATAACGAGTACCTGACCAGAACCTTTTACGGCGACTACAACCGGGCGGGCTCGATCTTCATGGACAGGTATTCCTCCGCGGACTATGGCGACAGGAACACGTTCATCCTGGGCCACAACATGAAGGATCAGAGCATGTTCGGCAAGCTCAAGCTCTTCGAGCAGGATGAGAAGCTGTGTGATCAGGATCCCTATTTCTACATCTACAATGAAGACGTGGTGCGCAAATACCGGATCTTCTCCTACTACGAGGTGGGAGTCAACGAGGATCTCTACGATCCGGACCTGCAGTTCGCAGACGATGACGTCTATGACGATTTCATTGACGAAGCCAGATCCCGCTCCCACTACAGGACGGAAGACGACTTTGATTTCACAAAGCGACCCGACGTCGTGACCCTCTCTACCTGCTGGGCGACCGACCACGTGGACAACCTTGTCGTGCACGGCGTTCTGGAAGAGGTTTTCGAGTAATGCGGTCATTGCATAATCGAAAGTTCTGTAATAAACTGAACAATAACTTTATGAAGATTACGAAGAGGCGGAGGTCGGGAATCCATGGATTTAGGTGTAATTGAGGTAGTTGTCAGCAGAAAAAAAGACACACTGATGAGTTTCCTGAAGATCCTTCTGGTCATGCTCGCAGTGTGTTTTATTTTAATCGCGATGCTGTTCATCGGTGCGGGCAGCTTCATCATCGGCCTCCTTGCCCTGGCGATCGGCATCGGCGCCGCGGTCGGCGGGTATTTCGCCGGTCTCAACGTGCAGATCGACTATGAGTATTCCCTGGTCGATCGGGAGCTGCGCGTTGCGCGGATCAACAACAAGGAGAAGAGGAAATTCATGGGTTCCTACGACCTTGACAAGATGGAGATCCTGGCACCCGAGAAGTCCTATCAGCTGGGCAGCTACAAGAACCTGAAGGCAGAGAAGGAATTCGACTATTCCGACAAAGAGGAGAGCGGCCGCTACATTCTCTGGCTGGAAGACAAGTCGAAGTTCATCTTGACGCTCCGGGGCGAGGAGGCGCAGACCATGCTGGCCGAGATCCGCCGCTTCGCGCCGAGGAAAGTCGTATTAGAGTAAACAAAAGGCGGAGCCAATATGTGCTGGCTGCGCCTGTTATTTTGGCAATTTACCATTGTGATGAGAGAGGAGAATTTCATGGCAAAGATTATCGGTGAGAGCATTACATTCGACGATGTACTGCTGGTACCTTCCTATTCCACTGTTGTACCCAACGAGGTAGACGTGTCCACCCAGCTGACGAAGAAGATCCGGCTGAACATCCCGATGATGAGCGCGGGCATGGATACCGTAACGGAAGACCGTATGGCGATTGCGATGGCAAGGCAGGGCGGCATCGGTATCATCCATAAGAACATGTCCATCCAGGAACAGGCGGAGCAGGTCGACCGGGTAAAGCGCTCCGAGAACGGCGTCATCACGGATCCTTTCTTCCTCTCTCCCGAGCACACGCTCGCAGACGCGGAGGATCTCATGCGCAAGTTCCGGATTTCCGGCGTACCGATCACCGTGGGACACAAGCTGGTCGGCATCATCACGAACCGTGACCTCAAGTTCGAGGAAGATTACTCGAAGCTCATCAAGGATGTCATGACGAAGGATCATCTCGTTACGGCAAGGGTCGGCACCACGCTCGAGGAAGCGAAGAAGATCCTCGCGGCGTCGAAGAAGGAGAAGCTCCCGATCGTCGATGAGGACAACAACCTGGTCGGCCTCATTACGATCAAGGACATTGAGAAGACGGTGAAATATCCGAATGCGGCCAAGGATTCCCAGGGAAGACTCATCTGCGGCGCGGCTGTCGGCATCACCGCGAACGTGCTCGACCGGGTGAAGGAGCTCGTCAGCGCAAAGGTTGACTGCGTTGTCCTCGACTCCTCGCACGGACACTCTGAGAACGTATTGAAGAGCCTTCGTATGATCAAGGAAGCGTATCCGGACCTGGATGTCATCGCGGGCAATATCGCAACCGGCGAGGGCGCAAAGGCACTCATTGACGCCGGCGCGGACTGTGTCAAGGTCGGCATCGGCCCCGGCTCCATCTGTACGACCCGTGTCGTTACGGGCTGCGGCGTTCCGCAGATCTCCGCGATCATGGACGCATACGCTGTCGCGAAGGAATACGGCATTCCCGTCATTGCCGATGGCGGTATCAAGTATTCCGGCGACATGACGAAGGCCATGGCAGCGGGCGGCAATGTCTGCATGATGGGTTCCATCTTCGCGGGCTGCGACGAAGCTCCCGGCGCGACGGAAATTTATCAGGGCAGAAAATATAAGGTATACCGCGGCATGGGTTCCATCTCCGCGATGGAGAACGGCTCCAAGGACCGCTATTTCCAGGAGAACGCGAAGAAGCTCGTACCCGAAGGCGTCGAAGGCCGTGTTGCTTATAAGGGCTCAGTGGAAGACACCGTATTCCAGCTGATGGGCGGTATTCGCTCCGGTATGGGCCTGACCGGTTCTCACAATATCCCGGAACTGCAGGAGAACGGCAGATTCATCAAGATCACGAACGCAGCGCTGCGTGAGAGCCATCCTCATGACATTCAGATCACGAAGGAAGCGCCGAACTACAGCACCGATGAGAATTAGGATAGATGATTCGTATGAGTACAGATGACAAGATAAGAACAGAGGCCGGGGAAGAGAGAGTTGCTCCCCTGAACGGGGAGAACAAGAACTTCATCGAGCAGGAGATCGACAAAGATCTGGCAGAGGGCGTGTATGATCACGTGCACACCAGATTCCCGCCCGAACCCAACGGGTATCTCCATATCGGCCATGCCAAGAGCATTCTCCTCAACTATGGCCTTGCGAAGGAATACGGCGGAGAGTTCAACCTGCGTTTCGATGACACGAACCCCACGAAGGAGAAATCCGAGTTCGTGGACGCGATCATCGACAACGTGAAGTGGCTGGGCGCCGATTTCGGTGACAGGATCTACTACGCGTCGGACTATTTCGATGAGATGTATGAGATTGCGGTGAAGATCATCCGGAAGGGTGACGCCTATGTCTCCGACCTCACCGCAGAGGAGATGAGAGAGTACAGAGGCACCCTCACCGAGCCCGGCAGGCTTGATCCCAGCCGCGGCCGCAGCGTGGAGGAGAATCTGGATCTCTTCGAGAGGATGAAGAACGGCGAGTTCGCCGACGGTGCGAAGACTCTGCGCGCGAAGATCGACATGGCTTCTCCCAACATCAACATGAGAGACCCCATCATCTACCGCGTGGCACACCTCTCTCACCAGAGAACCGGGGACAAGTGGTGCATCTATCCGATGTACGATTTCGCGCACCCCATCGAGGACGGGATCGAGGGCATCACGCACAGTATCTGTACGCTGGAATTCGAGGATCACAGACCCCTGTATGACTGGGTCGTGAGGGAAGCGGAGTTCGCACAGCCGCCCCGGCAGATCGAGTTCGCAAAGCTCTATCTCAATAACGTCGTGACCGGCAAGCGCTATATCAAGAAGCTCGTGGAGCAGAACATCGTCGATGGCTGGGACGATCCCAGAATCGTGTCTATTTCCGGTCTTCGCAGAAGGGGCTTCACACCGGAGTCCATCAAGGCTTTCGTCGAGATGGCAGGCGTGTCCAAGAGCCAGGCAGTCAATGAATATGCGGCACTGGAATACTGCATCCGCGAGGATCTGAAGCCGAAGGCGCCCCGCATGATGGCAGTGCTCGACCCGGTGAAGCTCGTGATCGACAACTATCCGGAAGGTGAGAGCGAGGAGCTGGAGGCAGCCAACAATCTGGAGAATCCGGATCTTGGCAGCAGGAAGCTCACCTTCTCAAAGAATCTCTGGATCGAGAGAGACGACTTCATGGCAGAGCCGGTTCCGAAATACAAGAGGCTCTATCCGGGCAACGAAGTGCGGCTTATGTACGCTTATTTCGTAACCTGCACCTCTTACGAGACAGATGAGAACGGCAGGGTCACGCTGATCCACGCGACCTACGATCCCGCGACCAGGGGTGGAGACGCGCCGGACGGCCGCAAGGTCAAGGGCACGATTCACTGGGTCAACGCAGACGACGCGGGCAGAGTAAGAGCCAGACTTTACGAGAACATTGTCGATGAGGAAAAGGGCGTCTACGACGCGGAAACCGGCGAGCTGAATCTCAACCCGCACTCTCTGACAGAGTGCAGGGCGTATGTCGAGCCGGCGCTCCTTCAGGCAAAGGCGTTCGACCGGTTCCAGTTCATCCGGAACGGGTTCTTCTGCTGCGACTATAAGGATTCGCGGGACGGCGCGCCCGTATTCAACCGCATCGTATCATTGAAGAGCAGCTTCAAGCTCCCGAAGAAATGAGAGAGAAACGCTGAGAGTGTTCATTTCGGGTGCCGTGTCGTCGTCAGCGGGCGCCCGAACCTGGGTGCGGCGTGCGAGGGGGAAGGAACAGGATGGAACTGGAAATTTCGCTGGATGCGCACAGCACGAGGCATCTGTACGAACAGATCTATGAGTACATCCGCGAGGAAATCCGCGGCGGGCGAATCGCGCGCGGGGAGAAGCTCCCTTCGACCCGTGCCCTTTCCCGTTCCCTGCACGTCTCCCGCAGCACCGCAGAGCTTGCGTATGAGCAGCTCCTCGCGGAAGGTTATATCCGGATGAAGAGAGGGAGCGGTGCGTACGTTCTCGGCATCGAGAATCAGCTGCCGGTCTTCTCAGATATTAGAGATGCAGGAGAAGCTTCGCTCTCCGGCACAATCATAAAGGCTGATTCTGAACAGGACATCATCGATTTTTCTCCAAGGAAAATCGATATGTCTTGTTTTCCTTACGCAACGTGGAGACGGATCCTGCGCGGTCTCATGACGGGAGATCGGAGCGAGATGTTCGAGCGGGGAGACGCGCAGGGAGATTATGAGCTTCGGCGGGCCATCGCTCACTATTTCCACCTCTCGCGCGGCGTGCGCTGCAGGCCGGAGCAGATCATCATGGGCGCCGGGAATGACTACCTCCTCATGCTCCTTCGCGGGATTCTGGGCGACCACAGGAAGATCGCCATGGAGAATCCGACGTATCTTCGGGCCTTCCGCGTCTTCCAGTCCCTCGGGTATGAGGTCGGAGCGGTACGCCGGGATGAGAGCGGGATGTCGTGCGAGGCGCTCTCATTGAGCGGGTGCGACGCGGCCTACGTCATGCCGGCGCACCAGTATCCTTCCGGTATCATGATGCCCTACCCCAGGCGGATGGAGCTGCTCCTCTGGGCGCAGAAGAGAGAGGAGAGGTACCTCATCGAGGACGACTACGATTCGGAGTTCCGCTACCGCGGCAATCCTGTCCCCGCCCTGCAATCGCTCGACCGCGCGGGCAAGGTCATTTATCTTGGAACCTTCTCGAAATCCATCGCGCCCGCGATCCGCGTGAGTTTCCTGATCCTGCCGGAGAAGCTCCTGGACGTCTATCATGAGAAGTGCAGCTTCGTCTCCTCGACGATTTCACGGATCGACCAGAGCATTCTGGACGAGTTTATCCGGGATGGCTATTATGAACGCTACCTCAACCGAATGCGGAACCGTTACCGCGCGAAGCACGACCTGTGCATGGAGCTCTTGCAGCCGTTTGCGGAGAAGTTCGAGATCAGCGGCGAGGGCGCAGGCCTCCACCTGATCCTCACGGAGAAAATATCAGGCATGGATCCCGAAGAAAGTCGAGAGGAAGAGCTGCGCCTTGCCGCGCTCGCAAAGGCTGCAGGGGTACGCGTTTATCCGTCGGAGGAAATGTACATCCCGGGGATGCCGGTGCCTGCAGGACAGAAAAGAATGCCGCAGATCCTTCTGGGATTTGCGGCATTGAATGAAGACGATATCAGGAACGGGATTGCAGCGTTGCAGCGCGCCTGGCAATTATAGTGCGCTCGCCAGGCGCTGGAGCGTCGTCAGGTATTGTGTCATGGTGGTGGAGTAGTCCGCTGCCTGCGCATTGGGCGCGGCGAAGAGCTCGCGCATCACACCGAGTTTCGTGTGATGCAGGATCTTTGTGAGATTCTCCTGGGAATCCACGTGGAGGTAGCGCGATATGTCTGCGTCTGCCTGGATGTTTGCATAATAGTCCGAAACGGAGAGCTCCGGTGTGGCGAGCACTGCCAGACCTTCCGCATCCTCCTCAAGCCCCGCGCTGTTCAGGAACAGGAAGAGGAATGGATACTGCTGCATCAGGCCGGTCTCGATGCGCAGCAGCGTCTTCTGGACGTCGAAATAATCCATACCTTTGGACTCTTTGAGCACGCTCGTGAGCTCGAGAATCGCGTACCTTGTCGCGTAGTCGTACAGGAACGCGTAATAGCCGGACTTGCTGCCGAAATAGTGGAACAGAAGGCCTTTGCTGATCCTGGCTTCGTTGACGATATCGTCGGTGCTCGCGTGATGATAGCCGTTCAGTGCGAAAATACGCAGGCCGGCATTAATCATACGGTCCTGCTTCTCTTTTTTCAGATCGAAAAATTTCTCGTTCATACCTATCCCTCATTATTCGTCGGCCGCCGGATATCGGACTGTGTCCTGTGAGAGCTTGACCAACTTAGTCACAAAGCATATGATAGCACAACTTTTCGCTGGATACAACGAAAAATTTTCAGACAAAGACGGCGCCGCCTTTTATTTCCGCAGGAAATGGAGTAACATACTATCAAAGTCTGCATCCAGACGAAACCACGAACTCCTGCAAAGGGGACTATGGAGGTAAGAACAATGGGGAATTTCGGTAAGTTTTTGCTCGGAAGCGCGCTCATCGGCGCGGTCGCAGCGGGAGTCTATTATTATATGGACAAGAACTCCAAATACACCGTGACCGGCACGGACGGCAATGACCATGGAACGGCTCACAGCGACGACTCGCAGGACACGATCCGCGACGCAGCGAACCGGGCATATACGACGATCAAACACGGCACCGATGAAGCCTGGACGAATGTGAAAAAGGCAGTCGGCCCCAAGGGTGAAGAAGTGATTGACATTGTCGGCGAGGCAGCGGGCAAGGTGAAAGATGTTGTCACAGATTCCGCAGGCAAGGTGAAGGATGTCGTTTCTTCCAAAGAGGAAGTGCACGATTTCAAGGCAGAGAAGGTCGCAGAGGATCTGAAGAACGCAGCGAAGGACGCAGCCGAAGATCTGAAGAACGCGGCGGAAGATGCTACGGAGAATGCAAAGACCTACGCAAAGACAGCGGCCGAGGAAGCGAAGAAGGCAGCCGATCATGTGAAGGAAGCCGTCGCAAGGTCGGAAGAGGCAGCCGATGCCGCAGATAGCGTTTCTCTTGATACTACGGAAGATCCCGAACTGGCAAGGAAAGCCGAAGAAGTGGAAGAGTTCTTCGACGATGACGACACTGAGGGAAGGTGAATTTCATGTTGATGGAAGGCCGGGGAAATGGTAACATTTCTTCCGGCTTTTCGTTTGCCTGTACATATCTGTTAACTGCTGCGCCGTGATCTGAGATCCCGGCAGGCGGTTACCAAAGTCTTAAGTGATTTAAGAAAGGTTGGTAAAAAATGAGTAACAGAACTAATGTAGGCGATCATCCGATCCTGGATGCTTCGGAGCTCGGCACACCGCGAATGCTCGTACTGGGATTCCAGCACGTCTTCGCCATGTTCGGCGCAACGGTACTGGTACCGCTGCTCACAGGCCTGAATGTATCCACAACACTCCTGTTCGCGGGACTGGGAACCTTGCTGTTCCATTTCATTACGAAGAAAAGAGTGCCCGCATTCCTCGGATCTTCCTTTGCTTTCCTCGGCGGCTATGCTGCCATTGCCCCTCTCAACGCGGACGGCTCTCCTTCGGAGCTGCTGCCGTATGCCTGCTTCGGCGTTGCGCTCGCAGGTATCGTTTACCTCGTTCTGGCAGGCCTCTTCCGTGCCTTCGGTGCGAATAAGGTCATGAAATTCTTCCCCCCGGTCGTGACAGGTCCCATCATCATTGCCATCGGCCTCAACCTTTCCCAGTCAGCCATTGCCAACTGCGAGACCAACTGGTGGATCGCGCTCGTCGCAATCGTGGTCGTGATCATCTGCAACATCTGGGGCAGAGGCATGATCAAGATTATCCCGATTCTTCTGGGTGTCATCGCTTCCTATCTGGTAGCCGCCCTCACCGGCAAAATTGATTTCCAGCCTGTTGCGGATGCGGCATGGTTCGGCATCCCGATCCACTATGGAGACACGGTCTTCTCTATTTTCACCGGCGGCAAGGCGGATGCCGGCCTTCTCATCGCGGCAACGGTGACCATTGTGCCGATTGCGTTTGCTACCATGATGGAGCACATCGGAGACATCTCCGCAATCTCCTCCACGGTTGGCATCAACTATATCAAGGATCCCGGCCTGCACAGAACACTGACCGGTGACGGTCTTGCCACCACGCTGGCTTCCCTGTTCGGTGCGCCTGCCAACACAACCTACGGCGAGAACACCGGCGTCCTGACTCTGACGAAGGTATACGATCCCAAGGTCATCCGTCTTGCGGCCTGCATTGCGGCAATTTTATCCTTCTGCCCGAAGTTCGCTGCCATCATTGAGGTCATGCCCGCGGCGACCATCGGCGGCATTTCCCTGATCCTCTACGGCATGATCTCCGCAGTCGGCGTGAGAAACCTGGTTGAGACTCACTGCGACTTCTCCAAGAGCCGCAACGTTCTCATCGCAGCCCTCATCCTGGTACTGTCCATCGGTATCAACTACTCCGCGGCCGGCGCGATCGCATTCAATGTGGGTTCCATTACGATCAGCCTCTCCGGTCTGGCTGTCGGTTCCCTCGTCGGCATCATCATGAACGCGGTGCTGCCCGGCAAGGATTATCAGTTCGACAACGATGAGCCTAATGACACCGGTGTGGATCTGCAGATCCATCAGGGCGAGAACTTCGCAGATGAAGCGGAGGAGAAGAGAGAAGCGGAAATGGAGCTTCAGGAGAATAGATAGAATAGATGTATTTGCTCTGAACTGTTGCGGCAGGCTCCCCTTTTTGCTAGGGGGGCCTTTTTTATGTGAGAAGCTGGGCGTGAGAAGCTGGGCGTTTTCACGCATTTGGGCGAATAGGAAGATGCAGGAAATTCAGGACCATATCTTTGGGGAGAAATCGGGCCGATAGGGAGATAACGTAAATTCAGGTCCATGTTATACAAGAATTCCCGGGCCAATAGCGGCGAAGAAGAAATTCAGGCCCATTTATCTATGGCTTGAATTTTCTCTGAACGTCTATTGGCCCGGGAGATGTGCGGCGCTATGGTCCTGGAAATGCTGAGAGATGCTATTGGCCCGCGGGGCAAGCAGAACTGTGGTCTTGGAAATACTGAGAAGCGATATTGGCCCGCGGGGCAAGCAGAACTGTGGTACCGAAAATGCCAAGAGGCGATATTGGCCCGGGGCTGAGCAAAACTGTGGCTCCGGCAATCCGACAGGAGGTAAATTCCGCAGGAAATCAAGTACGGAAGGGCTGCATCGGCATCCCTTTCGTACTTGTGAAGTCAGTCCCGGGTGTTCAGGTCTGCGATGGCCGCGGGCAATTCAGAAATGTCCTGAATGACAGCGGCGGGATGTGCGGCGGTGCCGAAGCCGTAGGCGGCATGAATGAAAGGAATGCCCGCGCCGTCCGCCGCGGCCTCATCCATCGCGGTATCGCCGACGTACACAGCCTCAGACACGGGAATGTGATTGCGTTCCATGAGGATGCGGATGCTCTCTGCCTTCGGCAGGCGTGTCCTGCCGAAGCATTCAAAGTCGTCGATATAGCGGGCGAGCTCTCTGTTCTGCAGCATGGCTTGAATGTAGCCGTCCTGGCAGTTGCTGACGATATGGAAGCGACAGGCATTTCTAAGAGCTTCGAGTGCCTCGATGAGACCGGGATAGAACTTCCCGGGGTGCTTCATCAGATATTCATTCTCATGATTCATTGATTTCTGCATGATCTCATCCCGCAGCGAGGCGCCGAGCTCGGGGAATAGGAAGAGGCCGATCTCGGTCATGGTCTTGCCCATGTTTGCATACATATCGTCTATGGTCACAACTTTTGACGTATACTGCCGGAATTCCCTGTCAATCGCTTCATTCCAGGAAGCGGTGACCGCTTCGGCACTGTCCCACAGGGTACCATCGACATCGAAGAGAATATATTTGATCATAGTGTGTTCATCCTTGTATCTAAATCATTTATGAGGGCCTGAATTGCCTGCCTCACCGGGCATATCTTGCGCGGTCAATCGGAGAACTCCGCCGTACCAGATCGGCAGCCATTTTCTGCCCATCCGTTAGTGATCGCTCGGAGAATCGCCCGCCGTGCTCACGCAAACCAATATGGCGAATTATATCATGATGCATGCAAAGGAGCGACCGGAGGCAATCAAATATAGGAGCAACCACGGGTGGCAACCGGGGAAATGAATAGAACGGATTCATCCGGGGATATCTGACAGGTGTGGGAAAATTTGTCTCATCCATCATGCTATAATGTGGATGGCTTTCGTAATTTGCATTCTTGAACAGTCAGGTTCCGCGGGGAGTGCGCAACAGAAAGAGGTGCGATTTGAAATTGATCAGGATGATGACAGCGATGATGACGGCGGCTGTGCTTCTTATGGGCACGGTGTTCCTGCCGATGCAGGTGCAGGCGGAGGAAGATCCGGCATCGGAAGCCGGGACGGCGGCAGCGATTGCGGGCCATGTGCAGACGAGGGCGCAGACCAGAGCGCAGGCGGCGCATCCCGGCATTACGGTGATCGTGCTGGATCCCGGTCACGGCGGCACGATTGAAGAGGATCTCGGCGCACAGTACGCGCCGTACAGCGAGAAGAACATGACGCTTCTCGTCGCGGCCTACATGTATCAGGAACTCGCACAGTATGACAACGTTGCGGTCTACATGACGAGGACAACAGACACGCCCGTCTCGCTACGGCAGCGTGTGGATTTCGCTGCCGCAGTCAATGCGGACTTCCTGTTCAGCATCCATTTCAACGCGAGAGAATATCACGATCAGTTCGGTTCGGAGGTGGAGATCTCCGCATTCGGAGACGCATATCAGAGCGGCGCGACCTTCGCACAGCTGGAGCTCGCGCAGCTGCAGGGGCTCGGGCTGTACCCTCGAGGGGCGAGGGTGAAGCTCTCCCACTCCGGTAAGTCGGATTACTATGGCATTATCCGAAGAGCTGCCGCGGCGGGGATTCCTGCCGTGATCGCAGAGCACTGCTACCTGGACCACGAGCCGGACAGAACGTTCCTCTCTGCGCCCGACGCGCTGGCAAAACTCGCCCACGCGGATGTCACTGCCCTTGCGCAGTACCTTCACTTAAAGAGTACGGCACTGGGCGTCGACTACACGAACTTCACCTATCCGGAAGCCCCGATGCCGAAGGACGTCATGGCAGAAGATGTCACGCCGCCCGAGCTGGACGCGATTCAGAATGCGGTTTATCAGGAGACGACAGGACAGGCCGTCGTGAACTTCCTTGCGGAGGACAGCGACAGTCCCATTGTCTACTGTAACTATTCCCTGGACGGCGGCGCGACCTGGTCAGAGATCTATCCGGTTAACCGGGCGGGCAAAGAGCAGGCGATCACGATCCCCGCAAAGCGCGGCGATACCGTGATGATCCGCGTCCACAATCTGTACAATTACTACACTACGAGCGCACCTTTTGTGGTGCAGTGACAAGGAGCAGTCAATGAGCTATCGTTTCTGCTTCGGCGCATCCGGCGCCGGCAAGAGCCATGAGCTGATACAGGAAGTGATCCGGCGTGCGAAGAGCGCGCTGGATCATTATGTTTATGGGGAGAATCCTGCGGAAGGACAGGATGCAGGAGAGCCGGGGGAACTCACCAACTTCCTTTACATCGTGCCGGAACAGTACACGATGCAGACACAGAAGGATCTCGTTCTGGCCTCGCCTTCGCACGGCATCATGAACATCGATGTATTATCGTTCGGACGCCTCTCGCACCGCGTTTTCGAAGAGACAGGCGCCGGCCCGCAGGTCGTGCTGGACGATGTCGGCAAAAGCCTGATCCTCAAAAAGGCCGCGATTTCATGCCGCAAAGAGCTCACGACGATCGGCGGCAGGATCGAGCGCCTCGGCATGATCAGCGAGGTCAAATCCATGATCTCGGAATTCATGCAGTACGGCATCAGCGCGCAGGGGGTAAGAGACCTTGCATCCTACGCGAAGGATCACGGGCAGGGCGCCCTTTCTGGGAAACTCACCGACCTTGCGATTCTGTACGACGCCTTCCTTACCTATGAGCAGAATCGATTCCTTACGAGCGAGGAGAGCCTGGATCTACTCGCAGAGGCGATACCGAATTCACAGCTCATCCGCTCGTCTGTCCTTGTTTTCGATGGATTCACGGGCTTTACACCCGTGCAGTACCGCGTGCTGGAAGCGCTGATGCAGAACGCGAAGGAAGTCATCTTCTCCGTGACGATTGGCGAGGACGGCGGCCCCGCGCCCTCTGAGTGTGAGATCCTGCCGTCGAAGGAGCACGGGAAAAATAACAGGCGTCCCTTTCTGGATCCGCAGGATCTGTTCTATCTCTCGAGGAAGACGATCAGGGATGTCGCGATGGCAGCAGACAGAGTCGGCTGCCCGCACGGGGAGGATCGTTATATCGGAGCGGCAGAGAGGCCGACTTCGAGGGATGCAGACGTTTCCGGCGCGCCGGGCAGAGAGCGAATGCTGGAAGCTGCAACGCCCAGAAGATTTGAGAAGAGGGGCGCGCTCGCACATCTGGAGCGACACCTGTTCCGCTATCCCGTGGAAAGCTATACGGGAGAAGATCAGGCCGTGGAGCTGTTCATCGCCTCCTCGCCGCGCGAAGAAGTGCGGCAGCTGTGCATCCGGATACGGGAGATGATACGTGCGGAGGGGCTTGACTTCCGTGACTTCGGCATTGTTGCGGGAGATCTTGCTGCCTACGCCGACATCATCGCAGAGGAGGCTGCTGTTTACGATATTCCCGTCTATATCGACGAGACGAGGGCGGTCTTACAGAATCCTCTGACCGAGGCGATCCGGAGCGCGCTGGAGATCCTGGAGAGCGGCTACTCCTACGAGGCCGTGTTCCGCTATTTAAGATCCGGACTGACGCAGCTGCCTTCGGACGAAGTGGACCGACTGGAGAACTACTGCCTCGCCCGCGGCATCCATTCGAAGAAGAAATGGAACACGCCTTTTGACGATACCGGGGCGGAGACTTCGAGAATGGCCTTTCTCGCGGAGCTGGCGCCCCTGACAGAGGGAATGCACGCGACGGCGGGAGAGAAGACGGCGGCACTGTACGAATTCCTTGTCAGCATCCACGCGGAACAAACAATACAGGCCCTTTCGGAGCGCTTTGCCGCAGAGGGAGATGTGGTCCGCGAGAAAGAGTATGGACAGATCTATCCGGCAGTCATTCACCTCCTGGATCAGATCTACGCGCTCATCGGCGATGAGACGATTGCGGTGAAGGACTACAGGGAGCTCATCGAGGCCGGCTTCGACGAAATCCGGCTGGGGACGCTCCCGCAGAGGGTCGACCGCATCCTCGTGGGCGACATTGAGAGATCGCGCCTTGGTGAAGTGAAGGTGCTGTTCTTCCTCGGCGTCAATGACGGTGCGATCCCGAGGAACACTTCCAAGGGTGGCCTCGTGTCAGATCTCGACCGGGAGTTCCTTGAGCAGGCGAGGGAGGAGCTGCAGATGGAGCTCTCGCCGACGCCCAGGGAGCAGATGTACATTCAGAGGCTGTACCTCTACCTGAACATGACGAAAGAGACGGAGAAGCTCATTGTCTCCTTCTCTAAGACATCGGAGGACGGCGGGAGCCTCCGCCCGTCCTACCTCATTCAGACACTGCGCAATCTCTTCCCCGGGATTCAGATTCATATCCCGGAGGAGCGGCCGCTCGCGGAACAGATCGCGGGACCGAAGGATGGGATTTCCTTCCTGTCCTCCTCCATCCGTGCCTTTGCGGACGGTCTGTATGATTCGGATATTTACGATGATACCAAAGCGTCGCGGGACAAGGCGGCGAAGCGGGAGATGTTCCTCACCGTGTTCGGCTACATGGCGGACGCAAGGCAGGAGACGAGAGATGCGGCGCGGCGCCTTGCAGAAGATGCTTTCCGAAGGTATGAGGCGAAGCCGATCTCGCGAAAAAGTGCCGAGCAGCTCTATGGCAGGGTGCTGAAGGGCTCGGTTTCCCGCCTGGAAACCGCCGTGCAGTGTTATATGAAACAGTTCCTGCAATACGGTCTGCGCCTTCATGCGCGGCCGGAGTACCGGTTCGAGCCGGCCGATTCCGGCACGGTGCTGCACGAGGGCATACGCAGGTTCTCGGAGAAACTTGGCGAGCGCGGCATGGACTGGAAAACCTTCACCGGAGAGGACGGCGACGCGCTGGTGAAGGAAGCGCTGCTGGAAGAGGCAGCAGGATACAACAATGACATTCTCTTCGCGAACGAGAGAACGAGATACAACGTAGAGCGGATGGAACGCGTCCTCAGAAGAACCGTGGACACCCTGCAGTACCAGCTGCAGCAGGGAGAATTCACACCCGCTGCGTACGAGGTTTCCTTCGGTGATCACAACGAGCTGCGCTTCGCCCTCTCGGACGGAAAGGAGCTGATCCTCGTCGGCAGGATCGACCGTGTTGACCTGTGCGAGAAGGATGGCAGGACGTGGGTCAAGATCATTGACTACAAGTCGGGGAACCCGGATCTGGATGAAGATGAGGTGCGTCAGGGGCTGCGTCTCCAGCTCGTCATGTACATGGACGCGGAAATTGATAAGCTCAAAGGGCTGAATCCCGACGCGGAGATCTCACCCGCGGCGCTCCTCTACTATCATTTCGGCGACCCGGTACTCTCGGGCAAGGGACTGCCGACATCTCTGGCGGATGCGGAGCCTGTGACAGAGGGAGCGGAACCGGAGGAAATGGAACGCCTGCAACAGGATGCACAGAACGCCATCCGCCGGCAGCTCCGGCCAAAGGGCATGGTCAACGAGGATGAGGAGGCCATCACTCTCCTCGATGGCAGTTTTGCCGGGGAGTCTATGGTCATTCCGGTGAAACGCACGAAAAAGGGAGGCTTCACCAAAGCGTCTAAAATTTTCAGCGAGGACACCTTCCGCGCGCTGACCGGCGATGTCCGGCGTATTATTTGCAGCGTTGCGGACAATATCCTGGCGGGCAATATCGACGCGGATCCGGCCATCCTTACAGCACAGCGAAGCGCCTGCACCTACTGCGACTATCGGAATGTCTGCGGGTTTGACCCGAAGACGCCGGGCTACGCTTATCGGATCCCGGAGTCGCTGGCGGGCGATAGGGCGGGGGCATCTGCGTCTGCATCGTCGATGTCCGACGATTCCGGAAGCAATGCGAGTACTACGGCAGACCATCACAGCGAGGCAACATCGTGAAATTTGAATTTACGCATAAACAGCAGCAGGTCCTGAACGCCCGCGGTCACAACGTACTCGTTTCGGCTGCGGCGGGGAGCGGCAAGACGGCGGTCCTCGTCGAGAGGATCGTCCGCATGATCACGGAGGAGAGAACGGCGCCGGACGGAAAAAGACTCCCGCCCATGGACATCGACCGTCTCCTTGTCGTGACCTTTACCCGCGCCGCAGCGGCACAGATGCGCGAGAGGATTGCGGAGGCCATTTCCGCGCGGATTGAACAGGAACCGGGCAACCGTCATCTGCAGCGGCAGGAGACGCTCCTGCACCACGCGCAGATCACGACGATCGACAGCTTCTGCACGTTCCTCTTGCGCAACAACTTCAGCGACATCGGCCTGGATCCGGGCTTCCGCCAGATGGATGAGACCGAGAGCAGCCTCCTGCAGAAAGACGTGCTGGGAAAATTTCTGGATGCGCAGTATCAGAATGCGGACCGGGCTTTCCTTGACTGTGTCGACTATTTCTGCACCGGAATGGGGGATGCGGAGCTGGAGGGCCTCATCGACAAGCTTTACCGCGCTGCTGACTCCCATATCTCCCGGGAGGAGTGGCTTGCCGCGCACCGAAGGGACTATGACATCGAGGACGCGGAGAGTTTCCTTATGGGGAGCGACGGACGCAGTATCCTTGGCCGCGGCCTCGAAGAGCTCCAGAGCGTGTGCCGCCTCTATGAGAGGATGCTGCAGCTCTGCGATATGCCGGGCGGGCCCTACCCCTACGCGGATTTCCTTGCGAAGGAGAAGGAGACGATACTCTCGCCCTTTGGCATCACGGCGCCGGAGACTGCCCTGAACGCTGCGGCCACAGACGTGGCTGGCGGGAAAATACCAGCAGGCGGCATGACGGCTTTGTGGGATCGTATCGTGCTCTCTGCCGGAACGGACTTTGCCAGCATCCCCAGGATTACCGGTAAGAAATACGAGGATGTCAATCCGGACCTCAAGGCGAAAGTGCAGAGTATCCGGTCCGAAGTAAAGGATGCTCTGGACAGACTCAAGAAGGGGTATTTCGCGACGGGCGCGGCGGCGTCCATTCAGAGAATGCAGGCGGCGAAGGCGCCGCTGAATGAACTCATTGACATCACGCTGGGGTTCATTGCTGCCCTCGACGAAGAGAAGAGGGAGAGGAATGTCATCGACTTCTCGGACCTTGAGCGATTCGCGCTGCAAATTCTACTGGAGAAGAGGACGGACGGCGCGCTGGTTCCCCGGAAAGCCGCGAAGGCGTACCAGAGCTATTTCGACGAGATCCTCATCGACGAGTATCAGGACAGCAACGAGGTGCAGGAGCTTCTCCTTTCGACGATCGCGGGAGAGTCGAAAGGGCGCTATGCCCGGTTCATGGTGGGCGATGTGAAACAGAGCATCTACCGCTTCCGTAACGCAAGGCCTGATATTTTCGTAGACAAGTTCGATACCTACAAAGAGGGCGATGCACAGACCGAGAGGATCGATCTCGACCAGAACTTCCGTTCGAGGCGCGAGGTACTGAACGCGGTCAACGACGTGTTCCTGAAGATCATGCGGCGCGAGATCGGCGGCGTCTCCTACGACGATGCCGTTTCCTTAAAGCCGGGCGCTGTGTACCCGGAAGCACCGGGGCAGGACCCGTTCCGGACAGAGCTGCTCATCGTGACGGGAGATGAGCGCGATACGGAGGTTGGAGAGAACGGCGCCGGGGAGGTGGCGGAATCCGCAGGCCAGCCCGCCGGGCACAGCGAAGTGAGCGGAGAGAGCAAGGGTGCGGTGTCGAATGCCGGAAGGAAGGATGCCGACAGGAAAGATGCCGGGAGTGCAGCCGCAGCAGATCACAGGAATGGAGACGACGCTGCGGACGAAGAGAACGAGATTGCGGCTCTTGCGGCGCATCAGAAGGAGGCGCTCGCCATCGCGCAGAAGATACGCGAGATTGTCACCGACGGCTCAGTGCCTGTGACCGACAAGGAGACGAAGGAGCTGCGCCCCGCGCGCTACAGCGACATCGTGATCCTGCTGCGTTCGGCTTCCTCGTGGAACGATGCCTTCCGGGAGATCTTCGAGCGGGAGAGTATTCCACTCTACGTCGACAACAAGACGGGATATTTCGCTGCGGAGGAGGTGCGCGAGGTGCTGCAGTACCTGCGCGTCATTGATAATCCCAGGCAGGACATCCCGCTCTACGGCGCGCTGCACGGATATTTCGGCGGCTTCACAGAGGATGAGATCGCGCAGATCCGAAGCTATCCCGAAGATCAGAGCGTTCCACTCTATGATGCGCTGACCGCCGTTGTGACAGAGCCCGGCAGGTTCACGATACCGGAGCCCCTTAGAGAGAAGTGCAGGGCTTTCCTCGCAGAACTGAATACATGGCGGGAGCGCGTGACGATCATGCCGATCACGGAGCTGTTGCAGCACCTCATCAGTGACACCGGCTATCTCGACCACGTAAGAGCACTCCCCTCGGGGGAGCAGCGGCAGGCGAATGTGCGGGCTCTGCTCGTCAAGGCGGCGGCCTTTGCGAAGACGGAATATACCGGACTCTTCCGGTTTCTCCGCTACATCGACCAGATGCACCAGTTCGAGGTTGATTACGGCGAGGCGAATGTGCTCGATGAGAAAGCAGACGTCGTGCGCGTCATGACGATACATAAGAGCAAAGGCCTGGAATTCCCGATCTGTTTCGTCGCGGGACTCTCGTCTGCCTTCGCGTTCAAGGGGAAGGACACTTCCGGAACACTCATCACCGATACGGATCTGGGCTTTGGCGTCGACTATATCGACCTCGCGCTGCGGCGGCGCCTGCCGACCCTGCGCAAATTCATGGTGGCAGCACGGATCCGCCGGGAGAGCCTTGGCGAAGAGCTGCGCGTCCTCTATGTTGCGATGACGCGCGCGAAGGAGAAGCTCTATCTCGTGGGCACGTTGAAGGATGTTGAGAGAAAACAGCAGGCGCTAGAGGAGGTTCGTGAGGCCGCGCTGCAGGATGCGACCCCGCACCTTCCGGCGACCGTGATCGAGCGCGCCGGCTCCTACATGGACCTCATTCTCCAGAGCATTCTGGCGATGCAGGAGGAAGGGACACAGCCTTCCATCGACAGCACGACGATCAGCGTTTCGGATATGACCCTCGCCTCCCTCGTGGACAACGCGAGTATCCGGACGAGGCGGGAGCTGCTGCGGCTCACCGCGGAAGGCGGGACGGGCAAGCTCCCGGAGCCTTCGCTTGCGGCAGAGCTTGCGGAGCGCTTCTCCTACCGCTATCCGCATGAAGACCTTGCAAACCTCTATACCAAGACCACGGTTTCGGAGCTGAAACACGCTTCCCTTGAGGATGAGAGCGAACAGGAGGCAGCAGGCGAAGGAGCGAAAGAGCTGTTCTCCAGAGCGCCGGAAGAGACGCTCCCGCAGTTCCTGCGTTCTGCCGGGGGGACGAGGACAAACGAGCCGGAGAAGCAAGACGAGAGGAGCAGAACACAAAATGCAGATGTTGTGGCTGCGATACAAAACTTCAGTGGAGAAGTGAAGCCACAAACTGCGACCAGTGTAAATGCAAATGCGATCGGGAAGCAACCTGAGAAGTTGACTGGTGCGGCGCGGGGCATGGCGATTCACCGCGGCTGCGAGCTCATCGACTACAGGAAGTGGAGAGAGCCGCAGGCGGTAACGGCGGAGGAGATCCGCGGCTGGGCGGCATCGCTCCTTGCGGCAGGAACTGTCCCAGGGGAGTACGTGAGCGTGCTGACGCCTGCTGTTTTCCAGCCATTTCTGCGATCCGGCATCGCGGCGAGGATGGCGGCGGCGGACAACAGGGGACTTCTGAAGAGAGAGCAGCCATTCGTCTACGGCATCGCGGCGGACCGGCTGAACCCGGAATTCTCCCACGACGAGACCATCCTGATCCAGGGTATCATCGACGCTTTTTTCATCGAGGAGGACAGCGACGGGAGCAGGCACATCGTCGTCGTCGACTACAAGACAGACTATGTGAATGCGCCGGAAGAGCTCATCGCGCGCTACCGCATCCAGCTCGACTACTACGCCGAGGCGCTCGAGAGCATCCTGGGACTTCCCGTGGAGGAGAAGATCATTTACTCCTTCCGACTGCAAAAAGAAATTTTGATTTAGGTGTTGACAAATTTAATTGTACACAATATATTATCTACAGATACGAAATACAGCGATCGACAGAGCAGGATGCAACCTGCTTCAGGCGTTAAAGAGCACGAGGTTCATCACTCACACAGTTCTCACGCAAGGAGGAACAAGATGGCAAGCTTCTATGATTATTCTGTAAAAGACACTAAGGGCAACGACGTTTCCATGAAGGATTTCGAGGGCAAGGTCGTTCTCGTTGTCAACACAGCGACTGGCTGTGGATTCACCCCTCATTACGCTCCCATGGAGGAGATGTATGAGAAATATCATGATCAGGGACTTGAGATCCTGGACATTCCCTGCAATCAGTTCGCGGGACAGACACCCGGCTCTGACGAGGATATTCACGAGTTCTGTACACTCAAGTACAACACGCAGTTCCCTCAGATGCACAAGACCAACGTCAACAACAAGCCGGATCAGGGCGAGGCAGAAGAGCCTCTGTACACCTTCCTGAAGAGCCAGCAGGGCTTTGAGGGCTTCGAGCGTGACGCCAAAGGCATCAAGGCAAAGGCAACGTGCGGCATGATGAACACCATGCTGAAGAAGATTGATCCTGATTTCAAGAACAACGCGGACATTAAGTGGAACTTCACGAAGTTCGTCGTGGACAGACAGGGCAACGTTGTAAAGCGTTTCGAGCCTACGGCTGACATGAAGGTCGTAGAAGAGTGCGTTGCATCTCTCCTGTAATTTAGTATCACCAATAGTTTCGTTTTCCTCCCTAACCCTCCATAGTTTTTTCCATAGTAGAATCCGGAAGGATCGGTATGTACGAACCGATTCCTTCCGGATTTTTGCGCGATTGATCGGAGAACAGTTATAATGACTCTGACATATTAAGAGTATTCCGAAGTACCTACATTGGCTTTGAACTGCTATGTACGCATGAAGGAGCAGCAGTATGATTTTCTATTTCTCGGCAACGGGGAATTCCAGGTTCGCAGCGGAGACGATCGCAAAGCGAAACGGCGACACGCTGGTATCCATCGGCGAGGCGATGAAGAACGGACATCTCTCCTATGAGATCGTGGAGGGAGAGGACGTCGGCTTCGTGACGCCGGTCTATTTTTGGGGAATTCCCGACATCGTCGGCGAATTTCTGAACACGGTCCAGATACAGGGCCACGGCATGGAGCACTATGTCTATCACCTTGTGACCTTCGGGACAGTGACGGGCGGCGCGAACAGCATGATGATGTCGGCCCTCTCGCGCAATTTCGGTCTGGAGCTATCCGCAACCTACGCCGTCCGTATGGTGGATAACTGGACGCCGTGGTTCGACTGCTCCGATGAGAAGGTGAACCGGGAGAAAACAGACGCAGCGATCCCGGAGCTGGAGCAGGCGGTGGATGCAATCGCACGGCACGAGGCCGGTGAACACAATTTCTACCGTGGCGCCTGGGCACTTCTCTGGCCTGCGGCGCAGCTCATTTATGAACCCGTGCGGAAGACGAAGCATTTCTCTGTGGCGGATGCCTGCACAGGCTGCGGTCTCTGCGAGCGCCAGTGCCCCTGCAACGCGATTCGGGTTGAAAACAACAGGCCCACCTGGACGAAGGAGAAATGTACGCTCTGCCTTGGCTGCCTGCACCGCTGTCCTGTTCACGCGATCCGTTTTGGCAAGAGCGAAAAATCCTATCAGCACGGGCAGTTCTATAACCCGTACACGAAGCCGGATCGTAACAATTCAGAATCATAGCTCCTGAACTGTTACGTACGCAGGCCGCACATGCAGATTTTGCTGCGCAAGTATTCCGCAAAACGGAATTGCGGCCATGCCTGCTAAATCTATACATTGGCACGACCTTTGCAGCAAGTGCTTCGGTCTGTATGGAACAGATTAGCTGACCTTATATGCGAATATGCAAATTCGGAATAATATACACAATATCATGCATAATATGAACATAATGCTGCATTATATGCAAATATAATGAATACAATTTGTCGCTTTGTCTCTTGATTCCCTGAAGCTAAGTGAATAGACTAGGATACATCAGGCTACGAAAGATATTCAGCAGAACCGCAGGAATCAATTCCTTAATCGTTGCGATCCTGCAGGGAGTGAAAAAGCGAGGAGCAGATATGATGAAGAAGAATTCAGCAGTATTACTGGCAGGTATGATGGCAGTGTCTCTGGCGGCGTGCGGGGAGTCATCCGAGGCACCGGCAGAAAACAGCGCCGCGGCAACCGCGGCTGTGGCTGCGGCAACAGCCGCAGAGACCAGCGCCGATGAGACAACGGCAGCGGCAGATACTACAGCGGCAGCTGCAGTGACAACAGCTGATGCGGACGCTGCGGCGCCCACCTTTGATCTTTCCGCGGACCCTTATGCGGGCGACGGCGTTCTGACGGTCGGCCTCAACGCAACCTTCCCTCCGTTCGAGTATGTTGGTGATGACGGCAATCCGACCGGCTTCGATGTAGCGATGATGCAGGAGATCGGTTCCCGTCTCGGCCTTACGGTGGAGATCGAAGACATGGACTTCGATGGTATCGTCGGCGCAATCGGCAACAAGATTGACGTAGCCGCGACCGGCATGACGATCACGGATGAGAGAAAGGAAGCGGTCAACTTCTCCGACCCCTATTACGACGCGACACAGTCTGTGCTGCTGCCCGCGGATTCTGCGGCGGCCTCCAAGGAAGATCTCGCAGGTCTGACGGTCGGCGTCCAGGCAGGCACGACTGGTGAGATGGTTGCCGAGGGCGTAGAAGGCATCGGGGAAATCGTTTCCGTGAAGAGCTTCAACCAGGCGGTTCTCGACCTCGTGAACGGCAAGAATGACGCCGTGATCATCGATGCGGTTCCCGCCAAGGCTTTCCTCTCCCAGTATCCGGACGCGCTCAAGATCGTTGACGGAGAGACAATGGGCTTCGATGTGGAACAGTACGGTATCGCGATGCCGAAGGATGACGCAGAGCTTGGCGACGCCATCAACAGCACACTCAAGGCCATGAAGGATGACGGAACCTACGATGCTCTCGTAGAGCAGTGGATCAACAACTACGAAGCAGAGTAAGGCGCGGTCTCGTACATAGTAAAACCCGGGATGGACGTGCAAAGGGGCGCTGTGCCTCTTTGCGGAGGCCATCCCTTTTTCCGCGTTAGCAGAGGATGGATATGGATATCGCAAATCAGTTTTTCAAGGCATTTATCAAGGACGGCCGCTGGCAACTCTACGTTAAGGGCCTGGGCATCACGATCGAGGTCACGATCTTCGCGGCTCTTTTGGGACTTTTGCTCGGCACCATCGCGTGCCTTCTCAACATGCAGCGGGGGAGGACGGGCAAGCGTACCATCGCGTCCAGGATCGCCTTTATTTACATTGACATCATCCGTGGCACGCCTACGCTGATCCAGCTGATGATCATGTGGAATGTTATCATGGTCAGCTCGAAGAACAAGATCCTGGTGGCGAGCCTTGCCTTCGGTATCAACTCCGGTGCATACGTGGCCGAGATCATTCGCGGCGGCATTCAGTCCGTCGATGCGGGCCAGATGGAAGCGGGCAGATCGCTCGGACTCTCGCGCATTCAGACCATGATGAATGTCATCCTGCCGCAGGCCTTCAAGAACTGTTTCCCATCGCTCCTTAATGAGTTCATCACCCTCCTCAAGGAGACGTCCATCGCGAGCGCCGTCGGTCTCGTCGACCTGACGCACGCCGCGGATCTGGTGTCCAGCAAGACGTATCAGCCGATGATGCCTCTGTTGGGCGCAGCCGTGATGTATTTCATCGTGGTAAAGACGCTGTCTGTTGTTTTCGGCAAGGTAGAGAAGAGATTAAGAGAAAGTGACAATCGCTGATATGAGTACGGAAACTTTGATCAATCCAACGGAATACGCGGCAAAAAAGGAAACAGGCAAGGCCCTCATTCGTGTGAAGGACCTCAGAAAAGATTTCGGCGAGAATCACGTCCTGCGCGGAATCGACTATGAGATTCACAAGGGACAGAAAATCGTGCTGGTGGGGCCGTCCGGCTGCGGCAAGTCCACGTTCCTGCGCTGCCTGGACATGCTGGAGGTGCCGACGTCGGGCGAGGTCTGGCTGGGAGACACCAAGGTCAACGATCCGAAGACGGACATCAATCTGGTCCGCCGCAGGATGGGCATGGTGTTCCAGCATTTCAACCTGTTCAACAACCTGACGATTCTGAACAACATTACGCTGGCGCCGGTGAAGCTGGGGCTGATGAGCAAAGAGGAGGCCTCCGAGAAGGCATTGCAGCTGCTGCAGCGGGTCAATCTGGCGGACAAGGCGGACGCCTATCCACATTCCCTCTCGGGCGGCCAGCAGCAGCGTATCGCGATCGTGCGCTCCCTGGAGATGAATCCGGAGGTCATGCTCTTCGATGAACCGACGTCCGCGCTGGATCCCGAGATGGTTGGCGAGGTACTGCAGGTCATGACAGAGCTTGCGAACGAGGGCATGACGATGGTCGTGGTGACGCACGAGATGGCTTTTGCAAGGCAGGTTGCGTCGAAGGTGATCTTCATCGACGAGGGCGTCATCAAGGAGGAGAACACGCCAGAGGAATTCTTCGCGCAGCCGAAGAACCCGCGCCTTCAGGACTTCCTGTCGAAGGTGCTGCAGTAACTGGGGCGCGGGTGATATAATAAATCAGTTTGGGACGCCACAGAATACGTGGCATAGGTAACAGTTATTAAGAGGAAGGCTATGTCCTGGGAAGATAATGTCAGAAGAACGGAGCCGTACGTTGCGGGCGAACAGCCGAAGGACAAGACGGTCATCAAGCTCAACACCAACGAGTGCCCTTATCCGCCGTCAACGTCGGCGAGAGTGGCTGCGGCATGGGTGAGTGAGAATTATGACCGGCTGCGCCTGTATCCTGACATGGACGCGACGCCTCTTGTCTCTGCGCTTGCGGAATATTACAGGGTCGACCCGGAGCAAGTCTTTGTCGGCGTCGGCTCGGACGATGTCATTTCGATGAGCTTCCTCACCTTTTTCACCTCCGGCAGGAAAATTCTCTTTCCTGACATCACCTATTCGTTTTATGATGTGTGGGCGAACCTCTACCGCATCCCCTATACGGCGGTGCCGCTGCGGGATGATTTCACGATTGATCCCACGAATTACATCCCGGGCTCCGCGGCTTACGCGGGGAGAGGAGAGACCGGAGAGGATGAGGTCTGCGGAATCATTTTCCCGAACCCCAACGCCCCGACCGGCGTCGAGCTGGAACAGGGCGCCATTGAGAGAATTGTGGCAGCCAACCCGGACAAGATTGTGATCGTCGATGAGGCCTATGTGGACTTTGGTGCAGAGACGGCGCTTCCCCTTGTAGAGAAATACGAGAATCTTCTCATCGTGCAGACGTTCTCCAAGTCCCGCGCGCTGGCAGGTCTGCGTGTCGGCTTTGCGATCGGCAGCAGGAAGATCATCGGGTATCTGAAGGACGTCAAGTTCTCATTTAACTCCTATACGATGAATGAGCCGGCGATCCTGCTGGGGGCTGCCGTGGCAAGGGACGCCGCTTATTTCCACAGTATCACGGAGAGGATCATCCGCACGCGCGAGTGGTTCAAGGAAGAGCTGAGAGATCTCGGCTTCGACTTCCCGGACTCCCGGACGAATTTCGTCTTCGTGCGGCATCCGAGTGTCCATGCAAAACAGCTGCAGCAGCAGCTGCGCGAGCGGAAGATTATTGTCCGCTATTTCGACAAGCCGAGGATCAACGAATATTTGCGCATCACGATCGGCACCGACGAACAGATGAAAGCGGTTGTCAGGGCTCTGCGCGAGATTCTCGGAAAATAACAGACCGGAAAAGGAAACATTATGCTGAAAAAGTACCTCTATGTCTTCGTGATCTCGATGGTTCCCATCGTGGAGCTGCGCGGCGCCATCCCGATCGCGCAGGCATTCCATGTGCAGGATCCCGCGTTCAACATGATCCTCGCCTACATTATCATCGCGATCGGCAACATGATCCCTGTGCCTTTTATTTTCTTCTTCGCAAGAAGAGTGCTCGAGTGGGGCGCGGACAAGAGATTCGTTGGAAAATTCTTCTCCTGGTGCCTTCTGAAGGGGCACAAGGGCGGTGAGAAGCTCAAAGAGAAGGCGGGCAGAGGCCTGTACTGGGCGCTCCTTCTCTTCGTCGGCATTCCGCTTCCCGGTACCGGCGCGTGGACGGGAACGCTGGCAGCGTCATTTTTGGACATGGATTTCAAGAAGAGCGTCATTGCCGTTATGGGCGGCGTCGCGCTGGCAGGCTGCATCATGGCTGTGATCAGCTTCGCTGTCGCATCCGGCGTCACGGCAGTTGCGGGCTGAGCAGTGATGCGCTGGATGATGTGGCATTTATAATTATCTTGCAATCGGGGCAGGAACAGGCTGACGGGAGAAGTTCCGGTGGCCGTTCCTGCCTTTGTGCGATAAAAAAGAAACTAACAGGGAACATGGAAGAATATACGGGCTTTGCAAAGATCTATGACGAGTTCATGGACAATACGCCGTACGATGCGTGGGCGAGAAGGATAGAGAAGCTCATCGCGGAGTATGGGATTTCACAACCGGCTTCTGAATCGAATGACTGTGCTGCGAAAAGTTCTGCGGCAGATGTCGACGCAGAGCGCAATCTCATCGTCGACCTGGGCTGCGGCACGGGCAGGATGACGGAGAAGCTCTCGGACGCGGGCTACGATGTCTGGGGAATTGACGCCTCGGAAGATATGCTGGCGATCGCGATGGAGCGGGAAGAAGAGGCTCACCGCGGCATCCGGTATCTATGCCAGGACATGCGCGACTTCGAGCTCTACGGCGGCGCGGGAACGTTCATTTCCGTCTGCGACTGCATGAACTATCTGCTCACCATGGATGATCTTGCCTTATGTTTACGCCAGGTGAAGCTGCAGCTCTGCCCAGGCGGCATCTTCATTTTCGATTTCAATACGCGGTATAAATATCAGACGGTGATCGGCGATCGCACGATTGCCGAGGATCGTGGCAACGCGGCGTTCATCTGGGACAATGAATTCCTGGAGAGCGCTTCGGAAGAGGAGCTGTTCAGCGAGGATGGCAACCAGGCGGATGGGAAATATCGCAATATCAACGTTTACCACGTCAGCTTCTTCCTGCGGGATGAGAGGGATGCGGACCTCTTCCACCGGTTCGAGGAGACACATTACCAGCGGGGGTATACACTGGAAGAGATGAAACGGGCGGTGCAGAGTGCGGGCCTTGTCTGGATTACCGAACTGGACAGCGACACAGACGGTCCGGTGTGCGATACGACACAGCGCATCGTTGTCGTCGCAGGAGTGAAGCAGTAATCAGGCTTGGGATTACATGCAATTAGTTACATACAACAAGTTGTTTACAATCAGTTGTATGTAGCCCGTTGTCGGCAATCAGTTGTATGCAGCCAGGATAAGAAATCGGGGGAAAGAGCACAGTGAGAGACGGTTTTATCAAAGCAGCGGCCATCGTGCCGAATCTGCGCGTAGCGGACGTCACATATAACGCGGATCAGATCATAGAAGGCATCAACAAGGCAGAAGAGGGCGGAGCGAAGATCATTGTCTTCCCGGAGCTTGCGGTGACGGGCTACACCTGCAGCGATCTGTTCCTCCAGGATACACTCCTCTCCGGCGCAAAGAGGGAGTTGCTGCGCATCACGAAGGCGACGAAAGGGAGCGACTCCATTGTGTTCGTGGGTTACCCGCTCGCCTATGAGGGCAAGCTCTACAATACCGCGGCGGTGCTGCAGGACGGGGAGATCCTCGCGTTCATACCGAAGAGATTCATTCCCAACTACGCGGAATTCTATGAGATGCGCCAGTTCACGCCGGGGCCGGTCAACGCGGAGGACATCCTCTGGGACGGCGAGCTGATCCCGTTCGGCTCCCGCATTATTCTGGACGTGGATGCGGTGCGCGGCCTCGAGATCGCGGCGGAAATCTGCGAGGATGCCTGGGTGATGAATGCGCCGGATATCGAGCACGCGGTCGCCGGTGCCAATGTGATCGTGAACCTCTCGGCGTCGAACGAGACGGTCGGCAAGGATGCTTACCGGAAGATGCTCATCTCCTCCGTCAGCGCGAGGACGATCACGGACTACATCTATGTTTCCGCGGGCGACGGCGAGTCCACCCAGGACATCGTGTTCGGCGGCAGGACGCTCATCATGGAGAACGGTTCCCTCCTCGCGGAGCGGAAAATCTTCGACAATGGCTATGGCGAAGCGAAGCTCACCTTCGCGGACCTGGACATTGCGAGGCTCAACTATGAACGCCGCAGGATGACGACCTATTTCTCCGCGCAGCCGGAAGATTATCTGCACCTTGCGATCCACATGGATCAGGTGAGAACGAATCTGACCCGTGTTTTCGATCCGCACCCTTTCGTGCCGTCAGACAAATCGAAGAGGGATGAGAGATGTGACGATATTCTGAACATCCAGTCGAGAGGACTTGCGAAGAGACTCTCACACATCGGCTGTCAGAGTGCGGTCGTCGGGGTATCCGGGGGTCTTGATTCGACGCTCGCGCTGCTCGTGACCGCGAGAGCCTTTGACCTTGCGGGGATTCCGAGGGAGAAAATTCTTGCGGTGACCATGCCGTGTTTCGGCACGACAGACAGGACGTATCAGAATGCCTGCACACTCGCGACGGCGCTTGGTACGACTCTTTCGGAAGTGGATATCAAGGCGGCGGTGCTGCAGCATTTCGCGGATATCGGACAGGATCTTGCGGACCACGATGTCACTTATGAGAACGGACAGGCGAGAGAGCGGACGCAGGTGCTCATGGATCTGGCCAACAAGACCGGCGGCATTGTCATAGGTACGGGGGATCTCTCGGAGCTCGCGCTTGGCTGGGCAACCTATAACGGCGATCACATGTCGATGTACGGCGTGAACAGCGGCGTCCCGAAGACGCTGGTCTCGCACCTCGTGCGGTATTTTGCCGAGACAGCGAAGGATTCGAGACTGTCGAAATGCCTCTTCGACGTGCTGGACACCCCGGTGAGTCCGGAGCTCCTGCCGCCCACAGGGGAAGGGAAAATATCACAGAAGACCGAGAATATCGTGGGGCCCTACGAGCTGCACGATTATTTCCTCTACTACATGCTGCGCGCGGGCTTCCCGCCGGCCAAGATCTACCGCATCGCAAAGGACAGCTTCAAGGGCGTCTATGATGCGGAGACCATATTGAAGTGGGAGAAGATATTCGCAAGGCGTTTCTTCGCACAGCAGTTCAAGAGAAGCTGTCTGCCGGACGGCCCGAAGGTCGGCTCCGTCGCGGTTTCTCCCAGAGGAGATCTGCGGATGCCAAGCGATGCCTCGGGAGCGCTGTGGCTGTCTGAGCTCGAGGCACTTCGGCCCTGAGGCACAGATCAATCGTGCCGCGTACCTGTTCCGTACTCTACGGGGCCAGGAGTCTAAATGGTATGTCGCATCATTCGTGCCACGTACCTGTTTCGTTCAGTACGAAGCAAAAGCCCAATGGCTTGCTGCTCCGGGCGTACCCAATAGACATATAGCAGGCAGGCCGCACCATACGCGGCAGGAGGAATACGATGAAGCTGCACTTTACCAAAATGGAAGGCGCCGGCAACGACTATATCTACGTGGACGGCTTCAAGGAGCAGGTGCCGAAGGAGCGGAAGCCGGACATTGTGCGAAGGCTCTCGGACCGGCACTTCGGCATCGGCGGCGATGGCATTATTTTCATCAATCCGTCGAAGATCGCCGACTTTGAGATGGAAATGTACAACGCAGACGGCTCCCGTGGGGAGATGTGCGGCAACGGCATCCGCTGCGTTGGCAAGTATGTCTACGATCACGGGATGACCGGAGAGAAACCGGGGCAGCCCGGCGTGATGCGGGAGGAATTCTCTATTGAGAGTTTCGGAAAGATCAAATATCTGACCGTCACCGAAAAGGACGCAGATGGGAAGGCGACAACCCTCCGCGTCAACATGGGCTCACCGATCCTGGAGGCAGCAGAGATTCCCGTACTGGCAGAGAAGTCTCCCGTTGTAGATGAACCCATCACAGTGGGCGGGCGGGAATACCGTATGACCTGCGTCTCAATGGGAAATCCTCACGCTGTTGTTTTCACGGACAACGTCAAAGACCTTCCTCTTGCCGAGATCGGACCGCTCTTCGAACACCACGAGAGGTTCCCTTCAAGGACCAACACGGAATTCGTTGAAGTCGTATCGAGAGATTACGTCAGAATGAGAGTCTGGGAGAGAGGGAGCGGCGAGACCCTCGCCTGCGGCACCGGCTGCTGCGCGACAGGTGTGGCATGCATCCTGAACGGCAAGACGGACAACGCCATCACGGTGGAGGTCCTCGGCGGCAGGATTCGCATTGAGTGGGACAGGGACAGGAACGAAATCTGGATGACCGGCCCCGCGACCAGCGTATTCGAGGGCGATGTTGAGATTGATGAATAGCAGAATTGCTTGCAGTGATAACTGCAATGGAGGTTTCAAGTGGTTACAGCGAACAGTGATTATCTAAAACTCCCGGGCAGCTATCTGTTCTCTACGATAGCGAAGAAAACGAATGACTATGTCAAGGCGCACCCGGATGCAAAGCTCATCCGCATGGGCATCGGCGATGTGACGCAGCCTCTGCCGCCGGCAGTCATCAAGGCACTGCACAAGGCGGTCGATGAGATGGGACATGCCGAGACGTTCCGCGGCTACGCACCGGATCTTGGCTATGAATTCCTGCGCCACGCGGTCGCGGAGAATGACTACCGTGCCAGAGGGTGCGACATCGGGGACGATGAGGTCTTCATCTCCGATGGCGCGAAGTCGGATTCGGGCAACATCCAGGAGATTTTCGAGAAGGACAACGTCATCGCGGTAACGGATCCTGTCTATCCTGTTTACGTGGATTCCAACGTGATGGCCGGCAGGACAGGCACCTATGACGCGCAGACGACAAGGTGGAGCAACGTGGTCTACATGCCCTGCACGGAGGCAAACGGCTTCTCACCGGATTTCCCTAAGAGAGTGCCGGACGTTGTCTATCTGTGCTCGCCCAACAACCCGACCGGTGCGGCGATGAACAAGGAGCAGCTCCAGGCCTGGGTTGACTACGCCAATCAAAATGGCGTTGTGATCATCTTCGATTCTGCCTACGAGGCATACATCAGCGAAGACAACATCCCGCACAGCATCTTCGAGTGCGAAGGCGCGAGAACCTGCGCGATCGAGATCAAATCCTTCTCCAAGAATGCCGGATTCACTGGCCTGCGTCTCGGGGCAACGATCATCCCGAAGGAGCTCAGAGATCATAATGGCACCGCTCTTTACAGCCTCTGGGCGAGAAGGCACGGCACGAAATACAACGGCGCACCCTATATCGTGCAGAGAGCGGGAGAAGCAGTCTATTCCGAGGAGGGCAAGGCCGAGGTGAAGGCGATGGTTGCCCGCTACATGGACAACGCAAGGTTCATCAAGGAAAGTCTGTCCGGCATGGGGTATGAGGTTTACGGCGGCGTGAACTCTCCCTATATCTGGCTCAAGGCACCGAACGGTGCGACCAGCTGGGAGTTCTTCGATACGCTCCTGGAGAAGGCAAATGTCGTGGGCACTCCCGGCTCCGGTTTCGGACCTTCCGGGGAGCATTTCTTCCGTCTGACGAGCTTCGGCACAAAGGAGAACTCGCGGATCGCGATGGAGCGGATTGCGAAGCTGTGACTTCTAGGCGGCGGTACTTTGCCTGACAGAGTATCATGCCAGGCGGCGGATTCGGATGATGCGTCCGATCAGCGACTTTTCACGCAGGTGGATTAATCCCGGCATGATGTTCCTGCAATAGGAGCCTTCTGTGGGATTCATCCACATGCAGTGAATGGAGCGAGCAGACACATCGTCCGAAAGTACCGCCGTCTGATGTTGCAGCTCTTTTGCACCCGCGAAAAATCCTTCGCCAATCCCGACAATCTGTAATACAATGGAACGGTCAGGCAGATTATCACTATAGAGAGGTTTGATTAACAGTTATGGGTTTACTCGAAGATTGGAGAAAAAAGGCATATAACGAGAATGCGGACAGGAATGCTCTGCAGAAGCTCTGGAACGATTATTTCCTGAAGGAGAAGGAGATTTACGCACAGCTCCTTGCGAATCCGAATGAGGAAGTAAAGGGCACGGTCAAGGAGCTCGCGGACAAGTATGGCATCTCTGTCGAATACATGACAGGTTTCCTCGATGGCATCCAGGATTCCCTTGTTGCTCCCAATAAGATTGAGGAAGATCTTGCGGAGGACACTGAGGTTTCCCTTGCCTTTGATAATGAGAAGCTCTACAAGAACATGGTAGCGGCGGAAGCGGAGTGGCTCTATGGCCTTCCGGAATGGGACGCGATCTACACGAAGGAAGAGCAGCATAATCTCTATCTCGAGCAGAAAAAGTCCGGCACGATCGTGAAGGGTAAGAAAATTTATCCGAATGATCCCTGCCCCTGCGGCTCCGGCAAGAAATACAAGAAGTGCCACGGCAGAAACCGCTGAGCAGTGCGACAGAACTGAATCATCAATTTAGCATAGAAGAGGTGTCCTTAGGGGCATCTCTTTTTTTGTATGAGCAAACGGAACTAGCTATATTCGACGGACAAAGCTCTCTGAGCATATCTGCTGAGAGCTGAATGATCGCGCTGGAAGAGCAGGTAAATATCCTCCCCGATCAATCATGAGGTCAATAAAATGGTATTCAAAAGCACTCAAAATATTTGTTTTAACAATGATTATGCGCTAATATAGAAATTAATTTTCTAAATTATATAAATATATCTGGGAATACTCATGTTATGATATAAAATAAAAACGGAGGAACGGTGATGGATTTATATAAAGAGCTGGTTGGCCTGCGCTGTTTTGCCCGTGCGGATATGGTCAGAATCGTGGGATCAGATAGCGCGGCACAATGGCAGATAAAAAATTATTTGGATAAAGGTTATATCGAACGGGTGCGGCGTGATCTGTACGCAGTCATCAGCATGGAAACGGAGCAACCGATCCCCAGCCGCTTCCAGATCGCATCCCGCATCGCGGATAATGCCTGTGTGTCACATCACAGTGCATTTGAGTATTACGGATATGCCAATCAGGTTTATTACGACGTGTATTTTTCAACAGAGAAGAAAGTGCGTCCCTTTGACTATGATGGGCTGCATTATCAGCCTGTGATCTGGAGAGGCAGTAGCGGAATTGCGTGCATGAACAATGGCGTTCGAGTTACGTCGTTGGAACGGACAGTGATAGACAGCATAGCTGACTTTACCAGGATCGGAGGATTGGAGGAACTGCTCAGATGCATGGCACTGATTCCATCTCTGAATGAAAATGGACTTCGAGAAGCATTGGAAATGTACAACAGGGGGCAGCTATATCAGAAAGCTGGTTATATCCTGGAGGCGTACAAAGATGATCTCTCTCTTTCAGATCAGTTCTTCGACGACTGCGCACGCAAGATCTCTGCCAGCAAGACATATCTTTTCCCTAAGGAGGAGGATTTTGCATTCCATAAGAAGTGGCTTTTGTACGCGCCGAAGAATCTGAAAAGGCTGATTGATAAGGGGGTGAACGATTATGATGCAGCTTGAACGCATATTACTCGGAAGACAGGCGAAGGAACTGGGATTTGTCAGGGATACATTTGAGAAAGTATGCAGACTGGCCGATATACTGTCATTCATGGAGAACGATCCACTGCTCTCAGAAACCCTTGCATTAAAAGGCGGTACGGCAATTAACCTGACTATTTTCAATCTACCTCGCTTATCTGTGGATATTGATCTGGACTATTCCAAAGATGTGACAAAGGATGAGATGTTGCAGGAAAGAGATCAGATTAATACCCGTATCAGTAAATACATGGCTGCATCGGGATATCATCACAGTACGAAATCGAAGGAATACTATGCCCTGGATTCTTTTGTATATGAATACATCAATGCGGGAGGCATGAAGGACAATCTCAAAATCGAGATCAATTATATGTTGCGCTGCCATGTACTACCAATTTCCAGAAGAGAGGTAAGGCTTCCCTGGAATGAAACAACGCTTACCGTGCTGACAGTGCATCCTGTGGAAATTTTCTCTGCAAAGACGGTTGCTCTTCTGAACAGAGCGGCAGCACGTGATCTCTACGATATGTTCAACCTGCAAAAGTATGGCCTCTTTGACCATTCGCAGGAAGACCTGTTCAAGAAATGCATCATATTCTATTCAGCGATTGCATCAGAAAGGGTGCCGGAACACTTTGACTTTTACGGGCTCGACAGGATATCTCCCCGAAAGATCAAGACAGATTTAATTCCAGTCCTTAGAAGAGAGGAACATTTTGATCTGTCTGCAGCAAAGGAGCGTGTGGAAGATTATTTGAAAGGAATTCTTCTGCCGGAAGGAGAACTGTCATTCTGGGCTGCATTTGCTGAAGGCCGATATGAGCCAGATCTCTTGTTCGAAGATCGTGATGTACTGTCAAGAATAGAACATCATCCGATGGCACTCTGGAAGTGCAGCAGGAAGACGACCAATGGGAGGAGCTAACAGCCAGTACTACATCAATAGTACGGCCTCGAGCTGCAGCACAGGCCGCCGCCCCCGCAGAGAAGGTTGAGGATGAGGTTCGCGAGGCAGAGCCTGAGGCACCAGCCGGTCGCGCTGGTGGATGGCGCGGTATAAGGGTTCTGCTGCGTGTGATACCAGTTGCTGCCGTACTGGAGCCGCTGTACCAGATCCTGGTAGTCGCTGTTGCCGGGCTCCATCTGCGCCGCTGTCTGGGCGTGCTGAAGCGCGATGACATTGTTGCCGAGGCCGGAGTTCGCGATCGCGGAATAGTAGTACCACAGGGCGTTCCGGCGACTGACGCTGTTCAATACATTCAGGGCTTCCTGGAAATGGCGGCTGTTGAGATAGTTCGACGCCGCCTGCATTTTGATGCTGTCTTCATCCTGTGCCTGGCCCTGATGCTGGGACTGCTGGCCGCCAAAGCCGCCGAAACCTCCGAAAAAGTCCTCCCAGAAATCTCCGTAACCGCCGTAGGAGGAACCACCGTAAGAGGAAGATCCGCCATAGGATGAGCCGCTGGAGGAAGAGCCGTAGTCAGACTGCGCATAAGGGTGCTGACGCTCGTACATGATCTGTTTATACGCTTCCTGCACTTCGCGGAATTTCGCCTCTGCCGCTTCTTTATTGGGATTATTGATATTGGAATCAGGATGGTATTTCCGGCTGAGCTGCCGGTAGGCCTTTTTGATTTCATCTTCCGAGGCGTTGTGCGGCACGCCCAGTACCTGATACGGATCTGTCATGAGTTTGTGTTATCTCCTTTTATCTGCGCCTCGAGAGCATTGTAACGGCTCCAGACACCTGAGTAAAGGATATTTCGCAGAATCGGAACATTCTCAACGCACGGCAGAACCTCGAAGGATTCGCAGCACTGCGCCATCATCATCGTCAGAATCTGTTTCACATACGCATCGAAATCGGGGCGGCCAGACTCCTGGAGCAGGGCGTTGTAGCTGCCGCTCTTCCCGTCTTTTTCCAGATCGTCATACGCGTCCATAATATAGATGAACTTTCCGAGATAGAAGCCCATGCGGCGCAGGGTGTTCTCCCACTCGTCGTCGTTCATGGCAAAGAGCTCCGCCATGATGTCGCCGAACAGTCCTGCGGGGATATCAATATTCTTCTCGCCTTTCTTCTCGCAGGCGGAGAGCTTGTCCAGTCTGTCCTTGATGACCGCTGCCTTGTGGCCGTAGTTTACGGCAGCCTCTGTCTTGCCCTTTGTGAGGAGTTTCGACATCATGAGGCCGCGCAGCTTATGTTCGTCACTCCAGTCATCAATGCTGGAATAGTAGGAGAGGATAAGGTTCATGTCCGCGCAGTAGTCCGTGATCCTGTTGATCCGCGTGGGATGACTCATGAGCGGGTGGGCGACGCACCGCGTCTTGCCGATCTCATCCTTCACATCGTAGAGGTCCGAGAGCAGCAGGATGAGGAACGTCATGTCGTAGGAGAGCGTGAGCTGTCCGAAGAGGCCGTATTTCTCCTTGAGCTTCCTGCAGAAGCCGCAGTAGTAGGCGCGGTACCTGTCGAACTCCTTGAACTTGAGTTCCTGCTGATTGATGACTACATATCCGAACATAACTGTTCATCCTCTGTCTGCGTGGTGCCTTGTACTCGGTGCCGCGTGGAAACTTGAAAACAAAAGTCGTCAGGACTTTTTGTGGAACTCGAAACCGCATTTCGGGCAGCGTACCATAATGTGCCCCTTGCCCCGGGGGATTCGTATCTTCTGCCCGCAGCGCGGACATTTGTAGACGTGGTAGCCTTTGTTTTTCTCCCGATTCTCTTTCAGATGCGTGATACTGCCTTTGAAGTCCCGGAAGAAACCGCGCACTCTGGAAGAGTAGACAAGGTACCGTTGGTTTTCTGCGTAGCGCTTTGCGATGTTCCTCGAGAACATGCGGAAGTACAGGTAGATGATGAGCAGAACGATGATCCACCACAACAGCCGCGAGGGCACGAAGAGGTTGATGAGGATGAGGATCACGGTGAGCGCGGAGAGGAAGCGGCCGAACTGGTCGACGCCGTACCTGCCGCGCATGAACTCTGCGAACTTGTATCGGAATCTGTCAAACATGAAGAAAACCTCGATCTGTAATATTGGCTCCGAAGGCCCGGATACGGGGCAATCAGTGCCATAACACTCATTCTATCCGGCACAGAACAGATTGCAATGATACATGGGCGAAAATAATCTAAAAAAATGATAAACAGCAGGCTCTCCACTGTGTTAGAGTAGACTACAGTGTGGCCTGCGCGTAAAGATAAGAATTCAGGCGCAGACATCAGTTTTCTATCGGCTATGAGAGGAGAGAATCATGAACAGGAAATTTGGTATCAAAGAGGTAGTAGCGATTGGCATCGGCACGGCGCTGTTCGTCGTATTGACTCAGGTCCAGATCCCGATTGGCATCCCTAATACGGCACTGCAGCCCAGGATGGCAGTACTGGCATTCCTGTCTGCTATTTTCGGTCCGGTGGTCGGCGCAGTGATCGGATTGTTGGGACACGCGCTGGGCGACGCGCTGTTCTATGGCAGCGTATGGTGGAGCTGGGTATTCCCGGAGGCGGTTGTCGGCATCGGCATCGGTCTGTGCGCGAAGAAGTTCGCAGTACGCGAGGGCGGGTTCACGAAGAAGAACATCGTACTCTTTAATACCGTTCAGGTCGTAGCCAACGCGATCGCCTGGATTCTCGTTGCGCCGGTACTGGACATCCTCGTTTACGCGGAGCCTGCGAATAAAGTCTTCCTGCAGGGCGCCTTCGCTTTCCTTGGCGACATCATTATTATTGGCGTTCTGGGCTCTATCCTGCTCGCGGCTTACAGCAGAATCGCCGGCAAGTCTTCCAGCCTGACGAAAGAAGACTGACGGGGCATGGAACCTATCATTACATTCCATAATTTCACATTCAAATACAGGGCACAGCAGGAGCCTTCCCTCCGGGACATCAATCTGCAGATTTATCCGGGGGAGAAGATCCTGATCACGGGGCCTTCCGGCTGCGGCAAATCGACGATCGCGCACTGCATCAACGGACTGATCCCCGGGTCGATTGCAGGTGACATCCAGGGAGAACTCCTGGTCGACGGGTGCGATCCTTCCAAAGAGGGCGTTTTCGGCATGTCGCGGCATGTGGGCACTGTGTTGCAGGATACGGACGGACAGTTCATCGGCCTTACGGTAGCGGAGGATCTTGCCTTTGCCCTGGAGAATGATGAGGTTCCTCAGGAGGAGATGTTCCGCCGTGTGGACGAGGTTGCAGACATTGTCGATATGAAGAAGTATCTCGGGCATTCGCCGTCTGCACTGTCCGGCGGGCAGAAACAGCGCGTGTCCATGGGCGGCGTCCTCGTTGACAATGTCCGCATCCTGCTCTTCGACGAGCCGCTCGCCAATCTCGATCCTGCGACCGGCAAACGGACCATCGAGCTCATTGACAGGCTCTGTCACACACAGAATGTGACGGTCGTGATCATCGAGCACCGACTGGAAGATGTCCTGACAAAGGATGTGAATCGTATCGTTGTCGTGGACGATGGCAGAATTACGGCGGACGCGGCACCGGATGAAATTCTGTGCAGTGACATTCTGGAGAAGACCGGCGTGCGGGAACCGCTCTACGTGACGGCGATCAAACATGCGGGGGCCGTCATTGATCCCAAAGACCAACCGCAGCACATCGAGACCATGAATGTGGCACCGTATCGGGAGAAGGTACAGTCCTGGTTCCGGGCGGCGAATCTTCCGCGGAAGGAGAACAACAATCCCTACGCTCTGGAGGCAGAACACCTCTCCTTCTCCTATGATCCGGGAGAGCCGGTCCTTCGGGATATCAGTTTCCGCATCCGGAAAGGCGAAATGGTTTCCATTGTTGGCAAAAACGGCGCGGGTAAATCCACGCTGTCTTCGCTGATCTGCGGTTTCTACCAGCCAACGGGAGGGCACATCCTCGTAAATGGAGAAGATATTGCACCACTCTCTGTCAAAGAGAGAGGAGAGAAGATCGGCCTTGTCATGCAGTCGCCGAATCAGATGATCTCGAAACCGATGATCTTTGATGAAGTCGGACTGGGACTGTCGGTCCGGGGCGTGCCGGAAGAAGAGATCCGGCAAAGGGTCTTCGAGACACTCAAAATCTGCGGCCTCTATCAGATGCGGAACTGGCCGGTTTCGGCGCTCTCTTTCGGGCAGAAGAAGAGGGTGACGATCGCATCCATCCTTGTGATGCGGCCGGAGATCCTTATCCTGGATGAGCCGACGGCGGGGCAGGATTTCCGGCACTATACGGAGATCATGGAGTTCCTGAAAAGGCTCAATGAGGAGATGGGGCTGACCATCCTGATGATCACTCACGACATGCATCTCATGCTGGAATATACGGACCGCGCAATCGTTCTCTGTGACGGGCAGCTTGTCACGGATGATGCGCCGGCGAAGGTGCTGACGGACGAAGAAATCTCGAAGAGGGCCTATCTTCGGAAGACATCACTTTACGACCTTGCCGTGCGCTGTGACATTGCGGATCCCGGCGAGTTCGCGAGCAGATTCATCCTGTATGAGCGCGCCATGAGGGAGAAGGCTTCTTCTGCCGCGGCTGCGAGAAGTGCAATGCCCGGGAAGGCAGGTGAGTGATATGAATCGAATTCTGTCCTATCAGGAGAAGAACACCTGGATTCACCGCCTCTCCGGTATCACGAAGCTGATCTTTTTCCTCTTGTGGTGCATCACATCGGCGATGACGTATGACACACGGGTGCTGCTCCTCATGATCCTCGTCAGCTTCATCCTCTTTGCGGTGTCGAAGACGGAATGGAGGCAGGTATCCAGCGTATTCAAATTCATCGCGCTCATGATGGTCATCAATGTGATCGCAATCTTCCTCCTCTCGCCCTACCAGGGCTGTGAGATCTACGGATCGAAAACGGTGATGATGCCGTTTTTTAAAGGCCACGATGTGACGGGGGAAGAGCTGTTCTACCTGTTCAATGTCGTGATCAAATATTTCACAGTGACGCCGGCGATCTTTATTTTCCTCGTGACAACGAATCCGTCAGAGTTCGCGGCGAGCCTTAACATGGTCGGCATTCCGTACACGATCGCGTATTCTGTTGCGATTGCGCTGCGCTACATTCCGGACGTGCAGGGCGATTTCCAGAGGATTCGCAACGCACAGGAAGCGCGGGGCATTGAGATGAGCGCGAAGGCGAAACTGATAGAGAGAATACGGAGGACGTCCAGCATTATTTTCCCGCTGCTGTTCTCGACGATGGAACGGATCGACGTTGTTTCCAATGCGATGGAGCTGCGCGGGTTTGGCAAGAAAAGGGGCAGGACCTGGTACGCACACAAAAGGCTGGAAGCCATCGACTATATTTGCCTTGCCCTCACGGCGGTGTTCTGCGTTGGCGCGCTGGTATTCACCTACTACGATGGCAGCAGGTTCTACAATCCGTTCGCGCAATAAGATGAAGGATGTGTAATTGATATGTATTACGTGATCAAAGGGATTCTGACAGACTGTTCCAAGCAGGAAGCGCTGTCCGGACCGGAGAAATATGTGGCGGTGCTGACGCCGGAAGAGTGGCGGCGTGAAATCGAAGACTTCCGCATGGGAATTGATCTGGACATGGTGTTGGATGCCGGCATCACGAAGGCAGAGGTCAACTACGATTCCCTGACGGGTACCTTCGCCATTCCGGACAGGAACAATCTCTCCGGCAGGGAATACCGGTTCGCCTTTGCCTGCGACGAGAGAGGCATTGTCTTCATCGACAGCTCGGGGGTGGCGGCAAAGCTCATCGCCGACATCCAGAAATCGAAGAAATGGCGGATGCCGGGACTCGAGCGGTTCCTCTATGATTTCCTCGAGAGGATCATCTCTCCGGATCTTGCCCTCATGGAAGCATACGAGAAGGAGCTGAACTCCATTGAGGATGCGGTGCAGCGCAAACCGGAGCGCCGCTGCCTCGACCGCGTCAATGACATCCGCGGCGAGCTCCTCGATCTGCACACGCACTATGAGCAGCTCCTCGATCTCTCACAGGAGCTCGAAGAGAATGAGAACGGCTTCTTCGATCCGGACAGCCTGCGTTATTTTCATATGTTCTCGAACCGGGTGGAGAGGCTGCGCGACATGCTGGGTTCCCTGCGCGAATACACGGTGCTCGTGAGGGACCTGTATCAGTCGGAGCTGGCGGCAGAGCAGAATCACACGATGACAATCCTCACCGTGACATCGATCATCTTCATGCCGCTCACGCTCATCGTCGGCTGGTACGGCATGAATTTCCGCTACATGCCGGAGCTGTATCTGAAATATTCCTACCCGGTGCTGATCCTTGTCTGCATCGTGATCGTGGTCATCATGATCGCGTGGTTCCGCAGGAGGAAGTGGCTGTAATTCGCGGGAAATTCGCGAAGGCGATTTCTCACGAATTGGGCCTCGGGGACGCTTGCGGCACCGAGGAGCATTCAGAAGGGGCGCATCATCGACACTTCTGAATTTTAGTCCTTGACGAAATCCTGCCGATAGGGGGTGAAGGTGTCGATGAGAACGCCGGCCTCCAGGCAGACGCAGCCGTGCTCGACGCCGTTCGTCTTACAGAGCGTATCGCCTTCCGTCACGATATGTTTCTCTCCATCAATGGTGAACTCGAACTTGCCGCTCTTCACATAGGTGATCTGCGTGTGCGGATGGTGGTGCATCGCGCCGACGGCGCCCTTTGCGAAGGTGTTCTCTACGACCATGAGATCATCGGAGTAGGCGAGGACACGCTTCACAACGCCCTGTCCGTTGTCTTCCGGTTTTGCATCTTTGTAATAAACCCAGCGATCATTTTTCATTTTGATTTTCCTTTCCTGGCTCGCCTGCGTCAGTGCCGATCTTTCCGATTCTTGTCCTTCTCCTCGTGTTCCTTGCGAACTTTACGGATCTTCTCACCGATCGCGATGCCGACAACGAGCGCGAGGATCCAGCAGAGGACGACGAATACGTGTTCTGCGTTCATGTGCCTTCCTTTCGTGCCCGGCACTGTCTGTCCGGACGAAAACTATTAAAGCATTGTATTCAGTGAAAGTAAACCGGTACTGCCGTGTTACAATAATCTCATGAAAAAGTTCCGATCCAAGTGGCTTGGGATGCCCATTGCGGGCAAGACGCAGCTGTTCGTCTCTGTCCTGCTCATCGTCATGGTCGCTGCCCTGGCTGCCAGCATGTTCGTCATGAATCACTCCATGGAGAGGACAGGAGACATTCTCACGGATATTTCGCGCTGCTCGGGTGCCATGAGCGCCATGCAGGAGGAGACGGCGGGCTTTGCCTCTTACGTGAAGAGTCCCACACCGGAGAACGCGGAAAAACTGCAGGCGTCCGCAGCAAAGGCGCACGCCGCGATTCTGGCGTTGCCGTATGACTATGAGAGTATCGGCGCGGAGCGCTATGGCAAGACCTGGAACATTCGCAACAGCTATGACAACTATGAGGCTGCAAGGGATGAGTTCACCCGTATGGATACGGAAGCGATTGGCTATGTGGGGAAGCTCTACCGTGTTTATGACATGCAGGCGTATCTCTCGGAATATATCCAGAGTCTGCAGCAGATCACGGTACGGGAAGAGTCGGATGAGTATGCGCTGATCTATCCGCTCCTGCAATCGGCGCCCTACATCCTGCTCCTTATCTCGATCGCGGGGTTACTCCTTGTCGTGGGCTTTGCACGAACGTTCTCTGCGGCACTCGTAGATCCCTTGAAAAAACTCGCCGCGGCGGCAGGCAGGATGGCGAGAGGGGACTATGGGGAGAGAGATGTGCAGGTAGAGAACCGGGATGAGCTGGGAGAGCTTGTCACCGCGTTCAATTCCATGCGGGCATCCACGAAAGAGAATATTGAGACACTGAAGGAGAATCAGATTCTCTCGGAGAAGCTTCATGAGGAGGAGCTCTCCAGGGTACGGACGGAGAAGGAACTCGACACGGCGAGACTGGACCTTCTGCAGAGCCAGATCAATCCTCACTTCCTGTTCAATACGCTGAACACGATATCCGGCATGGCGGAGCTCGAAGACGCGGATACGACAGACCAAATGATACGGAGCCTGTCTACTATTTTCCGGTACAATCTGCATCCGACGGAGCAGTTCATCGCGCTCTCGCAGGAACTCAAGGTCGTCGAGGACTATCTCTATCTGCAGAAAATGCGCTTCGGCGAGCGGCTGACCTACAGGATCAATGTGAGGGACGACGTGCAGCCGGACAACGTGATGCTGCCGGTCTTCCTTCTGCAACCCATCGTGGAGAACGCCGTAACGCACGGCGTGACTAGAAAAGAGGAGGGCGGCGTGGTCTCGCTGACCGTCTGGATGGATCACGGCAATATCCTCATCACGGTGGAGGACACGGGCACGGGGGTGCCGAAGGAGAAGCTCGAGGGGATCCGGCGGGCGATCGCACGGCCGGAAGGCGATGCGATCGATAGCGACGATTTGCTGCAGGCTGGTCAGGCGGAGGCGGTGCGTGGCACCCATGTGCATGAGGCTGAGCTGCCGGAGCAGGGCGGCGGACACAAGCGCATGGTCGGGATCGGCCTTGGGAATGTCGCGAAGAGGATACACAGGATTTACCGAAATGGTGAGATCACGATTGACTCGAAGGAAGGCACAGGCACGATTGTCACGCTGACGCTGCCGCAGGATGAGAACTTTGAGAGCGATGCTGATGCATCGCTCCCAAACTGTCATCGGTGCCATAAACGGCCCCGATGACCCTCTCGCGAGAAATCGCCTTCGCGGATTTCTCGCAAGAGTGTCGCAAAATAAGTGGTACCGGGTAAAAGATCAAACAGGTATGAGAGATGTACAAGATACTGATCGCGGATGACGAGGTCATCGAGAGGAAGGTCCTTCACAAAAGGCTGCTGAGGGATTTTCCGGAAGAGAATATTGAGGTGTTTGAGGCGGCCAATGGGCGAGAGGTCCTGGAGTTGTACGAGAAGGAGAGGCCGCAGATTCTGATCCTGGATATTGAGATGCCCGGGGTCAGCGGTCTGAAGGCGGCAGAGATGATCCGGGAGAACGACAGGAAGGCGAACATTATCTTCCTCACGGCCTTCGATGAATTCGCCTATGCCAAGCGGGCGATCACGATTCACGCGCTGGACTATCTCTTAAAACCCTGCGCCGACGGGGAGCTGCAGGCGGCGGTACTGGAAGCCATGCACCTTTTGGATGCGAGCGACACAAGGGTAGGCGGCGGGCAGCAGGCCGGAGCGGGAGAGAATGTCACGGAAGGCCGTTCGGCAGGTTTTATGCCTGATGACAGCAATGGCATACAGAGGGATTCGCGTGCAGCGGGAGAGCACCTGGCAGGAGCCGCAGCCTCGAGTGTGACGTATATGCGGGGCGAGACCGCGCCGCAGGCCGGACTGCTTGAGACAGAGATGCATGACTACATCAGCAGGCATTACATGGACAACCTGTCGGTGCAGGAGATCTCTTCCCACTTCGGTTACTCGGAGGCATATTTCTGCAAGCTGTTCAAACAGTATTTCGGTCGCAGTTTCATCACCTATCTGACGGATTACCGTATCCGGAAGGCAGAGGAGCTGATGAGAGAGGAGAGGCTCTCGATCGCGGAAATCGGCACCGCGGTCGGCTATCCGGACCCGAACTATTTCGCCAAGGTATTCCGCAGGATCACAGGGCTTAGCCCCAAGGACTATCGGAGCAGGCACTTGTGAATACTTGTCTCGAGCTGCGGCGCGGGCATGCCCTGACTCACATTGCGATGTGGGCATGCCCCGGCACAGCGCGGTGTGACAACGACCAGCTGCACGCAAATAGTCTGCCATCTCGTCTATTATCCACAAAAATACACCTTATTCCATCAACGGATCGTGCAAAGTCTGCGGCGTATTTTGCTTCAGACTTTTTTATCTGCGCAATTTGCACGAAAGAGGACAAGATTTTACCTGCGATATGAAAATATTGCTATTTTCTGCCTGCTTTGTTTTCTCTATAATTTATCTGTAACAGAAGGGGCCTGCGGTTGTTCCGCGGGATATTCAAAGGAGGATACATTATCATGAAAAAGAAAGTTATCAGTGCAGTGATCAGCGCTGTCATGGCTGCGTCCATGGTAGCTGGCTGTGGCCTTTCCGGCAGCAGCAACACGGCAGCAACCACCGCTCAAGATGCAACAACGGAAGCGGCGGCAGCTGCAACTGCGGCAGCAACCGAAGCGGCAGATACCGCGACAAGCGCAGCGACCGAGGCGGCAGCAGCTGTCAGCGACACGGAGTTCACAGTGAACGACGCGGCGGCAGCAGATCCGGCAATCACACTGACCATGGCTGAGGTTAACCCGATTGAGGGCACGATCTGCGGCGCAATGGATACGAAGTTCAAGGAAGCTGTGGAGGCAATGTCCGGCGGCTCCATCACGGTCGACCTGCAGGGCTCAGGCGTTCTGGGCGTTGAGGCTGACATTCTCGACGGTATGCTCGGCGGCACAGGCACTGTGGATGTCTGCCGTATTTCCGCATTCGCTCTGACATCCTATGGCACGAAGAAGTCCGTTCTGCTCTCTCTGCCTTACACGTTCCAGGACAGAGATCACTTCTGGGCATTCGCGAACAGCGAGCTCGGCCAGGAGTTCCTGAACGAGCCTTCTGAGATGGGCCTTGGCGTTAAGGGCCTGTATTTCGGTGAGGAAGGCTTCCGTCATTTCTTCACGGTTGCAGACAAGCCGATCACCACGCCTGATGATATGAAGGATATGAAGATCCGTGTCTCCAATGATCCGATCATGACCTCCATGGTACAGAATCTCGGCGCAACACCTTCTCCCGTTACCATGGCTGAGATTTACAGCTCCATGCAGAACGGCACGATCGACGGCGCGGAGCAGCCGACCGCGAACTACCTTTCCAACAGCTTCCAGGAAGTTGGCCCGAACCTCACCATGGACGGTCACACCCTGGGCGCTATGATGACCATCATCTCCGAGGCGAGCTGGGAGAAGCTCACACCGAACCAGCAGCAGGTGATCACGGATGCCGGCAAGATCGCTTCCGATTACTGCCATGAGGTATCTGAGGAGAAGGAGAATGAGGCTCTTGACCAGCTCAAGGCGAACGGCATCAACATCATCCCCGTTGATGACAAGAGCGCATGGCAGGCAGCCTGCAAGCCGATCGCAGATGAATATGCTACCGGCGACCTGGCCGATGTTTACCAGCAGATTCTCGATATGGCGAAATAATTGATGTAACCCGTTTACTTCCCCGGAAGACAGGATACGCCTTCCGGGGAGTGATTGGTTCAGATGGAAAAGGATATTAACATGCCTGCATTTTTTAAAAATGTTCAGAAGCTGAAACCTGTATACAGTCTCATGTACAAGATTTTCATGCTGATCTGCAAGCTGCTCCTTATCGCCGACATTCTCATCACGAGCTGGATCGTTCTGGCCCGTTACATCACAGCCATCCCTGCCCCGAACTGGGGAGAGGAGCTGATCCTGACACTGATGAGTTACATGGCGGTGCTCTCGGCGGCACTCGCGATCCGCAGAAACGCGCACATCCGCATGACGGCATTTGACCGGTTCCTGCCGGCAAAGATCGTGCATGTCAGCGATCTGATCGCTGATCTGGCTGTTTTCGCGCTCGCGCTCATCATGGTCATCGTCGGCTTCCAGTACGCAAACGGCATTGGCGGCAAGGGTGTCTACATTTCCATGCCGTGGCTGTCGAGATTCTGGATGTATTTCCCGATCCCGCTTGCCGGCATCGCGATGATTTTCTTCGAGCTGGAGCGTATCTTCATCGACATTGCGGCGATCTGCGGCTACAAGATCACGACCGGGATGGAGAACGAGATCACCGAAGACCTGGGTGATCATGAAAAGGACGGCAACATCACAATGACAAAGGAGGAAAAATAAATGACAGTCAACAGTGCGGCTATTGCCATCCTCCTCGTGAGTTTTCTCGTGATGGTATTCCTGCGTTTCCCGATCGCGTATTCCGTAGCGATCTCATCCCTTTTATGCCTCGCATATCAGGGACTGCCGCTTGCGACACTCTCGCAGCAGATGGTCAAAGGTATCTCTTCCTTCTCGCTGATGGCGGTGCCTTTCTTCATTACGATGGGCGTTCTCATGGGTTCCGGCGGTATTTCAGAAAAGCTATTGAACCTCGCCGATGCGTGTGTCGGCTGGATGACGGGCGGCCTTGCAATGGTGAACATCCTTGCATCCTATTTCTTCGGCGGCATTTCCGGATCGGCATCCGCAGATACGGCGTCCCTCGGTTCTCTTGAGATTCCGATGATGGTCGACAGAGGGTATGATACCGATTTCTCAACCGCGGTCACGATTTCATCCTCCGTAGAAGGCATGCTGGTACCGCCTTCTCATAACATGGTCATCTACGCGACGACCGCCGGCGGCATTTCGGTGGGCTCGCTTTTCCTCGCGGGATATCTTCCGGGCGCGGTTCTGGCGGGCTCTTTAATGATAGGGTCCTATATCATCTCAAAAAGGAAACATTACCCGAAGGGTGATAAGTTCTCAGGCAGGAAGCTCCTGAAAGAGCTGGGAACCTCCATCTGGGCGCTCTCTGTCATTCTGATTGTCGTTGTCGGCGTTGTTTCCGGCAAATTCACGGCAACAGAGTCAGCAGCCATTGCGGTTATTTACTCCCTGATCATTTCAGTATATGTCTACAAGGGATTGACCTGGAATGGCGTATGGCACGCGATCGACTCCTGCATTGATACCCTGAGTATCGTGCTGATTCTCATTGCGACCTCGAATTTCTTCGGCTACTGCCTGACGATGCTCCATGTGCCGGAACTGTTCGCGAACGCGATCACCGGCGTATCGGACAACCCTTACGTCATAGCTCTCCTCATCAACCTGATCCTCTTGATTCTGGGCATGATCATGGATATGGCACCGATCATCCTGATCGCGACACCGATCCTGCTCCCGATCGCAACGTCGATTGGCATCGACCCCGTACAGTTCGGCATCATCATCGTCCTGAACTGCGGTATCGGCCTTCTGACACCGCCGGTAGGTTCGGTTCTGTTCATCGGCTCTGCCATCGCACACATGCCGATGGAGAAGGTGGTCAAGGCGCAGATTCCATTCTATATCATGATGATAATCGCGCTCCTTCTCATCACATTCATTCCGGCAATCTCACTCGCTATCCCCTGGCTGTTCGGCTACACGGGTGGCCTGCCGATGCCGTGATGTGAGGACACACCAGCACAATCTGATATGGATTCCGCAAATGGGCGGGCCTGGACAATGTTTCCGGGCCTGCCTGTTTTATATTTTCCGGTAAGGGTAACCGTACAGAACGCCTTGATGTTGAGTCAGAATTGCGATATCCTGACTTTGAACTGATATGGCGTCAGAATAACAGATGCCAGAGTGAAGACGTGCTGTATCATTGCGGTAGTGGCGCTGATGTCACAGGGAATCACGGACAGCAGCCTTACCTATCATTTGCAGAATGCCAAAGATCACGGCGTGACGAAAGAGGAGATGGCAGCCATCATTACTCATATGGCATTTTACGCAGGCTGGCCGAAGGCATGGGCGGTATTCCGCCTGGCTAAAGAGGTTTATCATGAAATTTGAATTCAACTTCCGCAATACGCCGGGCGACTACTTCCTGTACCGCATGGGCAATATTTACCGCTCCTGGCTCTGCGTCATCAATATTGTATTCACGGCAGCGATTATTGCACTTATATGGGCCAAATGGTCTGACACCAACGGTCTGGGAAAAGCTATCATGGTTATTGCCCTCCTGGTATTTCCTGTTTTCCAGCCGCTGTTCACTTATTTCTCATCCATTCGTGACGCGCTGTCGATTCGTGAGAATACGACGCTTACCTTCGACGAGTTGGGGCTGAAGATCCATGTTTTCAAGCATTCCCAGCACATTGCCTGGAAGGATTTCTATGCTCTCGTGCAGCGGAGAACCATGCTCCTTATCGTGCCGGACGGACAGCACGCGTATATTCTGACGAACCGGATTCTGGGCAGTCAGAGGGATGAGCTTGCCTCCTTCTGCGAAGGGAAGATCGCGCAGTATTCAAGGTTTCAGGACCAGAAGAAAAGAGTGAGATGAGCAGAGGCGGAATAACAAGTGGATTTATTGTATCGCTGCTCGGCACACTTCTTCTCCCCGGCTGCGCAGGCGTATCGGTGGCTCCCACTGACAATGGTACGCAGTATGTGCTGTCCTATGCGGAGAATCAGAAGGAAGAGTATCCGACGACCCGCGGCGCGCAGTATTTCGCATCCAAGGTGGAAGAGAAGACGAACGGAAAGGTGAAGATCAATATTTTCCCGGAGGCGCAGCTCGGCGATGAAACTTCCACGATTGAGCAGCTCACGTTCGGTGGAATTGATTTCACCAGGGTCTCGCTCGCAACGCTCACGGACTACAGTGAAGAGGCAGTTGTCCTCATGATGCCATATCTCTACCGGGACAGAGATCACATGTGGAGGGTTCTGGACGGCGGGATCGGAGATGAGGTCATGACTTCTTTCGAGGGCAGCGGCATTGTCCCGCTCTCCTGGTATGATGCCGGCGTCAGAAGTTTCTACACGGTCCAACGGGTGGATTCTCTGGCGGGCATGAAGGGGCTCTCCATTCGCGTACAGCCATCTGCCCTCATGGAAGATACCATCCGTGCACTGGGCGCAGATCCTGTTCCCGTTGAGTTCGAGAATGTATACTCCGCGTTGCAGACAGGTGAAGTGGACGGCGCGGAGAACAACTGGTCCAGCTATGAAGCGATGGATCACTACAATGTGGCCCCCTATTATATGGAGGATGAGCACACGAGGATACCGGAGCTGCAGATCATGTCCGAGTCGACGAGAGAGAAGCTTCCCGAGGAATATCTTGCTGTCATTGATGAGTGTGCAAAAGATTCGGCGGAATATGAGCGCCGTCTCTGGCAGGAGCAGGAAGATGCCGCGAAGGAGAAGGTGCTATCTTCCGGCTGCAGCGAGATCAAGATTTCCTCTTCCGAGAAGGAGAAGTTCAAAGAGGCTGTGGAGCCTTTGTACGAGCAGTATTGCGCAGGCCACATGGATCTTGTGAACGATATCAGGGAGACGGAATGAAGAGGGCCGAGCCATGCTAGCGTAGAAGGGCTTCTTTAGCTAGCCGGGCATTTGCTTTGGACATCTGGGCTTTCGACTTGCGCAAGGAATTTCAGCGAGTATGTCGAAAGGGTTCGACAGTATGGAGCAATCTGGACGCTCATGTCGAAAGACTTCGACATGGCAGTGCGCACAAGGGGAATATGTCGAAGGCCTTCGACAGGATGAAAGGATTTGGATGCACATGTCGAAAGGATTCGACATGGCAGGCTGAACAAGGGAAGTATGTCGAAGCCATTCGACACCATGAAGAGATCTAGGCGCACATGTCGAAAGGATTCGACATGGCAGGCCGAACAAGGGAAGTATGTCGAAGGACCTTCGACACCATGAAGAGATCTAGGCGCTCATGTCGAAAGGATTCGACACGGCAGGCCGAACAAGGAAAGTATGTCGAAGGCCTTCGACAGGATGAAAGGATTTGGATGCACATGTCGAAAAGATTCGACATGGCAGGCCGAACAAGGGGAATATGTCGAAGGCCTTCGACAGGATGAAAGGATTTGGATGCACATGTCGAACGGATTCGACATGGCAGTGCGCACAAGGGGAATATGTCGAAGGCCTTCGACAGGATGAAAGGATTTGGATGCACATGTCGAAAAGATTCGACATGGCAGGCCGAACAAGGGAAGTATGTCGAAGGACCTTCGACACCATGAAGAGATCTTGGCGCTCATGTCGAAAAGATTCGACATGGCAGGCTGAACAAGGGAAGTATGTCGA
>FNQX01000036.1 GCA_900107575.1 Lachnospiraceae bacterium NK3A20 | reverse complement strand
AAGAGTCACCTCCTTTCGTTTGTGATTGGTGGTCAATCGGCTTGGTAATACCCATGATCGCGGAGCATCGACACCCTCGCATATAAGAATCCAGCTGGGATGGACTGATGCGAATCTCACTGCCGGGAGAAAGTCCATAGACTCCAGCAAACAGCCAGCATGGTTTGAGGCTAACTTCCGTGTCAGGGGAACAGACTCTGTAATGAAGTGATCCAAGGATCCAACAAGGAGAGAAAGAACTATAACCTGATTGACACAGGGTCAATGTTATCACGGGTATCACCAAACCGATTAATATGTAAATGTAGTTAATAAAGTATCTATAAAGTTATTTATACGAGGAGAAGCTGGATGAAATCCTGAAGCTCTTCCCGATGAGAGTGACAAGATACTATCTCTCTCTGATTGATTGGGAGCACTATCTCACGGATCCGATCTTCCGGATGGCAATCCCATCCATCCGCGAGACGGACCTTTCCGGAGAACTGGACACCAGCGGCGAGCACAGCAATACCAAGCGTCAGGGCTTGCAGCATAAATATCATCAGACTGCCCTCGTGATCACGACACAGGAATGTGCCATGTATTGCAGGCACTGTTTCCGCAGGCGCATCGTTGGCAAGGAGGCGGCCAGCGAGACCGCAGACCCGGCAGAGGTTGCGCGCTATGTGGCGGAGCATCCGGAGATCAACAACGTGCTGCTCTCCGGCGGGGATGCTTTCCTCATGGAGGATGAGGAGATCGAACGCTACCTGCAGCTGCTGTGCGGCATTGAGAGCCTCGATTTCATCCGCTTCGGCTCCAGGACGCCGGTCACCTTCCCGATGCGGATCTATGAAGATCCTGAACTTCTGGACATCCTTGGCGAATACAATCTCAGGAAACAGCTGATGGTCGTGACTCATTTCAATCATCCCCACGAGATCTCGGGGGAGGCGAAGAAGGCTGTACGTGTCTTGAGAGAACGGGGCATCATTGTCCGCAACCAGGCTGTCCTCTTAAAGGGCATCAACGATGATGGAGAGATCCTGGGAACACTGCTTCGCAGGCTCACAGCCATCGGTGTGCTGCCGTATTACATCTTCCAGTGCCGGCCGGTCAAGGGCGTGAAGCATCAGTTCCAGGTGCCGATCCTTGAGGGATATGCCATCGTAGAGAAGGCCAAGACCATGCAGAACGGCCAGGGGAAAGCTTTTCGCTATGTGATGTCGCATCCTACGGGCAAGATAGAATTTCTAGGACCGGCTTCCTCGGAAGATTTTCTGATGAAATACCACCAGGCGAAATTCGATGAAGACCAGGGAAGAATCTTCCGCATTCATCTTTCGGATGATCAGTGCTGGATCGGAGCCGGGGAGATACCGGGGAGATGAGAGGCACTTCCTGCCTTTTTGGGCGTACAGAGGCATTCCTGAAAAAGTGTTACCCTCACTTTGGGCACATACGGGAATTTCAGAAAAGTGTTACCCTCACTTTGGGCACATACGAAGATTTCAGAAAAGTGTTACCCGTACGTTGGAAATATATGCGGGCTTTTGAAAAGTGTTACCCTTTTTCAAGCCCTAAAAGGGCATATTTCCCGGGATTCAAGCCTGATTTTGGCCTAAATCCCGGGAAATTTTTGAATGTAGGGGGTAACAGAAATTCAGAATCCGCATATGTGCCCAACGTAGGGGTAACAGAATTTCGGAACAGCCTCTATAGACCCGGGCGAGGGTAACAGAATTTCGGAACAGCCTCTATAGACCCAGGCCAGGATAACAAAATTTCAAGACAGTTGGCATAGCCCCACGCCGGAGCAATACAACTGCCATAATTTTTACAGCCCGAGGAAGGTATCAAGCTTCTTCGCTTCCGCTTCGCCCTGATGGTAGAGATTCATCTGCATGTCAGGGTCGATCGTCAGGGTCTTGAGCCCGCCGATATCGGACGGCGCGAGGATGAGGAGGCGGCCTTCCTGCTCCAGGCGCTTAGCGTAGGCAACGCCGTCGTTATAGGTCTTAGCTCTGTTGCAGAGCGCATCCGCCATTGCAGGATAGCGGTGCCGCAGGAACAGCGCGGCTTCGCGGGAGTCCTTCTCTGCGGTGCGGATGAGATCGCGGGGCTTGGTGAGGATCAGAATGAGCCTGTCGCACCCGTCGTCCAGCGCCTTCTGGATTGGTACGGGGTCAGTGACGCCGCCGTCGTAATAAGGGATGCCGCCTACCACGTAGGGCTGGTTCACGACGGGAACGCAGCACGAAGCCTTAATGGGATCGAAGTTGTTGTGCTTGATGTCGCTGCGGTCGAAATAGTGCGGCCTGCCTGTCCTCGCATCGCTCGCGACAATCTTAAAAGGCATGGGATTGGCCTGGAATGCCCGCCAGTCAATCGGATCCTCGCCGCCTTCGTTGGTCAGCGTGCCGTAGATATAATCAAGATTGATGAAACTGCGGTGGCGCAGGTACTGCTTCCAGCCCATGTACTCCGGGCGCAGCGGATACTTCGCATAGAAGCGGATGTTCCTGCCCTTCTGCCGCGAGATGTAGGCGGTGATGTTGGCACTGCCTGCGGAGACGCCGATGCCGTATTCGAAATTGATGTTGTGGTCGATGCAGTAATCGAAGATTGCCGCCCCGAAAATATCCCGCAGGCCTCCACCAACGTCTATGACTCCCAGCATTCTCATCCCTCCCTCAGCTATTGTGCCATTTGTAGTGCAGTATTATTGCCTACAGCCTAGTATAATCAGAAAAGACACAGAACGAACGGACAATTCATGCGATCTGAGCAAATGCCGGGGAAAGAGTGATGAATCCCTGGAGTTGCATGAAAATGGAGAGACTAAGTTTGGCAGTGACGCCGATGCGTCCCTCCCAAACGATCCTCGGTGACGCAAGCGTCTCCGAGGACTCGATACAGGCGAAACCGCCTGCGCGGATTTCGCCCGCGAGTGCCGCAATATATGCGGCACTGGTTATAAGAGTAAACGAGGAATTGGGTGAAAGGGTAATTAAAGGAGTGAGCAAGGAAGTGAACACAGGAGCACAACCAGGACAGGAAGTTCAACTGGAACCAGAGGGTGTGAGTCGGCTGATCCATGAAGCCATGGAAGCGAGGAAGAATTCCTACGCGCCATATTCGCACTATGCGGTCGGTGCGGCGATCTTCTCACAGGGAGGCAGAATTTACCGCGGCTGCAACGTGGAGAATGCAAGCTACGGCGCGACGATCTGTGCGGAGCGGAATGCGCTGTTCTCTGCGGTTGCCGCGGGAGAGCGGCAGTTCACCGCACTTGCTCTGGTGGCAGGACCTGACAGTGTGGATGGCGAGAATCTTGCAGATAAGGGACTTCCTTACCCGTCGCCCTGCGGGATATGCAGGCAGGCGCTGCGGGAATTCGTAAATCCCGAAGAGTTTCAGATTATCTGCGCGCGCAGCGAGACGGATTACAAGATCTACACGCTGGCAGAGCTGTTGCCGGAGAGCTTCGGCCCGGATTATCTGTAACGCAGCGCTTCCAGGATCAAAGAGAACGTAGTGGAAGACGTCGCGAATCTGGAGGGGACGTACTGTTCATTTCATGTTATGATGTATCTACTCGGCACGGCGAAATTTGTGAGCAGACAGGCGTGATCACACTGCTGGATACGATGTAAATTGAGCATGTACCCTACCCCCTTCGGGGTACAGCGCGTAGCGCGACGGAAGAACTTCATCGATAAGATACGGGAGAGATACACATGAGAAAATTCATAGCTGCAGCCGCGGCTCTTATGATGTCTGTAACACTGCTGGGTGGAAAGGCAATGCCGGTATCCGCCGCGGAAGATCTGGCTTATCAGTATCAGCTCGATCTCTCGAAGGGGCCGATCACGCTGAAAGGGTATCAGCTGCATTCCCCCGCGTTGTCTTACCATGGCTTCATTGACAATCCGGCCGTGGATAACGGCGTAGAGAGCGATGCCGAGGCTTTCCTGCAGTATTATTTCTTTGACAGGTCGAACGGCACCGTCATCGGCGGCGACAACAAGACCTGGGAGGATGACCAGCACATTGTTTATGCTATCATCCCGAACGGCACGGACAAGGTAGTCTATGTGGAAATGACACAGACCGATTATCAGAAGGCAGGAGATACCTCCGCAGCCTTTGTGGACATGACGCTCCAGTCCGGGGATCAGAGCGGCGCGTTCGGCTCCGCTGTTGTCACGCAGATGTTCGATATCGGCAGCAAGAGCTTCTACAACGTCAACCGACTGTTCACGGTGACGCTCGGCTCCGCCGCGCAATAGAGACAACACAAGGTTCATTCGTATATCGCACAGGCGCCACTTCCTAATCATGGAGGTGGTGCCTTTTCTGGATTCTGGGGGAAGGTAATGCTGCGACTGTTGATTGTGGAAGATGAGGCACCAATTCTTAACGGGCTGTTGCGCCATGTGCCGTGGAAGGAGTTGGGGATCAGTGAAGTCATGAGCGCAGAGAATGCCGAGGATGCACTGCGCTTATCGGGAGGATATCCACCGGATCTTGTCCTGACTGATATCCGTATGCCGGGGATGATGGGCACCGAAATGGCAAAAGCGCTTCATGAGGTACTGCCGGAGTGCAGGTTCATTTTCATCAGCGGTTATTCGGACAAGGAGTACCTTCACACAGCGATTTCGCTGGGTGCGGTCGGCTATATTGAGAAGCCTGTCAATGTGGACGAACTCTCCGCGACAGTTCGTAAGGCAGTCCGGCAGATCGAGGAGCAGAGAACAGCAGAGAGGAACACACTGCACGCACTGATACAGTCCGGAACAGGAGAAGATACAGAGCGGAAAAACAGCAGGCTCCCTGAAGTCACGGAGAACTCGACAGAGGGGAGTGATTCCGACCGCATTCTCCATCGTGATGTTCCGGGTTGGGAACACTTTGTTATGTTCACGATCCGAACAGACGGTAGTCCGATACGGAATATTCATGCAATTGCAAGAAATGTGATGGATAATCTCCGGCAGGAGAGACTTGAATGGCCGGGCAACGCAGGACACGAGATGGCAGACCAGATCACTTCCAGATACTATGCGATTCTGATCTCACTGTGTGGCTCGTGGGACAGAGAAACCATAGAGGCAACCTGTGAAGCAATCCTTTCCTTTCGGAATGAAGCTGACAGATGGTTCATCTCTGCAAGTCAGGAATGGCACGAAAAATCCCGGATTCCAAAGGCATACCAGGAGGCAATAGAGGGACTTCGCAATCTGTCCTGGAAGGGATGGAATGCATATACGGAGCATGGAGAGACCAGTTGTGAGTTTCGGGGAGAGATCCCGGAAGAACAGGTCCGCGCGTATTACCAGGCAGTACGAGACAGCAGGATTCATGATGCGGATGCACTGGTAGATGACTGGTATCAGAAGCTGGCAGGCAGCCACACAAGGATGAGCTTTCGTGTCCGCAACGTATTCGATACGCTGGGGCGCGCGGCACTGCGCCTGTTGGACGTACCGGAGGAAGAGGCTGCGGAGGATGTTTCCTTTGAAGAAATCCTGACAATTGCCGAGCTGAGGGATTGGGTGAAGAATGAGACACGCACTGTGATCCGCTCCGGTTCTGCCGGTGGGGGCAACTATCTTGTGCGGGATGTCTGCAGGTACATCGACACACACCTGGAAGAGAAGGAACTCTCGCTCTCCCGTCTGTCTCAGGTGGTATACCTGACCCCAGCCTACCTCTCTGCCATGTTCCGCAAGAATAAAGGAATAACGGTCAGTCAGTATATTGCGAATGAACGGATCGCAAAGGCGAAAGAGCTTCTTCGAGATCCGCAGTACAAGCTCTATCAGATCGCAGAAATGGTCGGGTATGAGGATGCGAAATACTTCACGAAGCTGTTCCGCAGGCGAACTGGCTCCACACCGACAGAGTACAGGGAGAGTTTGTGATGAAGGGGAGCGATAAGAAAAAAAATGAACATGCATTCCCTGGTATTCCTCATCGCATAGATACGAAGAAATCATTGAAGCGCCGAATCAGGAATCTCAATATGTGGCAGAAGATGCTGCTCGCCTACTCGCTGCCGTTGATCCTGTTAATCCTGGTGGTGCTTCTCTGTGCCACAATGTATTTGCGCAGCAGGACGGAGACAGAGGTGCGTGCAGGTGCAGTTCAGGCACAGATTCAGGCGGACAGTTTCCTCTCACAGTACCTGGAGAGTATGGACTTCATCCTGCAACAGCTGCAGGGCAATCGGGATCTGGAAGAGCTTCTTGCGGACAGTCAGACAGCCTCCTCAGGTTCCAAAAATTTGATGGAGGAGTACAGGGAATACTACAGTCTCAACTATATCTTTCAGAAGGCAGAGGTGGATAACAACGGATACCGCGTCGGCATGTATGTGCCGGACGAGGCGTTGTATGCCATCAATCAGTACCATTTCTTCCCGGCATCAGCAATGCAGACAGCAGACCGACCAGAAGTGCTGGAGCAGACATTACGGTCAGGGCAGAGCGCCTATCGTATCATGACGATGAAGGAGAGTGGGAACCCGAATACGTCACAGGCATATCTGACAGAACTCGCGCCGATCGTTATTACAGAGCCTTCCGGGCTGGTCAGATTCTATCCGGTGCAGGTAGGTGTGCGTGCCGCACAGCTGCGGCAGATTCTCCGAAATGCCAGAACGATTGAAGGAAGCCTTTTGTTCCTGTCAGATGAAGAGGGCCATGTCCTGCTCAGCACCGAAGAGGAAGAGGATGCAGAGAATAACCTGGCAGTCCTGGCTCCTGCAGCGAAGGACTGGACTATTGTTACAGTAGGGAGCGATCAGTATTATTCCCTGACACACCTTCTGAGCGTCAATGGATGGAGCCTTGTATCCCTCATTCCGGTCACCCGTTTCCGGAGACAGTTCCGATGGCTTAGCTGGATGTTCGGCGTCATGGTACTCCTGCTCGTTGCGGCAACCGCTGGCATCTCCTATGTGGTAGCAAGATACTACTCCAACCGTATTGTCTTCCTGAATGAACGGATGAAGGATGTGCAGAGTGGCGAGATCACAGCACATACGAGGATCAGTCTGCCAGTGGAAGGCAGTCACGATGAAATGGATACCCTGTACCGGAACTTCGACTACATGATCGAAGAGGTGCAGAAACTCCTTAAGGCGCAGTATCGTCTCGGCCGCACCGTTTCCGAAACGGAGATGAAGGCGCTGCAGGCACAGATCAATCCGCATTTTTTGTACAATACTCTGGATCTCATCAACTGGGGGGCCATGGACTACGGCGCGGATGAGGTTGCTTCTCTTGCAAGAAATCTTGGTCAGTTCTACCGCCTCTCACTGAACCATGGCCGCAGTGCGATCACGATCGACGATGAGCTTCGTCACGTACAGTCCTACATCAATATCGAGAACGCACACTATGGCGGGAGGATAGAACTACAGCTGGCTGTCCCGGATGAAATTCGGGAGTACGCCTGCCTGAATATCACGCTTCAGCCCTTTGTCGAGAACTCCATCGTACACGGAATGGGGGATCATGCAGATATCAGAGGCTGCAGGATCTGTATTGACGCAGAACTGCAGGATGGGGATATCCTGTTCACCGTTACGGACGACGGACCGGGCATTGACAGCGATACGGCGCAGAATATCGTTACTGCCAAGCCTGGCTCCGGCAACAAGGGCTTCGGAATTGGCAACGTGAATTTCCGCATTAAGCTCTGCTACGGGGATTCTTATGGCGTGACCTATCTTCCGCCAGAGGAAACAACAGGCATCCTGCAAGAGGATGACAGGGAGAGAAGGAGTCCTGTCTGTCAGGAGCCAAATGAGCGAGAACACCGTCCCGGCACGAGGGTGCGCATCCGAATTCAGGCACTTCATCTGGAAGAGTTGGAGAAGCTCGTCGGTGCGTAAACGATTGCGGGACGCCTGATATTTGCGCTCTACGCACTAAAACATAAAATCGTACACTGAATCACAAAATCGTCGGTTTCGATAGCCGGCGATTTTATTTATGCTCGAACTGTGGCTGCAGCATCCAAAATTGTAGGAACTGGCTGAAACGCTGACAACTTTGCGATGCATGATTCGGAACCGTTATCAGAAAGGGGGGAGGGCGATGAATGATACAATCGCCAGAAGAGAAGGCTTTCTTCACGAATTTCGCAAGAACAAGGCACTGTTCGCCATGGCGGCACCGGCATTTTTCCTGGTGCTGGTCATGCAATATTTCCCGATGGCTGGCCTCGTGCTGGCTTTCAAACAGTACCGATATGATCTGGGTGTGTTCGGGAGTCCCTGGAACGGCATTCAGAACTTCAGCTATTTGTTCTCATCCGGTACAGGGTGGCTGATCACGCGCAACACCATTCTATACAATCTGTTGAATCTGATCACTTCCCAGCTGCTGGCTGTGATTGTGGCGGTATTCATCACTGAAATTCACCGCAGACATTTCAAGAAGGTGACACAGACAGTTATTCTTCTGCCGTATTTCATATCCTGGGTTGTTGTCGGTGTTTTCGTTTTCTCAATTTTCAACTATGAAACAGGCCTTATTAATACGATCGTGAAGACGTTTGGCGGAGAACCGATTAATTTCTATATGAAACCGGCTGCGTGGCCCTGGATCATCTGCGCGTTCAATGCCTGGAAATGGACAGGATACAATTCCGTCATTTACATCGCAGCGATCACCGGCATTGACGCAGAGGTCAATGAGGCGGCGTCTATCGACGGTGCGACAATCTTCCAGAGAATCCGTTACATCACACTGCCGTCCATCCGGCCGACACTCGTCACCATGATCCTCTTGCAGGTAGGCCGAATTCTGCGCGGTGACTTTGAAATGTTCTATCAGATCGTAGGCAACAACGGACAGTTATACAACGCAACTGACGTGATCGACACCTATGTCTTCCGATCCCTGGTCACCAATCCGGATATCGGCATGACCGCTGCGGCAACATTTTATCAATCGGTATTGTGTTTTGTGATCATCATGGTCGTGAACTCCGTTGTGAAGCACATTGATGAAGACTACGCACTGTTCTGAGGAAGGAGGATTGTATGGCAGCGAACAGCAAAGATATGGCGAGCTCCGCACCGACAAAAATTCGGCTCAGCGGCTCTTCAAAAACCTTTTATTTCATCTGTTATCTGATCGTGATCATTGTGGCGATCCTGTGCCTGGTCCCGTTCATTCTCCTGATCTCGGGCTCATTTACCTCCGAGCAGTGGATCCGGTTCCATGGCTTTGGTCTCCTCCCGGGAGAGTTCTCCACGGAGGCATACAAGATCATCTTCAAGACGCCGGGCAGAATCCTGCGTGCCTATGGTGTCTCCATTTTCATCACAGTTGTCGGCACATTCGTTGGACTTATCCTGACCACACTGACGGCTTACGTTATCAGCCGAAAGGACTTTCGGTACCGCAACGCGTTGTCTTTTTTCTTCTATTTCACAACGCTGTTCAACGGCGGAATGGTCAGCACCTATATTTTCTATATCCAGTACCTGCACTTAAAGGACAATCTTCTGGCGCTGATTCTTCCGGGAATGTTCAATGTATTCTATCTGCTGATCATGAGAACCTTTGTCAACACGGTACCATTCTCTCTGGTTGAATCAGCGAAGCTTGACGGTGCGGGGGAGTGGAGAACATTCTTCTCCATCGTGCTGCCGCTGCTCAAACCCGGCCTTGCAACCATCGGACTCTTTCTCGCTCTTGGCTATTGGAATGACTGGTATAACGCCATGCTCTACATGAACACGGAAGAACGGTACCCTTTGCAGTATATGCTGTACTCCATCCAGCAGCAGACGCAGGCACTCTCAAGGATTGCCGCACAGGCGGGCATCACGGTTTCCAATCTGCCATCCAATTCGTTGAAACTCGCGATGGCGGTGGTCGCCACAGGTCCGATCGTTATTGTGTATCCGTTCGTGCAGAAGTATTTCATCGCAGGCATCACAATCGGCTCTGTGAAGGGCTGATACCTATTCCATGATCAAGGCCGGCACGGGCCTTACAATCGTGACCAACAAAAGGAGGATTCAATATGAAAAAGAAACTGATCGCAATTCTCATGGCGGCCGCAATGTCGGCAGGTGCCCTCGCTGGATGTGGTGCCAGTAGCTCTTCCGGCGGCGCTGCAACGTCGGCACAGGATACGGCGGAACCTGCGACAACCTCAGAGACCGCTGAAGACGGAACTCTGGATACCAGCAAAGAAGTGAATCTTGTCATGTATGTCATCTCTGACCGCCCTGCGGGACAGGATATCGTTGATGAGAATTTCAATAAACTCCTCAAAGAGAAACTCAATGCCACCCTGACCATCAACTGGATTGGCTGGGCCGAATATGCACAGAAATATCCGATGCTTTACTCCTCCGGAGAAGCATTCGATATGGCTTACTGTGCAGGCTGGCTGAACTTCTCAAATCTGGCGAGAAGAGGAGCGTTCAAGCCGGTGGAAGATCTGCTTCCCACCTATGCACCGGACAACTATGCACTACAGACGGAGTCCGCACTCTCGCAGGCAACGATTGATGGACATCTCTATGCGGTGCCGACGCTGCTGCCGACCTATACGACCTACGGCGCAATTTACCGTGGCGATATTGCAAAGGAGGCAGGCATCACAGATACCATTGATACCTGGGATGAGATTGAGACCTTCTGTGATTATGTGGTAGCGAATCATCCGGAAATGGAACCCATCGACGAGTATTCCATGGGACCGGAGATGAATCTGACCTGGACCAGATCCAATGGACTGAAGGATATTGATTCCGGCCTCCGCTACCTCTATTTCGACCCCAGTGAAGAGAAACCTACCGTGAAACCGGTGTATGATATCGACGGATTCGGAGATTTCATGACCAGGATGAAGGACTGGTCGGACAAGGGCTACTGGACGAAATCCGCACTCGCAGATACCGATTCCACGAAGACGCAGAATGGTAAGGCGGCGCTTCGTTTCCACAACATTGATACCTTTGCAGGCTATGGAGTACTGCATCCGGAATGGGACTTCCAATACGGTGTGATGACCGCTGATGTGGCACATCTTCCGTATACACAGGACTGCATGGTCATTTCCAACACAGCAAAAAATCCTGAACGCGCCATGGCAATGTGGAACTGGCTGACGACAGATCAGGAGGCATATGATGCATTCTACTATGGCATTCTGGGTACAACTTACGAGCTGAATGACGAAGGTCAGTTCACAATACTGGATAATGATCTGTACCAGACGAATGCCATGTGGGCTGTCCGCACGATGGATCTGAACCGTGATCAGGCTGGGACACCGGAATCCTTCACAACGCTCCGGGAGGATTGGGAGAAGACCATTGACGCATCCAAGGGTGCTGAGAGATTCACGGGTTTTGTACTGGATACCTCGAATATTACGACGGAGGTAGCAGCCTGCACCAATGCGGAGCAGCAGTATGGCTGGCCCCTGCAGCTGGGTTATACGGATGATGTGGCAGCATCCATTGAGCAGTACAAGAGCGCTATGCAGGCAGCAGGAATTGATAAGGTCATTGCGGAATGTCAGAAGCAGCTGGATGAGTATGTCGCGGCACAGGCACAGTGAGAATGAATTAGCAACCGTTCCAGCGGTATGATTCAGAGATAGGGGGAGGCGGACGGCAGGAATGCCATCCGCCTCTTCCTGACATTTTCGATATGGGTAAACTGGGAGAGGGAAACAGGAGGAATCATGAGAATTGATAATATCAAGGGTGTGAATCTGGGTAACTGGCTGGTACTCGAGAAATGGATGAGTCCGCAGCTCTTTGCCGGTACGACGGCCGAGGACGAATACTATCTGCCAACGCAGCTGTCGCCGGAGGTGTATGAGGCCAGAATACGGACACACCGAGCGGAATATATTACGGAGCGCGACTTTATCAAGATTCGATCTATGGGGCTTAACACTGTTCGGATCCCGGTGCCGTATTTCCTGTTCGGAGACCGACCTCCGTTCATCGGCTGTGTAGATGAGTTGGACCGCGCGTTCGAATGGGCGGAGCGATACGGCATGAAGATACTGATTGACCTGCACACTGCACCGGATTCGCAGAATGGATTTGACAACGGGGGGATTTCCGGGGTCTGCAAATTCTTCCAGGAACCGGAAGAAATTCAGTTCGTTTACACGGTTCTGGAACGGCTTGCGGTGCGGTACGGACAGAGAGAAGGACTTTGGGGAATAGAGATCCTGAATGAGCCTATCTCGCAGGTGATGTGGGATCACATGCACACCTCTTCGCGTTATGCGGCGGTCGATGCTAAGAAGGCGGAAGGCTCACGCGGGTATGAAACGGCAGAACTCAGGGAGTTCTACCTGACAGCCTATGATCATATCCAGCCGCATCTGGCTGCGGATAAGGTCGTGGTCATCCATGACGGCTTCGACATTAAGGCCTGGAAGGACTTCATGCGCGAGGAGAAGTACAGCAATGTAGTCCTGGATACGCACCAGTATCTCATGGTGGCGGAATCAATGGGATGCGAGCAGACACTTTCCGGTTATGAAGCATTCATTGCGGAGCATTTCGCCAGGGACATCGAAGAGATGCAGCAGTATTTCCCTGTGATCTGCGGCGAGTGGTGCCTGTTCAATTCTCTGGCATGTGGAAGAGATACCAAGGGTGGACAGACCGAGCTGAACGGCGATATGGAGCAAATAACAAGAGAAGTCACAGACGAGGAGAAGCTCGATATCTATCGTGCCCTCGATAAAGCACAGAAAGCTGCGTGGAGCAAAGGAAGCGGATATTTCTACTGGAGTTATAAGCTGCTCGTTGACACGACGGACGGTGACGCGTGGAAGGGCTGGGATGCCTGGGATCTTGGCAGATGCCATGATTTCGGTTGGTTCGAAACGGAGAGCAGAGACAGAGAGGACTAAGAGGTAGTATTTCCCGGTGTTCATCACACGCTCTCACATAAGCTCGAACTCTTGAATAGGATGAGTGAGTCCATGGCGGGACGCGTGTCGGTCATGGGGCTTGCGGGACTGTCCATGCGGGAGATCCGAAATGTTGATTTCCTGAAATATTTACGTCAAAGTCAAGAAGGAAGAGAAGCAAAATGAAAGAGATGTTTGATATTTCGGGAAAAAAGCGATTGTTACCGGAGCAACGAGAGGACTTGGTCGTGGCATGGCGGAAGGACTTCTTGAAACAGGATGTGAAGTGGTACTGATCGGCACAAAAGAGAGAGGAACAGAAGATCACCCGGGAGCACTTGATGTTGCTGAATATTATTGTGATCATGAAATGAAAGCGCATGGCCTCGCGGCAAATCTGTCCACACTGGAAGCTGGTGAAGAGGCTTTTGAAAAGGCTATCAATCTGCTTGGAGGTGAACTTGATATAATTGTCATTGCACATGGAATTCAGAGACGACATATGTCAAATGAGTTCCCCGCGAAGGATTGGCACGATGTAATTGGTACGAATCTGGATTCTGTATTCGGACTTGCCAGACCCGCGGCTGATTATTTTGTACAGCGAGCAAAAGCCGACGGTATTGTCCCCGTCACGAATGGACCAAAGAAGTGTTATGGGAAGATTATCATGATCGCATCCATGTGCACATGGTTTGGAGAGAAGACTGTTCCCGCATATGCTGCGGCTAAGGGCGGTGTGGCGCAGCTGGCAAAGGGAATGAGCAATGATCTCTTTGGCTATGGCATTAATGTAATGCCCTTGCTCCTGGCTATATGGATACTGATATGAATACTGCCTTGACAGATCCGAAAAATCCCGGATTTATGGAGCTGACGAACAGAATTACAGCTCATCGCTGGGGAATGGGGAAAGATATGCAGGACCTTGCAATTTCCTTGCCTCGGACGCGTCTAACTATCTTGGTGGAGCAATCATACCTGTCGATGGAGGCTATCTGGTAATGTAAAATTCGGGTACTTGGATCGGATTGTTCAATGTTTCAATAAATACAATGAGGATGTCAATATGCTAGAGAAAAATAAGCTGCCCAGTCAGATACAGCGTGCGGCGGCGCCTGAATGGGACCCGTTGAAGATCGGAATGGGCTGGACGCCGAAGGATTTGGATGTTCCGCAGATTCTGATCGAGAGCACCTATGGAGACTCCCATCCCGGTTCCGCGCACCTGAACAAACTCGTAGAGGCCGCGAGGAAGGGAATCATGGACGCGGGCGGATACGGCGCGAGATATTACTGCACCGATATGTGCGATGGTATCAGCCAGGGTACGGACGGCATCAACTATTCGCTGGCCAGCCGTGAAATGATCGCGAACATGATCGAAATTCACGCGAACGCGACGCCGTTTGACGGAGGGGTATTCATCTCGAGCTGCGATAAAGGCCTTCCGGGAAATCTGATCGGAATGGCGAGAGTTAATATCCCCTCTATTATGGTGACGGGCGGCACAATGAAGGCAGGCCCCGAAATGCTGACACTGGACGAGCTGGGACACTACAGTGCCGAGTACGCGAGAGGGCAGATTGATGGAGAGCGTCTTACCTGGGCGAAACACAATGCCTGTCCTTCCTGCGGAGCCTGTTCTTTCATCGGAACTGCCTCCACTCTGCAGATCATGGCGGAAGCGCTGGGACTGACTCTTCCCGGATCGGCTCTTTTGCCCGCGACAAGTCCGGATCTTGAAGATTACGCTTATGCGGCGGGAAAACGATCCGTTGAGCTGGCAAGGGAAGGTCTCACCTGTCATGATATTGTCACGAAGGAGAGCTTCGAGAACGCGATCCGGGTGCACGCTGCAATCTCCGGCTCGACCAACGCGGTGATGCATATACCGGCAATCGCGCATGAGTACGGTATTGAACTCACTGGTGATGATTTCGACAGGCTGCATCGGAAAGCACTTTACCTTCTGGATGTCCGGCCTACCGGCAGGTGGCCGGCGGAAGTATTCTATTACGCGGGTGGTGTCCCCGCGATCATGGAAGAGATCAAACCTTACCTGCATCTGAACTGTATGACAGTAACAGGCAGGACGCTGGGCGAAAATCTTGAGGCACTTGAGCAGAATGGATTCTATGAAAAGTGCCAGAATTGGCTGGATGATTTTAATGAGAGGAACCAGGTCCACCTGACGAAGGAAGATATCATACACTCGATTGACCGCCCGCTCGGCACGGAGGGGAGCATAGCAATTCTCAAGGGAAACCTCGCGCCGGAAGGCGCGGTGATCAAACACACTGCGTGTCCCAAGGAACTGCAGACAGCAATATTGAGAGCCAGACCATTTGATTCTGAGGAGGAGTGCTTGGATGCGGTTCTGCATCATAAGGTAGAAAAGGGCGAAGCGGTATTTATTCGCTATGAAGGCCCCAAGGGTTCCGGTATGCCGGAAATGTTCTATACATCGCAGGCAATCAGCTCGGATCCGGAACTGGGAAGGTCCATTGCTCTCATCACGGACGGAAGGTTCTCGGGCGCGTCGACCGGGCCCGTGATCGGCCACTGCAGCCCGGAGGCACAGACCGGCGGACCAATCGCGCTGGTGGAGAAAGATGATCTCATCGAGATCAACGTGCCAAAGCGAAGGCTTGCCATCGTCGGAGTTAAGGGCGAGAAGAAGACGCCGGAGGAGATGGATCGCATCCTCGAAGAGCGCAGGCGGAATTGGCAGCCGAAGCCACTCCGCTATAAGAGCGGTGTACTCCGAATGTTCGCGGAACACGCTGCCAGTCCGATGGAAGGGGCATATCTGAAATATTGATTGTTGAATGCAAAAATACGAATCAGGTCAGGCCTTACCATTTTGGCGGGGCCTGATTTTTTATTTTGAACCTTTTGACGAGTTGGTGACTCTTAATAGTAGATGCATCAATAAAGAAAGGAAATCGGCCGATGAAATACGATAAGTCCATGAGTTCTTTTGAAGAAATCTATGACGAGTATCATCAGATGATCTTCCGCAGCGCTTATCTTGTGACTGGCAACCGTTACGATGCTGAGGACATCATGCAGGATACTTTCGTGATCGTTTACGAGAATCTGGACCAGCTGCGCAGGAAGGAGAGTCTGAAGCCGTGGATGTTCCGCATCATGGCGAACGTCATTCACAGGCGGGCGAGGAAAGCAGCCAAAGAGACGCCGGATGAGGAGATCACGGAGAGGGTCGACGGAGCGGAGCTTCGGAACGCGTCCGGCAAATCTTCACTGGATGCGCTCCCGCAGCGGCTGGACATTCTGCGAGATCTGGAGGGGCTGAAACCGGAGCAGAGGGAAGCAGTGGTACTGTTCTACTACGGCGGGCTCTCAATCCGGGAGATCGCGAAGGCTGCCGGCTGTCTGGAGGGCACGGTGAAGTCGAGGCTCAGCCTTGGCAGGAAGGCACTCAAGGAGAAGATGCTCCACGAGGATGAGACGCAGGCGGTGAAAAAGAAGATGCTCCACGAGGAGAAGATGCAGTCAGTGAAGGAGGAATGTATCTATGTGGAAGGAAGATGAGTTTGATGAAATGCTTCGAAAGGAAATGCGCCTGGCGGCGGATCAGGAGTCAGCTTCGGATCTCGGCAGGGCGCGGGTCATGGCGAGAGTAATGGAAAACACACAGAAAAAAGGAGGATATCATATGAGAAGATTACCGAAGGCGGCAATGATCACAGCGGCATGCCTTGTGTTCGGCGGTGTGGGAGTCTACGCGGCAGGGGCGATCACGGGGACGTTCATGAGCAGTAACAGCTTCTACGACTATACTTCTTATGATGATCTGGAAAAGGCTGAGGAGAAGACCGGATACCAGGTGGACGCGCCGGAAACGCTCCCGGGCGGATTCAGCTTCGACGGAGTGACGCTGGTAGACATCGCGGACACGGACGACGATCAGAATCAGTATAACAATCGTACCGGCATGGATATCACCTACAAAAACGACGCAGGTGAAAAGATTTATCTCGGTACCGACATTGTAGCTGAAGATACGGCTAAGACACCGTCCTATCAGGAGAAAAAAGAGACAGACAACGGAACACTCTATTACTCGAAGGTGGAGCATCTCTTCGTTCCGGCAGATTATCAGCCTACAACAGAGGAGGCGGAGAGGAATGAGAATGATCCGTTCTTCAGCATCGGCTATGGAAGTGATGAAAAGGAAACCTCTTATTCCAGCAGCGTGTTCTTCACCAAGGACAATGTCAGCTACACCCTGTACGGCATGGATGTGGATCTGACGGCCGATGACATGCTGTCGATGGCGGAAGAGATCATTGACTGAGCGGCAGCGGGGCCTTCTGCAAATGGCGAAGGCCATTGATCGGCAACTGTATGTTGTAAAGTAGAAGCAGTCAGTACGTGCAATACAGGCATCAGGACTCTCCTTCGGGAGAGTCCTTTTTTGACCAGATTTGGAATTCATCTTCATCCGTGACCGGTGTTACGTCTTCCTGCTCAATCCGGATCACTTCGATGCCATATTGATGATAGAACACAGTCAGGGCACGAAGTCCCTCCTGAAATCTTTGAATACCGGCATCCTTGAACCAGCTGATGCTGCAGCCTGCGAAGGTTCTGTGACAGGGAAGCTTTTCGAAGTACTCCGGCACCACCTCATACAGACCACCTTCCTTCGGGACATTCCATTCCGGCAGAGGATGGAAGAGGCCGGCAGTTTTTCCATTTTTAGAGATGAGATAACGATAATACATATTTTTTCATCAGTCCGGATGAAATATACATCCATCATGGCTGTGAGACCATGGCTGTGATGCTCACTTTCAAGACTGTCAGGATTGATATCAAAAGGATTTTGATTATAATATCATGAAAATGCCTGATGTTCCAGGGGATATATTTTGGCCTTTATACGATGTAGAGAAGGGCACAGGTCTTCGGACCTTGCGCTGTCTTGCTGTGATGCAACTTAAGACAGGAAAGCTTAAGCCTGAGGAGGAAACAATCAATGGAACTGCGTAAAATAAACTTACGAGATATCAAAGCTCAGTGGGCTTATACTGCCGCATTGCCGGAAGATGAAAATGGTCTGACAAATCCGTATCACGGAGTATCTTTTGATGAATACAGAGACAAGGTGCTGCCAGCACTGATTTCATATGAACATCCGATAAATATGCCGGATTGGTTTGTTCCGGAAACATATTATTATCTCTGGGATGACGGCTGCCTGATTGGAGAATTCAGGATCAGGCATTATTTAACTGATGCACTTCGTAAAGGGGCCGGACACATCGGCTACAGTATTTCAAAAGAGCATCGCGGGAAGGGCTGCGGTACAGAAGGATTAAGACTGACACTGCAGATTGCCAGAGAGATTGTGCCGGAGGAAGAGATTTACCTTCGCGTTAATAAGGATAACATTGCTTCTCAGAAAGTTATGATACATAACGGAGCTTTCAGGGCCGGAGCAGACGAAGACCATTTTTTCATGAGGATCGGAAAAAGTGAAGTCAGGCAGATGCAGCTGATCAACGATGATTACCTGGGGCATGTGGATGTTCTTCGTCACGCATGCAGAGGAATACTTGTTCATGACGGCAAGCTTCTTTTGTGCTATGAACCAAACAGTGATAAGTACATCACGCCTGGCGGCGGGCTAGAAGGAAACGAAACCTACGCAGAGTGCTGTGAGCGGGAAATGCTTGAGGAAACCGGGATGAAGGTCAGGGCGGAAACAGCGTATCTTGATGTTGAGGAACTCTTTGATGTCCAACAGCACATAAATCACTACTTTATCTGTGATTTTGTCGAAGATACCGGGTGTCGGCATCTTACAGAAGCGGAAAAGCGTGCGGGATATACCTATGTATGGATGCCATTGGCAGAAGCGATGGAATTATTTGCGAAATATGAAGACTACCATGACAGAAACATAGCAATTTATGGGTTGTATAAGCGCGAATTTACTGCGCTTAAAGAATATGAAAAGACCTGACAGCTGATTTCGGTTTTGAAGATGATGGCAGTACGGTTCACCATCCTTAAGGATGGAGTATTGAAAGAGGAACCCATGAGGCTGCCGATTTTGGCGGCAATGGGGAAATCAATGTGGCAATTCCTGTAACCTCTTATTGGACACAGATTGAAATCACAGGAATCCAGGTGATTGGAGCTGCGCAGATAACTTTATTCTGAAAAAGGTAGGTGATTGAGTGAAAATCAATAGGTGAAGACAATAATTATGGAACTGCTGATGCAGGCCTTTCAATTTATCTTCAGTGCCGCGAGCGCTCCTGAAGACCCATTCGGGCGAAACCGTCTGTATGGATTTCGCCCTTGGGTATAGCAAAATTAGAAGTCTATACTGATGCGGGCCTTTCAGTCTATCACCAAAGTATGAAGCCGGTTATGAAGAGTGGTAAGGGGATAAGAGATCACTGAGTTAAAAATCGAAAATCTGCTGAGTAGAGTGAACTATGCATCCTCTCAGTCCAGAGGTATCTCCACATATTTGCTGTCGCTGGCGTCGGAAGGATAGATAAGGAGCGATGCCACATCGTCCGGATTGATGACGTGCGCGAGACCAAAGGTATTGTAGGCATTGGTGCGGGTATCATCTGTGTAGGCGGTCGTTCCGCCTGAGCTTAAGTAGGTGTACCTGGTTCCATCTTTTAAGATAAGGCCTGTAAATGACGGTACGCCGAGAATATCTTCATGGACGTCGTGCGTATTGGAGGAAGTATAGTTCACACGGATGGAGATGGGGGAAATACTGATGTCTTTCAGTGTGAAATCGCTTCCCGGCACCGGCTTATTCACTGTGATATCCTTTGCGGAGCTGACCTTAGGCAGAGCAATGGCGAACTTCCAGCTGCCGCCGGAACCGTCCTTGAATTCAGCCTTTTCCATGATTTCGATATTGGCAAGGTCTACGTGCAGCGTCTGCCCCAGAAGGCTTTCCTCCGTAGAAGGCGAAGCGGTCAGAACATATTCGAGATTGCCTTCCTCATCTGTGTAATGCGTGATCAGATCGCCCTCGCTGTTAAACTGCAAAGGAGAGCCATCTTCATAGGTCGCCTGTCCGAGTTCAACATTGAAATTGGGGATCAGTCCGTCGTAGAAGCTGGCGGAGAAATTCAGGCTGGACATAGGCAGACCGGCGTCTGAGCGTTCCATATGTCCGATTTCGGAATCCAGATAAGTATAGACGTAATCAAATCCGGGTTCCTCTCCCTCTGGAAGATCATAGCCTTTGACGGAAAAAGAGATGTTTACACAGCGATCATCCGCAATGACAGTCGTCGGCGTGATGGTGATCCCTTTGTCTGTTACGGCCAGCGAGGGCAGGTAATCATCTGACGCGGTGTCTGCTCCGCTGCCGGAAGTGATGGCGACGCCCTGATCGATCAGGCTCTGCTGCTGCTCGGACGTTGTCTGGATCGCCCCCTGCATGCCTCTGCTCCAGAGCCGGAAACCCGCTGCGGCCACGGTGATGCCGGCTGCGGCCAGCACAGCGACAAAGCCTGCTGCGGCTGCCGGTGTGTGAAAGAAGTGGGGATATCTTTTCGCAGTGCGGCGGTCTGTCTGTGCGGACGCATCGTGCATGGCGCGGCGGTCTGTCTGTGCGGACGTATCTTGTCCGGGGTGAGATTTTCTTTGGATAGATTCCTTTCGATCGGTCCAGGCGTCATTCTTCATGGAATCATTTTCTGCGGCACAGCTCCCTCTCTGCGATGAGACCTTCTTATTAAAATCAAGAACAATATTTCTGTCTGGACTCGTGGTATCCAAGCTGCTGCCGTTTTTCCGTATGATCTCCTCGAAGGCCGCATTGGCTTTCCTCTGTACGATTTTCGGAACCTCGATTGTATTCTTAAATACATCAATCTTCTGATTCATCCGTTTACCTCCAATTCATTTTGATAATATTCTTTCAGCTTCTCGCGGCCCCGGGCAAGCCTTGTCTGTATCGTACTCACGGGAACGCCGCAGACTCTGGCGATATCTGCTGCCGGGAAGCCTTGCCCGTAGAACAGCTCCAGTGGAACCCGGTATTTGTCATTCAGAATGGACAGGATTTCCTTCCATTCCAGATTCGAACGGTCCTCTGCCGCCGGTTCCTCTGCCTGTTCTGTAAATGGCACATACCTCGCCTGATTTTTTTCATATCAAGACAGCGGTTGATCAGGATCCGCGTGTACCAGGTTCGGAAATATTCGGGATTGCGGATCGTCGGCAGTTTCTCCCACAGGATCAGGATGGTGTCCTGAATGGCATCCGCCGCGTCTTCATCATTCATCAGAATGGCAAAGGCGGTGCGGTACATGTTCTGCATCTGGAGCTGCATCAGCTGTGTGAAAGCGTCCGGATCCCGTTCCAGCGCTCTCTGTAACAGATATTTGGTTTCATTCACCATTTCTGTACTCCGTTTCTGTACTCCCATGCATTGGAGTCTGCAGCTTAAGCTGATTTCGTTCTTACACCCATTAGACGTCCTTCGACAGTGAAAAATCCCACTATAGAGAAATTTAGAGAAATTTTAATTGAAATAATTGAAGATATTTGGACCTCTGTTACGTTATAGTATATAGAAATGCCGAAAGGGGGAGGATATCATCCGGAACGAAAACTTACTGATCCGGCTGATGGATGAATATCAGGACCTGATTTTTACGCTCTGTTACCGTATGACTTCCGATTATTTCGAATCCCAGGACATCACACAGGAGACCTTTCTGGCAGCCTTCCGGAACCTGGATCGCGTTACAGACGGGAATTACAAGGCGTGGCTCTGCCGGATAGCATCCAACCGGTGTATCGATTACCTGCGTTTGTCAGGGAAAATAACAAAGGCGGCGCCGGAGGATATGGAACTCCCCTTAGGTGAGCGGCAGATCGAGTCCGCGGAGGGAGCCGCGCTGGAGAGGGAGCTGGCAGAGCGGCTCCGTACCGGCTGCGCGAAGCTTCGGACGCCATACAATGAAGTCGCCGCCTTATATTTCTGTGAAGAAATGACGGCCGCGGAGATTGCAGAAGCCCGGAGAGAGAAGCTCAAAACAGTGCAGACGCAGATCCGCAGGGCAAGACTTCTGCTGCAAAAGGAATTCGGCGATCTGAAAGGAGGGGTGCATGAATGAATTTCTGACTGACCGCGAGCTCGATGAGCTGATCGCGGACGTGGAAACAAAAGGCGTGCTGCCTGCGCCGGCATCCATCCGTGAGAATGTACTGATGCAGATCCATAGGGAGACGAAACGGAAAGTGCGTGCGACATTGACCGTGTATTCCCTGAAGATCATGACTGTTGCGGCGGCGGTCATGATCCTGGCGTTCCATCCCTCACAGGCGGCTGCGTTCCGGAATCTTTCGGCACAATTCGGACGGACGGAGCAGGCTTTGGGAGTGTTCGGTGCTTCGAGCAGTCAGGCCGTCAATGAGGTGGGACGCTTCACCAACGATATTCTGAGAGGAGACAAGAGATGAAAAAGAAGAAAAATAAGGTCTGGACTTTTATATTTTCTCTGATTCCCGGCTGTGCCGAGATGTACTGGGGACTGATGAAACAGGGCTTTTCCCTGCTCGCGCTGTTTTTGGGGATATGCTTCGTATCCGTGATCACCGTCATCGGGCCGCTGATGATCTTCGCGTTACTCGTCTGGTTCTACAGCTTTTTCCACGCCCGCAACATGGCCTACATGAGCCAGGAGGAGCTGGACCACGAGGAGGACCGGTACCTTGTTCGCTTAACCGGGATAGAGTGGGAGAGGATCAGGGGCAACAAGGTGGTCTCCTGGATTTTCATCATTTTCGGTGCCTGGCTTTTGATGGACGCGTTATGGGATTTCTCGGGCAGCATCTTCCCGGACAGAATCAACTGGGCCGTCAGCAGGGCGATCGACATGATCCCGCGCTTCGTGATCGGCTGCGGTGTTATCTGGATCGGTGTCACCCTGATCCGCGGCAGGAAGGAGAAACTGGAAGACGCTGCCGGCTCCGCTGAGAAGAGGTAGCGGAAGGCTTTGCAGACCCGGACGGGAAGAAGCGGAAGATCTTCGTCGCCCCGAGAGAAAAAGCATGTGCAATTTCATATCGTTTCAGATGAGAGATTTGCGAGCCGCGGGCGTTGCCCGCGGCTCTTTGTCGGCTTTTTTCAGCAGAGCGTGCTCAAGTCAAACGCTGCATCAGTCATGGCGATCGTGAAAGAGAAGCTGGGACCGGGAAATGAGTGACAGCGCCGACCCTGCCAGGGAGAAGTGAGCGAAAGGCCTGACGCCGACCTGGCACAGCAGGGGGCAGGAGCCTCTGGAATGACAGTGTCTTGCTGTCCTGGGCTAATACAGTGTGTGCGGGTCATACTGTTCTGGGCCAATACAGTGTGTGCGGGTCATATTGTTCTGGGCTAATACAGTGTGTGCGGAAATTCAGTCCCACATTTTGAAGTAAAATATGGGACTGAATCTATTCTGACTTGATATAGGCCCGAAGATACCCATAGAACATGGGCTTGAATTTCTTTCTGTTCGATATTGACCCGCAGCAGAAGAATTTCTATGGGACTAAATTTCCTGCAAGCCGGTATTCGCCCGCAAACGTGTTTTCTGTTTTTCAACACCTGCAAATGTCGTATACTAAAGGTGTTGGCAGGCGTTTTACAGGGCAGGGAACGACTGGGATTCGCGGCGTGGATAACAGGTTCAGAGAAGAATGGGGGTTGTTATGTATCAGGATGAATATTTAAGGTGGTTGTCTGCGGATTTGATTGATTTCGATCTGGAGAAGGAGCTGCACGATATCGAGGGGGATGATGACGCGATTAAGGACAGGTTCGCCGTATCGCTGCAATTCGGAACGGCAGGCCTTCGCGGTACGCTCGGCGCCGGCACGAACCGCATGAATATCTGGGTAGTTCGCCAGGCAACGCAGGGCATTGCCGACTGGGTACGGACGCAGGGCGGCACGCAGACGGTAGCGATCAGCTATGACAGCAGACTCAAGGGCTGGAATTTCGCAAGAGACGCGGCGGGCGTGCTCGCGGCCAACGGAATCAGCGTCAGGATCTATGACGAGCTGATGCCGGTGCCGGCACTGTCGTTCGCAACAAGATATTACCACTGCAACGCGGGCATCATGGTGACGGCTTCCCATAACCCGGCGCAGTACAACGGTTACAAGGCATATGGGCCGGACGGCTGCCAGATGACGGATGACGCGGCGGCGGTGGTTTACGCGGCAATCCAGAAGACGGATGTCCTGACTGGCGCGAAGTACATGCCGTTCGCGGAAGGCGTGGAAAAGGGCCTCATCAGATTCGTCGGCAATGATTGTAAGGACGCACTGTACACGGCGATTGAGGAGAGACAGGTAAGACCCGGCCTCTGCAAAACGGCGGGTCTGAAGCTCGTATATTCCCCGCTCAACGGCACGGGTCTCGTTCCCGTGACGAGAGTGCTGACCGATATGGGGATCACGGACATCACGATCGTGCCGGAGCAGGAATATCCCAACGGATATTTCACGACCTGCTCTTATCCGAACCCGGAGATCCGGGCGGCTCTGCAGAAGGGGCTGGAGCTCGCGGAAGAGACCCAAGCTGACCTCATGCTCGCAACTGATCCCGACGCGGACCGTGTCGGCATCGCGATGAAATGTCCGGACGGCTCCTACGAGCTGGTGAGCGGCAACGAAATGGGCGTGCTGCTCCTTGACTACATCTGCGCGGGCCGCATTGAGAAGGGGACAATGCCGGAGAAGCCGGTTGCCGTGAAGTCGATTGTTTCGACTCCGCTCGCGGATCTTGTGGCGGCGCATTACGGCGTGGAGCTTCGGTACACTCTGACGGGCTTCAAGTGGATCGGGGATCAGATCGCGCAGCTCGAGGCGGCAGGAGAGGCGGATCGGTTTATCTTCGGCTTCGAGGAGAGCTACGGTTACCTTGCTGGTCCCTATGTGCGGGACAAGGATGCCATCATCGGCTCCATGCTGATCTGCGAGATGGCTGCTTACTACAGGAGCATCGGCTCCTCCATCAAGGAAAGGCTCGAAGAGATTTACAGGGAGTACGGAAGATTCTTGAATACGGTGGACAGCTTCGAATTCCCGGGTCTCTCCGGTATGGATAAAATGGCAGGTATCATGGAAGATCTGCGTGCGAATCCGCCGAAGGATATCGCGGGATACGGGGTTGCCGCTGTCACCGACTATGAGAAGCCGGAGGATACGGGGCTGCCGAGAGCAAACGTTCTCATCTATTCTCTTGAGGACGGTGCGTCCGTTGTCGTAAGGCCCTCCGGCACCGAGCCAAAGATCAAGGCGTACTATACGACGAAGGGGAAGGATCTCGCAGAGGCCGAGGCGGAGAAGGAGAAACTTGCCGCCGCGCTGAAGCCACTGTTCGCATAACAGCACACGATCAGTACCACGCAGAGGCATCCTGGCATTGCGTCAGGGGAAGGTCCGGCGATCCGCACCGACGTACGGTTCTCAACAGTTATCATCGGATGGACCGAATACAATAGAATCCAGGATGTCTGCGGAACGAGTGCAGTGACGCGATTGACAGTAAATAACAGAAAGGCCCGCAGCCGTGAGAAGACACAGCTGCGGGCTTCGTTGTATCGCCTGGTATCATATGGCATGGTGTTGCCCTATCGCATAGCATGGGGCCTTACGGCACCAAGGCTGCGGACGCCTTTTATTTTCACACTAGCGGAATCTTCGCTTATAAGAGAAATAGAAATTCCTTCTGCGGATGTATCCGATGATCACGATCACCATGCTGACCGCGACGCACAGGTAGAATGAGGTGCTGCGGGAGAGGAGCTCGAGCTGGAGTGCGGCTTCCTTGTCCATGAAGGAGCGCAGGCCGCTGTAGAGCAGGTAGTCCGCAATGCCCATGCCGCCGGGAACCGGCGCACACATACTGCCGATGGAAGAGAAGACCTGTGCGGAGAAGACAGTACCGGCATGCTTCGCCGTGCCGCCGGTCGCCATGTACATCAGTGTGGACACGATCGTCTGGGAGAGGCGCTGGCCTATATTCAGAAGATACACGATGAGCATGAGCTTCCACTTGCCCTTGATAACCGCAACGCCGGCAGAGTAGTCGGAGAGCGTATGGTCGAGGCGATCCTTCCAGTACTGGCTGCGCTTCACGAGGTTCTTCCTCGTCAGCCAGTCGATGATGCGGCAACCGATGCGGAAGATCTTTTTCTCCATGCCCAGCAGTGCGATGAATAAAAAGGCGAGGCCGGTCATGACGAGGTAGCCGAGGATGACCAGGATGATCGCGATCCAGGAGAGATTCGCAAAGACGTGCCAGCCTCCGATGAGAGTGATGATGCCGATGGTCAGCGTCGCGAAGGTATGGCCGATGAGGTAAACGGCGAGAATCGCCGTGATATAGCCCATCGGGACGCCGTCACGTTTCATGAACCAGGCACACACCGGCTGCCCGCCGGACGCGGAAGGCGTGATGGATGCGCAGTAAATGTCGGCGGACGCGTACGTCAGCGACTGTCCGGGATTTTTGCGATAGCCGGCGCCATCGAGCAGGTAGTAGAGCGTCAGCGCCTCGAAGACAATGTATCCGCTCATGGCGATGACCGATAGGATCAGCCAGAACGGGCTGGCATGGCCGAGTGCCGCCGCAAGATCCTGCAGAGTCAGTTCTTTACTCTGGGAGAGCATGGCCAGGATGGATAGAGCTGCCAGCCCTATGGCGATAGCTGTCCACAGAAGTTCCTTGTTTTTTTTCATAAGGAATAGTTTACCGTTTTATGACAGGCAACTCAACGTGTTTAGGAAAAATTAATGTCACTGCAGGACTTGGGCAGAGAAAAAAGCAGGTGAAAATCCATGAAGCGTGACAAAGCCGCGTGCAGCTGCGAACATGTAACTTACGGACAGATCGTCGATGCTGTCAGGGCGGGGAACGATACGTTCCCGAAGGTGCAGGAAGTGACCGGCTGCGGCAGAGGCTGCGGCAAATGCCGGGACTTCATCATACACATGATAGGGGACATCAAAAGATTTCCGGCGGACTATGAGTGAGCTCCTGGCAGCAGATCTGAGCCTTACACATGCTTAACGTTTCCTTAACATGGATATCACACAGCAGTTGCCTTTCTATGCCATAATGACTGTCGATCAGATTTGGATTCGATTCGAATCGCCGGGTTATATACCCTATATTCAAGGAGAAACAGACAGCGTCCGGTATCCGTGATATGCTACCCCCAAGTAGGACACTGAAATACAAAACCTACTTGGGGGTATTTCTATGTCTAGGAAAAGCAAGATTGATCCGGCAGAAAAAGTAAAGATCGTTGAACGGCTACTGGCAGGAGAGATCGCTGTTTCAGAGGCTGCCCGGCTGACAGGCGTTGCCCGTGCCACCATTCGATGCTGGCGTAACCTTTATCTTGCAGATGGTCCCACTGCCCTTATGGTTCAACGCAATAACAAGAGTTATTCTCAGGAACTGAAGCTTCAGGCCGTTCATGAATATCTTGATGGAAAGTCAAGTCAGGCAGACATTGTCAAAAAATATCATTTACGAAGTTCCTGCCAGTTACGCAATTGGATAAAGGTCTATACTGCTCATGGAGAGATCAAATCTCGCACAAGCGGAGGAGGCAGCTACATGAGCAAAGCCAGACCAACGACATCGGAAGAACGTCTTGAGATCGTACAGGATTGCCTTGCCAATGATAAGAATTATGGGGCAATGGCGCTGAAATACAATTGTTCCTATCAGCAGGTACGCAACTGGGTCAAACGATACGAGGAAATGGGGGCATCGGGTCTGGAAGATCGCCGTGGGCGACGAGCAGGAACACAGCCCGCAAGAACACATGAAGAGGGAATGCGGGATAAGATTGCGGAACTGGAACGCAAGAACCGTGACCTTCAGATGGAGAATGATCTGTTAAAAAAAGTCAGAGAGTTAGAGATGAGAGATCGCTATCTCTGACTCGAAACCTTTATAAGTACCAGGCGATCAAAGCGTTGTCTGAGGAAAAGCACTATCCCATACAAAGACTCTGCAAATACCTGCACCTCTCACGTGGTGCTTACTACCGCTGGCTGAAAAAACCTGTCAGTTTCAGTGAGCGGTACAATGAAGAGATTTCTGAGAAGATCAAAGGCATCCATGACAAGCATCCGGACATGGGTTACCGGCGGATCAGGGATGAACTGGACAAAAAACATGGCATCACAGTGAATGATAAACGGGTCTTGAGGATCTGCCGTAAAGAACACGTCCAGTCCACGATCAAGTGGAAGCCTAAGAGCTGCACCAGAAGCAGTGATGATCCGGCTCACATCGCCAGGAACTACCTGAACCGGGATTTTCAAGCAGATGCTCCGAATGAGAAGTGGCTGGCGGATGTGACAGAGTTCAAGTATTACATTGGTATTGAAGTCCACAAGGTATATTTAAGCGCCATCCTGGATCTCTATGACCGCAGGATCGTAGCTTTTAAAATCGGCGGTCGCAACGACATTCCTCTTGTCATGAACACTTTTGATGAGGCCGCAACTCATGAGCCGGATGCACATCCACTGTTCCATAGTGACAGAGGTTTTCAATACACAAGCAAGCAGTTCTCTGTAAGGCTTAAGAAACACCATATGAAGCAGAGCATGTCCAGAGTAGCTCACTGCATCGATAATGGCCCGATGGAGGGATTCTGGGGTATCCTGAAGCGTGAGACGTACTACGGAAAGCGCTTTACTTCAAAAACAGATTTAATTAAGTCAATAGAGTCCTATATTCGATACTACAACACAGAACGGATACAGCGGAAGCTGCACCTCATGACCCCTGTTGAATACCATGAGAACTATTATGTAGCGGCATAAGAATACCGCCAGCCGATCATTCGACTGGCGGCACAAAACTTTTTAATTATTCACTGTCCTCTTGACGGGTAGCACACCA
>FNQX01000025.1 GCA_900107575.1 Lachnospiraceae bacterium NK3A20 | reverse complement strand
AAAGTCAGTACCACCAGCTCTGCTGGTGGTTTGTGATCGCCCTTCCAGGGCGTTATTGCGTTTCCGCCTAAAGGCGGTCTAGTAAACCATTCTTCTTGTTACTGGTTGCCGCTTAAAAGCGGCTTGTTACATTTCTTACTTCTTGAGATCTCCTTCCAGTCGATCCCTCTCGTATTGCTCTGCGATATATTTCTTTATCGTCTCTTCATTGACGTTACCGACTGTTTCACAATAATATCCGCGTGCCCAAAAATGGCGGTCATATCTTTCCCGATACTGTGGATATTTGTCGAACAGCATCAGCGCACTTTTACCTTTGATCCTTCCCACCATTTTGGCCACGCTCTCTTTCGGTGGGATCGATACATACATATGCACATGGTCTGGCAGCGTTGCGGCTTTTAAAATCGTGACCCCTTCCATTTTGCATACTTTTCCGATCGTTTCTCCAACATCCTTTCTAAGCTGCCCGAACATCACCTTGCGGCGGTATTTAGGTATGAACACGATGTGGTATGTGCAATTGTATCTGCTATGTGCTAGACTTTGATTATCCATGGATGCCTCCACTGTAAGAAAACGGTTTGCTAGACCTGCTTTCATTATACAGTGGAGGCTTTTTATCTGTTCCTCCGCTCACCGCACCGCGCATCTGTTAGTCTCCCCAGCTCTGCTGGGGGATTAATGACTGTTTCATTTACCCTCTTTCCATGCGCCTCTGCATACTCAATCTCAGAACGTGTGCTCTCACCGATATATCCGCCGACATTGATTACAAAGATTTCATCTGCCATATCGATCTTCCGCTTATGCATGTCATCCAGCATGGCCTTTGTAGCAGTCAGCGTTCCTTCGTCTATATTCTCCCAGACTTCGCTGTCCCCGGAGTGTCCGAAAAGACCTACGCTTATCACGATATTTCCTTCAAGAGTCAGTCTCTTCTGAACTTCCATAAACGCATCTTTGAAACGGGTGCTGCCGCAAAGAGTCACTACTTTATACTTTCCCGTCATTATATTTGCCGCCTATACCAATCCAAGTTTGTCGAATAGTATCTTGTTTCGTTTCATTGCATCTTGAATAACTTTGTCATATGACAATATCTCGATGTATGCCTTCTTTTTGCCGTGATATCGATAATATCCTCGTCCATCTGGAGTTTTGACAAAATCTCTATCATCTGCAACTTTGATAAGATTCGGAGTGATATCACAAACGGCATATAAGTAAAACTGCGTATTAGTGTCGACATTTATAATACGGCCATCTTTATCCTTTACCCTGTTGGTCTTAAGTTTATCTACGTATCCCAACATCTGTTGTATCGGATTATCTGATGCTGTGTAATCATCTCTTTGAGGCTTTTTTAATTCAAAGATGACGATACTCTCATAAGCACGGCCCGTATTTTCCTCATCGGATACTGCCACCGGATGGTCCAACATCATAATATCTGGACGTTCCTCTTTAGGGTCATTACTAAATGGAACATCAGACGAGATGTAGTCACAATACGATAACCGTTCATCAATCAGCCACAGATTATGAGCTTCATAGCCTACTTCATCTGCTGTTCTCCTCATCGGATATATCAAATTGTGTATGAAGGATTCTCTGTTATACTTTCCGTCATCATTTCTTCGAATCCCTTGCTTCAGCAACTCCAGAATTATCTTTCTGTGCGCGACATATTCAGCAAGAACAGATTTGTTGGCATCACTAATGCGTTCAACCTGCTTTCTGAACTCTTCCTGATATACATCCGAGACAACCATTTCATTTCTCATTTTTTCCATGAGATTCTGATTATCCGTTCTTAGTTGAAGTTCAAATTCTCTTCTTAGACGATATAATTCCTCATCCAATTTTGCATCTGACAAAGATGGCTTGATTTCCCTGATTCTATCAGGCATATATTTCAGCAAATGCCTATACTGAGGGGCCTCATTGGAAATATATCTTCGTATTCTCTCTTCTTTCTGAGCCCGAACTTCTACAAGATAATCAGAAAGAAATTCTTCAATCTTTTCTGACGCTGCAGCTACTATATCCTGGACAGATAATTCTCCGTCCCCAGATTCTTCCGGAAGATCAAATGATGTTCTGCTTGTGCTGACACTCTCATCCAAAGTCTTTCCGGAGACCACACCAATATAATAAAAGCCCTGATCTCGAAACAGATTTTTATCAAGATCTACAACCTGCTTTTCCAACGGTATTTCTCTTACAACACGGCTATTGGCGCACAAATATAATTTGCTACCGCCGATTGCTGCATCTTCCATTTCAATATTCAGCAGTTCATAATCTGTACCTTGGACTGTAAACGTCGAAATATTGTCACTCTTTTTTATATTACGGTGAAAGAGATCATTGATAGAAATGGTATTTCCATCAGCGACATCCACCACCGTTATCTTTGGACAGTCAGGAGCCATCAGATATATTACGCAGTGTTGCATTATCTTGGTCGCTATTGTGTCCGCGTGTTTATTTACATTTTTTCTATACTCATATTGATAATCTATGAGCTTGACCTCTGTTCGATTATCCGTATAGTTATCACATTCGGTCAGAGTATCATCGATCTCCTGTTTTTCCAAAGAAAACTCAAACTGTCTCCTGACGGGAATTGAATCAGCATCAAGAAAAATGCTTTCAACATCTGCCTTTTTAAATGCCTTAAGCCAGGAAAACCTTCCTACGCCTTTTCCCCCTATCGAAGCCTTATAGGTAGAATCCGACTGTAGGAAAGAACGCATATTATTCTCATCAAGTCCCACCCCATTATCGATAACATTAAAACCGATTACATCGTTAATACTGTAGTCTATTCCTTGGCCTTCGATGATTAACTGCTGATCCCTGACGATTTCAATTATGATATATGGGTTAAAAGATCTATCATCATTAGCACGCCGTTCTTCAATCGCATGTATTGAATTTACAATTGCTTCATAAAGAGGAACTAAGGGTTGATTTCTCGGTATGTCAAAATTCTTAATTCTTCCCGTAATATCAATAGTAAATCCAGCCATTTCACACCCCTACCTTTTAGTCTGGCTTCTCAGCCCGTTTGTCTTATTTCTATTTCAGCCTATACATGTCATGAATTCGCCATTATAATCTCCAGTGCATCCTGCGACAGGTTCTTTCCTTCATAGGTTACAAGCAGCTGCCCCGGAAAGTTTTTCTCGTACCACTCCTGTTTCTTCTCCCAGTGCGCTTTATAATCTGGGCGATCCAGCCTTCCGACATGCTCCCAGTAATATGTCTCCCCACGAAATGTCACCGTGAAATCAGGAAGATACATCGTGCCGTCCGCAGCGTACAGCGGCTCCTCATACTTGAACGGTATATCCCTGTCCACCAGCATGTTGGCGATAATCACCTCTGATTTCGACCGCACAAAATACTCTGACAATGTGGCCAGCTTCTTCTCATCGGCATGCCAGTTATGGGTATACAGCAGTTCTTCCGGCAGGGGCTTGAACTCGAATATAGAGGAGTTGATCCGCCGGACAGCAGACTTCTCAAGATGTCCCAGGTTAGTCAACGTTCCAATGTCATCCTGCAGGAAGATCGTCACATGTTTCTGTGCCCTGGTGATCGCTGTGTACAGCAATTCCATAGACAGCAGGTGGCTGTCCCTCTTCGGAATCACAATGTAAACATAATCAAACTCTGATCCCTGTGATTTGTGAACGCTGATTGCATAGGCAAGCTCCAGGTTTTCCTGAACCTTCTGCTCCGGAATCCAGCGACCCTTCTCGTCCTTCCCGAGTTTCTTGCCGTAGTTATAGCGGAGCTTCCTGCGATTCTGATTAGAGAACCGGACCTGGATATGCTCCAGCTGACTCATCCGCTTATACCACTGGTTCGGATAATCGAGGCCATGAATTACAGCGATTCCGATCTCGCCGTTAAACACTTCCGCCCGCTCATTCTGTTTTGTGTCGTCATTATAGACATACGCCATATCAGAGCGCGGCCTGTTACGGAACTGGATGACTTTATCAAAAGGACTGACCCCATCCAGGTTATATTTGCGACTCCAGTATGTATTGAAAACGCTTTGCATCCATTGATTCAGTGCATCCGTTCCGTAGAATTCTCCACGATAAGAAGAAATGATCTGCAGCTCCTCCGGATTTGCGGAGCCATCTTCTTTCTTAAGGGCCTGCGTCCATAGCTTGTTCAGACTCATCCCTTCATCCTGCAGATACCAACCGGTGTACCCTTCCATATCACGGACCATGGTCTCCTGAAGGACACGCTGCAGTTCTTCCTGATCATGCCAGAAATAAACGCCCAGATCCTTGTCGATATCGCCGTTCCCATCCAGCTGGATTTTCTCGAAGATTTCCTCTTTTGCCTGTTTCAGCGCATCCGTTGTCTCCGGGTTTTCGTCTGATGTCTGCTGCTCCTGGATAAAGATATTCGCAAGCTCCAGTATTCCATTTCCATTGCCATCCACCCGATTGACCAGCTGACGGATGTTGTCTGTCAGAACACCAACATTCTCCGGATATTCCGCCTTCAGCCAGGCAATAGTATCCGCAAAGACACGTCCACGACCAATCGGCGGCAGCTGATTCGGATCTCCGATCAGAATCAGACGCTGTACACTATTCCAGTTGATCGCCCGGAGAAGTGTCGCAAAAAGGTTCAGGTCGATCATTGAACACTCATCAACTATGATGGTGTTGACATCCTGGCTGAGCTTTCCTCTGGATCTCTTCAGCGTGAAATTGTTATTGATCCATCCGTTGGAAGCCAGGAAAGAGTGGATTGTAGTAGACCGCTCACCGGTCTGTGTTTTGATGCGTTCAGCAGCTTTACCTGTCGGGGCCATAAGGAGAAAACCTGTGCTCTCTCCATGGACACGTTTGATATTTTCCACAATAGCCCGGATAACCGTGGTTTTGCCGGTGCCCGCCGCACCAGAAAGAACGCAGAGAGGTTTGGTAAAAATCTTCATGCAGATTTCGGCCTGTTTGTCCAGAATCGCCTCATACTGTCGTCCTGCCTTGGATATCAGCTTAGAGTCCTTCTTCTTCAGGCGCTCCTTAAACTTCTCTGCACTGATTGCCCGTTTCAAGACAATATCCGGACGATCCGTCAGCGCTTTGAAGGCATCCTCAATGCACCGCTCATCTTCATAGACGGACCGCAAATACAGATACAGCGTATTATTCTCATCACGACGCAGATACAGAGCTTCTTCCAGTACCTCTGCTTCTATATCAAAATTTTTCAGCTTATAGGTATATCTTTTCCACTCCGGCATCCGATCCAGTCGATGATTGACAGACTCCAGAATGGCCGCTGCCTTTCCAAAAGAATGCGCTGCGATGCGGTTCAGCTCATCCACGCAAAAAGCGCGGAGACGCTCTGTTGAGCCCTCATCCAGCAGGTTATCAAGTCCAAAGTCCGGCGATGCCAGAATACCGTTATCGATCTTATAAAACGGTATGACATCATCGACATCATAGCCCTGGTACTGTTCAAAAATGATATACGGATCCGCTAGTATTTCATCGAGAGAAGCTGTGATTGATACATTTTCCCTGTCCTCACTGAGGATAGCCTGCATCTGGCCTGCCGTAAGAGCAAATCTCGGCAGGATATCCAGTAAAAGCTTCTGTTCGGGATCCTCTCGCAGCTTATACTCCCGGCGGATCTTCTTCAGTTCTGCTGCAGGTATTGCCTGTCCCCATACGTCATCGCGTGCTCCGGCCAGCAGATCACATACCTGGTCCCGGAACGCTTTCATATCACTTTCATTTGTGAGGCGCAGATATGCGGCTTCAATGCTTCCAAGCCCAAGGTTTTCCAGCACTGAAGCAAACCCGGGATACGGTCCACGGGCAATCCATAATTCATTAAGGACACTGCCCAGCCAGTCGCGGCGCAGCTTCCAGTTCTCTGTGGTGTCTCCTATCTCTATCAGCACTTCTACTGCGTTTACCAGCTGATTTACGATCTCTATAGCATCATCGTCCGTGATCTCCCTGGATCCGTACTTAAACGGTGCCCTGTGCAGTGGCTTAATAACCAGCCGCTCCAGAACATTTTCATTATCCATGTATTTCCAATAGGGGATACACCCCCCCTCATCTGGGTATGCTGAAGTAACCGGCTTCTGCCATACGATGCCGCCGGCATATTTCTTCCGTATTTCTTCAGAGATATTCTGGTAATAATGGAAATCTCCCATCTTCTTCAGCCGGGAAACACCAGCAACCACATAATTGTTTTCTTCATTTTCCGAGAAAGGATTGCTGTAACCGGCATAATAAAAGACCAGGGATTTTCCCTCTTCAAACTGCGCAAAGTACTGCTCCGCCTTCCGGCTTCGCTCTTCATAATCATATTTCTGAGCTGTCCCGGACTTATTCAGGACATCATCGCTGTACATGGATTCATAGCACCAGGTACACGCTGTAGATGGCGGCAGTGTAAGAAGTGCAGGGTCCGCATCTCCCTTTCCCCACCAGCTTGGAGGATCAATCTGAATCTGAATGGTATCTTTGCCAAAAGCATTCACACTGCATCCGCACGCAGCCTTACAGGGATATAAAGAGCATGCCTCTCCAGCGTGTTTCGTCTCATAGTCCAGATCCCTGTTTTCTGCAATCAATGTTCCGGGATAAGAATACTGTCCTACACAGTATGTATTGCTGCAAGGGTTCTTACAGATATGACCGTTCCACCCATCGCTATGCCATGCAAGACGCAGGCTCATATGCATTGCCATGCCACCATCTCCTCTGAAAAATGTATTATCAAATCAAAGTCAGAAAACCCTTTTTAAAGGCATCCGGAAGTGGAAATTTCTTCTCTCCTGCTTTTGGGAAACTAACACCCATATAAGGGCCATCTATGTACGTAATCACACCGTCTCCAAATGCCTTATGACGGACTTTTGCTCCAACTTGCGGCTTTGACTGCGATTCTGGTTTCTGACTATTTGTTATATTGCTTCTCTCCTCCTGTCTCGGAGGCTGTGGAACCGTTGGTCTCCGCTCCGGCATGGGCCTTTCAACAGGTCTTTCCCGCCTCTGATCGTCCCTCCTGTGATCAACGATATATACCTGTTTTCTCTCACGCTGCGGATGAGCCAGGGGGCCGGTAACATTCTCCCGAATCTGGGATACAGGCTTTGCTGCTGGTTCCGGATCTTCCTGACCAGGAATCCCATATTGCTCCAAGAGAGAAAGGATTTCTTTCACCTCCGCCAGATGCGTCTGGGTAAAGTGAATCGTAGCGTCAGAAGACAGCTCGATTTCATAATCTTCTGCCGGCGTTCCGATGTCTATATTCCGAAGCGCCCTTGTCATTTCTTCTTTGAACTTCTCTTTGCTTCCATCGCGGAACTGCTTATATCTGGAAGAACAGTTTTTGCAGAGGCATAGATTCAGCTGTGGCATCTCGATCCCGTAATTCGCAATTTCGGTCACATCCACATATGGTGCTGCCTTTTTGCACATCTGACAAATCTGTGTATCGCTCTCATTCACATACATACCCAGCGTATAAGCACGAATTGTTTTCGGCGACTTGCTGGTTCTGATCTGCCGGAGCACTTTCTGATATCTTACCGGATCCGCGCAGAAGAATTCCTGACGGACATGTTCAATCAGGCTATCCAGATTTCGCACCCTGCGCTGCGGGAACTCCTCTGACTGTCAGGCATTCGGATCAAAAGTCCCACTGTCATCCTCATCTTCCGTAGGCTGAATTCTGCCAATATCTGAAATATCATATCCCAGTTCTTTCGCCAGCTGACGGAACATGATCGTCTTATCGCGCCGGTCCAGAGCGCCGACCATTTCAAAGGTATCTGTCTTAGCATCCGCCTCTTTCTCAACGAAGCCAAGAATCGCGAAGGCTTCCTTCTTATTCGGCAGCTCACTGTAGATATCTTCATCAAGATCATAACGAGACATCTGCGAGGGCCGATGCAGTTCCCCATTTTTATCAAAAAGCCAGTCATGGTAACTCAGATGCCACAAGAAATGAGCATTCTCACGGCTGTCATAGGGATTGTTTTTCCTCTTTCTGATAACACCGCTTAGTTTTCCACTGATGGAGAGCAGCAGTTTCATGATCTCCGCTGACTTCTTCTTCGCAAGTTCAGACTCCGGGTGGTCTTCGATATATTCAATATTCTCATCCAGGCCGTCGATCTCTATATAAGGGCAGAACTCTCCCAACGCCCTCCAATATCCGTCGCCGGTCCCGCTGAGATCAGCTCTCTGCCCTTCTATCACGGGTGTGGTAAGTAAGCCGAGCTTTTTCAGCTTGGACATGGAAATGCCGTGATCCTCATAAAAATCCTGATCGATCTGGTAATGATCAAAATCATAGGGATCCCAATCTTCCATGATCGGCCTGTCATTTTCCTCATCATAATCGACTTCATATGACTCGCAGACCGGTGCATAATAGGTGAGAAGGTCAATCCCTTCGTCGGATGTATCGACATAAACAGCATGCGGGAAAGCAAAAGAATTATGAGGCTTCGGGCATGATTGTGGGTAAAACACCCTGCCTCTGACAACAATTACATATTGAAAAAGCCACCATGGCTCCTGTAAAGTATCAGCGACCAAACATCAACGATAAAGGATTACCAAGATGGCTTCTGCTGATACCTTATGTAAAAAACTGCTCAATGTCAAGCACACGGTTGTAAAGTCCCACGACTTTTACAACGATGCAGATGGAGTGATTCATCTGCGGATCAATGCTCGTCCTGATGCATGGCATCGGGATGACTGCCCATTCTGCAACAGAAGGAACCTTCCCAGATATGACCGTCAGGCTAAGAATAAGAAAGTCTGGCGTGGTCTGGATTTCGGCGGAATCCTTGTCGAGATTGAGGCTTCTACACACCGCGTCACCTGCCCAGAGCATGGAGTTGTTACCGCCGCCGTTCCATGGGCATATGCGCAGAGCAGCTTTACCAGGGACTTCGATTTGACTGTTGCGTGGCTTGCCACATACCTGCCTCGCAGCGTAGTGGCGGGCTACATGCGGATCGACTGGCAGACCGTCGGCAGCTGTATGTCCAGAGCCCTGTACGACCTGGAACCGGAACGTGCACGACGTCTGAATGGTCTTGTGAACATCGGTATTGATGAGACCAGCTACCGGAAGGGACACAAGTACATCACTGTCGTTGTAAATCATGATACCAACACCGTTGTCTGGGTGGCTGACGGCCATGGTAAATCAGTGCTCGAACAATTACAAAGGCCTCACCGATGAGCAGCTTGCCAGTATCAAAGTGGTGACCGGCGATGGAGCCCGTTGGATCACAGACTGCGTCAATGAGTTTACTCCCGAGTGTGAGCGCTGCGTTGATCCCTTCCATGTCGTTGAATGGGCCATGGACGCGCTGGATGAGGTCCGCAAAGATCGCTGGTGTGCAGCCTATGATAAAGCCCGGCAACTTGACAAAGACAATTCTCAGAAGCGTGGCCGTCCGAAAGCTGACAACAAGATTGCCGCAAAGATTCAGGCAGCAAAGACAAATGCATCTGAGATCAAGGACTCCAGCTATACGTTAGGCAAAGCTCCGGAGCACCTTACGGCGAACCAACAGATCCGACTGGATATGATCCAGGCAAACGATCCACAGCTATACAGAGCGTACCGCCTGAAAGAATCGCTTCGGCTCCTGCTGAAGTCCACCGATGTTGATCAGGCGGAGGCTGATCTGAAGCATTGGCTCTGGTGGGCGAGTCATAGCAGAATATCCGCTTTCAAAGAACTTTACAAGAAGATCAAGCGACACAAAGAGCACATCCTTAACACGATCCGCCTTAAGCTGAGCAATGCGAGGATCGAAGCAACGAACAACAAAATCAAGCTGATTATCCGCAAGGCGTATGGTTTTCGGAATATCCAGAACATGATGGATATGGTATACCTCGTATGCTCTGATATCCGTATACCACTTCCGAACCGAAAACCTAAGCCTCAGTAAGCAGTTTGATTACAGGAAAAAGTGGCATTTCTGACCCACAGGGATGCCTGAAGAGCCTATTCGCTCATGATTTTTCCTTTCCTGTCTCTTATTGAGATCTCCTTGCATAAATGGATTGGTAACAGGAATGCCCTTACCTTGAGGAAGCCGACAAAAAAGAGGAGTACCTTCGATAATCTTTTCAAATCAAAGGTACCCCTCTTGGGGTCTTGGAATATTCGTTTTCTGTGCAACCGGCTTAGTATAGCTTATTACAACGTATTATCAAAAGTGAATTTGTTGTAGATCTGTTGTTTGAAATACGTAAATTCCAAATCTACTTCAAATTTTGTTGTACAAAACAGCCTTAACACCACACTATCAGTAGAGATTACGCCTCCATGGTCTTCTTAGTTTTCTCCCTTGGCGGTTTTCAATGTCGGGAACAGTAGTACATCCCTGATCGCGGGGCTGTTCGTGAACAACATACACAGCCTGTCGATGCCATAACCGATACCACCGGTCGGCGGCATGCCGATCTCCATTGCGTGCAGGAAATCCTCGTCGGTGTGCTCGGCTTCCTCATCGCCTGCTGCCGCGTTGGCATCCTGCGCCGCGAATCTCTCTCTCTGATCAATCGGATCATTCAGCTCGGAGTAAGCATTGCACATCTCCCAGCCGTTGATGTAGAGCTCGAAACGCTCTACCTTGGACGGATCGTCGGGTTTCTTCTTCGTGAGAGGAGAGATCTCGATCGGATGATCCATGATAAAGGTAGGCTGGATCATCTTGTCCTCGCAGTACTCGTCGAAGAAGAGGTTGACGATGTCGCCCTTTTTGTGGCGGTCCTCGAACTCGATGTTGTGCTCTCTCGCGATTGCCTTCGCCTCATCATCGCCTGTCACCGCGTCGAAGTCGATCCCGGTCTCCTCTTTGATCGCCTCAACCATAGTGAGTCTTCGGAACGGCTTGGAGAAATCAATCGTATGATCTCCGTAGGTGATCTTGTCGGTGCCGCAGACCTTCTCGGCAATGTCCTTGAACATGGCCTCGGTCAGCTCCATCATGCCGTTGTAGTCGGTATAGGCCTGATACAGCTCCATGAGCGTGAACTCGGGGTTGTGTCTCGTATCGGTTCCCTCATTCCGGAAAACACGACCGATCTCATACACTCTCTCGAGTCCGCCGACGATCAGGCGCTTCAGATACAGCTCGAGGGAGATGCGAAGCTTCCTCTCCTCGTTCAGCGCATTGTAATGCGTGAGGAAGGGACGTGCCGAAGCGCCGCCGGCGTTCTCTACCAGCATCGGCGTCTCAACCTCCATGAAATCTCTGCCCGCGAGGAAGTTACGGATTTCCGCAATGATCGCGGATCTCTTCTTGAACGTCTCGCGAACCTCCTCATTCATGATGAGGTCAACGTATCTCTGGCGGTATCTCGTATCGGTATCGGTCAGTCCGTGGAACTTCTCCGGAAGCGGCTCCAGGGATTTGGACAGGAGCGTAAGACTCTGTACGTGGACAGAGATCTCCCCCGTTCGCGTACGGAAAGGGAAGCCCTTGATGCCCACAATGTCGCCGATATCCATGTGCTTGAACGCAGCATAAGCCTCATCGCCCAGATCGTTGCGGCTGACATAGAACTGGATCCTGCCGTCGCGGTCCTGGAGATTGCCGAAGGATGCCTTGCCCATGACGCGCTTCGACATCATGCGCCCCGCGATGGAAACCGTCTCCGGCTCTGTCGTGTAATTGCCTTCTTCGTCCAGGACACCCGAGAGCTCCTCGAAACGATCCCTGATCTCCTGCGTGTGGAAAGTCTGATCGTAAGTTGTGATCTTAAAAGGATCCCTGCCCTCCGCCTGCAGTGCCGCCAGCTTGTCGCGGCGCACCTTCTTCAGCTGGTTGATGTCCTGCTCTGGCTTATTCTGATTTAACTTTTCATTATTTTCCATATATAGTATTCCTATTTGAAGACCACTCGGTCTAAGACCGTAAGGTCTTTGCCGTAAGGTCTTTGCCGTAAGGTCTTTGCCGTAAGGTCTTTTCCGTAAGGTCTTTGCCGTAAGGTAAAACCGCTTTAGTCTTCTGATCTCTCTATTTTCAGGATTTTGTAGCTGCTCTCGCCCGCGGGCGCTGCCACTTTGACGGTCTCGCCCACCTTGTGTCCGATCAGCGCCTTGCCGACGATGGACTCGTTTGAGAGCTTGCCCTCGAGGATGCTGGCTTCGGAAGAGCCGACGATCTTGTACTCGACGTCCTCATCGAATTCGATGTCGTGGATCACGATCTTGGAGCCAACGCTGACCTTGTCGCCGCTGATGTCGTCGTCTGCAACGACCTCGGCGTTCTTGAGCATCTCCTCAATGACGCTGATTCTCTCTTCGATCTCGCGCTGCTCGTCCTTGGCAGCATCATACTCGGCATTCTCGGAAAGGTCTCCCTGCTCCCTTGCCTCTTTGAGCTTCTGGGCAACATCCTTGCGTCTGACCACCTTGAGATTGTGCAGCTCGTCCTCGTATTTCTTGAGGCCTGCGTAAGTCATCACATTTTTCTTCGCTGCCGTCTGTTCTTCTGCCATTTTTACCTCTTTCCTGCGGGGCGGATCAGAATTTCCGCCGGTGCGGTTCACATATCTCTCATCAAAATTGCCAATGCGGGCGGGTCATAATTTTCGTACCCGATGGCACAACATTATAAATAATAACCGCGGCAAGTTCAACCTTTTTCGGCAATTCCCACGCGCCCTCCGGCGGAAATATCAGGCGTACGGAAATTCTCTGGCGAGCAGGGCATCGAGCTCACGAAAGGTTGTGACCTGATTGATCTCCTGGCGAAGGTGCGACGCCCCGGGGAAGCCCTGCAGATAGCAGGCTGCGTGGCGGCGCATCTCGAGAATTCCCCGTTTCTCTCCCTTGATCTCTTCTGTCAAGGCAGCGTGCCTTCGTATCATCGCAATGATCTCTTTGTTCGATGGCTTCTCACTCTCTTGTCCGGTTTCCAGGTAGTGTACCACCTCCCGGAAGATCCAGGGATTGCCGTCGGCTGCCCTCGCGATCATGACGGCCGCGCAGCCGCTCTCCTGAAGGAGGCGCCTCGCCGAAGGCCCATTCTTCACATCTCCGTTTCCGATGACGGGGATCTTCACGGCCTTCACGACATCCACGATTGGCTGCCAGTCGGCCTCTCCCCGATAGAGCTGCGACCTCGTCCTGCCATGCACGGCGATTGCCTTCGCGCCGCCGGCTTCCGCTGCCTTTGCGCAGTCTACGACATTGATGTGCTCTTTGTCGAAGCCAAGCCGCATCTTCACCGTCACGGGGCGCGGGGTATGCTGAGCGCAGGCTGCCACGATCTTCTCAATGAGCGTGGGGTCCTTCATGAGGGCGCTGCCTTCGCCATTATTCACAACCTTCGGTACGGGGCAGCCCATGTTGATGTCCAGAATATCGAACGGTTTATCCTGGAGCAGCTCCACCGCCTCCGCCATCACCTCCGGCTCATGACCGAAGATCTGCAGAGAATACGGGCGCTCTTTTGCACGAGTCTGCATGAGTTCTTCTGTTTTCGCATTGTGGAAAATCAGTGCCTTCGCGCTGATCATCTCCGACACGGTCAGACCCGCGCCCATTTCCTGGCACAACAGACGAAATGGCAGGTCAGTTACCCCTGCCATTGGCCCCAATACGGTCTGATTCGGTATCGTCACACTGCCGATCTGAAACTGCATGATTCGCACCTCTGTGATCTAATCTTCGTCATCCTCGAGAAGGTCCGAGGGATTCATGTGCAGGAAACGCACCTTGTAGAAAACGGAAACTGCCTGGAACAGCTCCTGTTTCTGCTGACGGATCTTCTTGATGGTAAGGCCAGCGCCGATCTCATCGTACAAGAGATCCCCCTCTGTTGCCTGTGTGTCCATGACGACCTCGCCCTCCGGCGTGAACCCCACCGTGAAAATCCCGCCGGCCTCGTTCGTGAAGAGGACGCAGAGAACCCGAAGCTCTTCCTGGATGTTCTCCGGCAGATCCTTGAAATTCGGGTTGAAATAATATTTTTTATCGTAAGCGCTCGCGCCGCAGAGGACGATGCGGTATTTCCTGTCCTCCATCTGTTCCTGATCTGTCACTTTCTGATTCACCTCATTTTCTTTACTACCCTGCAAACTACTATGCAGACGTTCGCAGAGCATCAACCCCACACTCAGCGCAGCATATCTGCATCATCCGTGCGAGGAATTCGAAAAGATTGCACAACGCAGATTTGTTTCTATCTTCTACACGTACCCCATGACGCCGCGTACGGAGATCTCGCCGCTGCCGATATGCCTCTTACTGCCGTCTCCATCCGCGATAACGATGAGTTCGCCGTTGTCCGTGATGCCCGTCGCTTCTCCCATGTATTCCCCACGGGGATCGAGGACGCGCACCTTCCTGCCGATGTTGACGAGTGCCTTTTCATACTCCGCCTTGAGCTGCGCGAAGCTCTCTGCCTGCTCGAAGATGTCATAGTCATCCTCGAAATGCCGCCAGCAGGAAGCGGCGAAGGCCGCCCTCGTCACCTTGTATCCCAGGGCTGCCATCATGGTCGCCGCCGTTTCCTGCACCTCTTCCGGGACGGAGGGCATGTTGACGTTCACGCCGACGCCGATCGTGACGTCGCGGATCTCTGTCTCCTCCATGCGCATTTCCGTGAGGATGCCGACGATTTTCTTAAACGGTCCGCCATCCACCGAGACGACGAGGTCATTCGGCCACTTGATTCCGAAGATCACGTTCTCCCCGTGCGGCAGCTCCTCAGCCGCCTGATACAGCGCGAGCGCACAGACGAGCGTGCACTGCGGCGCCTTGTTTGCCGGCATGTGGGGTCTGAGGAGGATGCTCATGTACACGTTGCCTTCCGGCGGAGAGAGCCAGGTTCTGCCCCTTCTCCCCTTGCCGGCCGTCTGGCAGGAAGTGACGACGAGCGTGCCCTGCGGATAGCCTTCATCTGCGAGTTTCATGATGTCATCGTTGGAGGAGCCTGTCTCTTTTTTGTAAATCAGCGGCCGCCCTGCCCAGCGGGTGTTCCAGACGGCGTTCAGCTCCTCCTCATTCAGCACGTCCATGCCCTTCTCCTCGAGCCGGTAGCCCTTGTTGGTCACGGCCTCGATCTGATAGCCTTCCGCACGGAGCTGGCCGATGTTCTTCCACACCGCCGTCCGGGAGACGCCTAAGAGCTCACACAGGCTCTGCCCGGAAACGTAGCCGTCAGCCTCCCGCAGTATTCTTAAAATCTTCTCTTTCATCGTGATGATACACACTCTCTGTCAGCTGATTCCTATTCCCTGTAGCCCAGCGTCGCCGCCATGACGGCCTTGATCGTATGCATGCGGTTCCCTGCCTCCTGGAAAACAACAGACTTCCCGCTCTCGAATGCCTCATCCGTCACTTCCATTTCGGTGAGGCCGTATTTGTCATGGATGAGCTTGCCTGTACCGGTGTGCAGGTCGTGAAACGCGGGCAGGCAGTGCATGAAGATCGCGTCTTCGCTTCCCTGATTCAGAAGGTCCATCGTGACGCGATACGGCGTAAGGTCGCGGATTCGCTCCTGCCATACCTCTTCCGGCTCGCCCATGGATACCCACACGTCCGTATAGAATACATCCGCGCCGCGGGCTGCCTCCTGCACATCCTCTGTCAGCGTGATGCTGCCGTCGGATTCCTGTGCAAGAGCTCTGCAGGTTTCCACAAGAGCCTCATTGGGGAAATATTTCCGGTTGGAGCAGAGGGTGATGTGCATGCCCATCTTGGCGCCCAGCACCATGAGGGAGTTGCCTGTGTTGTACCTCGCGTCTCCGTAATAGGAAAGGCGGATGCCCTCCACTCTGCCGAAATGCTCCCTGATGGTCAGAAGGTCTGCCAGCATCTGCGTGGGATGATATTCATTCGTAAGGCCGTTCCAGACGGGAACAGAGGCGTATTTCGCCAGCTCCTCGACGATCTCCTGCCCGAAGCCCCGGTATTCGATGCCGTCGAACATCTGGGAGAGCACGCAGGCTGTGTCCGCGATGGACTCCTTTTTGCCGATCTGCGATCCGGAAGGGTCGAGATAGGTCGTGCCCATGCCGAGATCGTGCGCCGCTACCTCGAAGGAGCAGCGGGTCCTCGTCGAAGTCTTCTCGAAGATCAGGGCGACATTCCTGCCGCGCAGCTTGTCCACCGGCGTGAAGGCTGCCTTCTTCGCCTTGAAATCCGCCGCCAGATCCACGAGGTAACGGATCTCCTCTGCGGAGAAATCGAGGAGCTTCAGAAAATCTCTTCCTGTCAGATCTATTTTTGCCATATGATATCCCCCTGCCGCACATTATGCGGCATCCGCTGTCATCTGCTCCGCACATACTTCGCTGCGCGAGTATCCCGCAAAGCGGAATTGCATCCTGCCTGCTGAAAATCTATTTTGATACGCCCGGAGCAGCCAGCACTCTGTCTGTCCGGACAGATACTCAAGATTATACAATAAGTCCGGTTGACAAAGCAAAACCCTGCGGTTAACAAAAACCTGCGGTTTTCAAAAGGCCATGGGGCATATTCACCCCATGACCTTGTGCTCTTTACATAATCTGTTGAGTCCCTGCTTTGGTACGCCTGGAGAAGCAAGCCCTTGGGCTTTCGCTTCGAGCTGTACTGTGCAGCTACCATTATCTCGCATTACATGCTGCCCCAGAAGCAGTGATCCTTGATGATGAGGCCCTGGGAGTGCAGTTCTCTGCGCATGAAAAAGATGGCGTTTCCTACCGGTGTCGCTCCCGCGAGCGCCTGGTCCGCCGCATCGTAACAGTTGGCAGGAATCGTGTTCTTCGACAGAACTCTCCCGAGCCAGCCGCTCATCGCGGGCTCGAACTGGCCTCGCTGGTACACAACCTCGCGAATGGAGCCCGGGAATTTCCTCGAACGGACGCGGTTCAGGACCACATTGCCAACGGCGACCCTGCCGTTCTCCGGCTGGTTGCCCGCCTCGCAGTAGATGATGGCAGCGAGAAGTCTTCTCTCCTCTGCCGTTGCGGAATAGGCTTCATGGATGGCTCCCTTTGCAAGCTGCTCCTCGTGTACTGCCTTTTCCGCTGCGGCCGCTGCCTCAGCAGCTGCCTTTGCTGCCTCATCAGCTGCCCTCGCCTTGAGATCCTGGAGTTCCTTCTCGTTCGCATTGGCGAGCTGTGCCGCCTCGTGATCGTCTGACTTGTCCTCGGTCGCTGCCGCGCCCATCTGTACGTAGTTCAGCACAGCCCGGTTCGCCATGACCTGTGCCATCTCTTCCGATCCGCCGCCGGCTCTTGTCTCATTGTACGCCTTGGCTGCCTGTGCCGTCGCATCCGCGAAATAGGCACTGCTCTTATCTTCGTCCATTGCCACGACATTCTGGTAAGCGGATACCGCCTGCACCACCGAAATCTGTGCCGCGGGATCGGTCTGCTGCATGAGCACCGCGTTCATTGCCTCCACCGCTTCCGCCGCGTGGACGCCCTTTGCCGGCGCGAGCCACAGGCCTGCTGTAATGAGCAGTGCAAAGGCGATGCCGATACGATGTGTAATCTTCTTCATTCCTCCTCCGGAACATGGGCGCGGGACACGATTGGTCCCTGGTCCCAAATATTAAGCTCTCATATCTATTTGTTACAAATCTGTTACGTAAATCAGACCGCATCTTAACACTGTGTAACAAACTTGTCAACTTTCAGAGCTTAACTCCGGAGGAGTCTACTATGAACACTACAACCGCTACGGAATACTACATCTGTTTCGTCTTGTTCATGCAGGCATCAATCGCCTCCATGATATCGCCGCGCATGCCTGTTCTCTCCAGGACTTCCAGTCCCTCGATCGTCGTACCGCCCGGCGAGCAGACCATGTCCTTGAGCTCGGCGGGATGGCGGCCGGACTCGAGCATGAGCTTCGCAGAGCCCATGACGGCCTGTGCGCAGAAGCGATATGCCTGCTTCCTCGAAAGTCCCCACTTCACTCCGGCATCCGCCAGCGCTTCAATGAACATGAAAACATAGGCAGGCGAAGCCCCGGATACGGCGCCGATCACGTCCACAAGGTTCTCATTGACCACCTCTGCCATACCGAAGGAGCGGACGATGGAGAGTGCGATCTCCAGGTCCTCGTCGGAGACATTCTCATTCCTGCATACGGCAGACGCACCCTCCTGCACGAGTGCCGGCGTGTTGGGCATGCAGCGGACGATCTTCACCGGTTTGTTGAAATACTGGCTGATCCACTTCGTCGTCTTGCCCGCGGCGATGCTGATGATGAGTTTCGATTCATCCGTCTCATCCATGATCTCTTCGAGGACGACCGGCAGGACGATCGGCTTGACGGCGAGGATGATGACATCCGCTTTCCTCGCGACCTCTTTGTTGGAGAGCGTCACTTCGATCTCGTACTGCTCCCTCACCTTGTCAATGGTCTCCTGCGTTGCGGCACTGCCGATCACATCGGCGCTGCCGACGATCCCGTTCTTGAGGATCCCGCCGATCATTGCCTTTGCCATGTTGCCCAGTCCGATAAATCCGATTACCATATGCTGCCTCCTTACCCGCGCCGCATTCTCTGGCGGTGCGCCTCATACATCAGTATTCCCGCAGACATTGCCGCATTCAGCGATTCGATCTCTCCCTCCATCGGGATCAGGATCTTCTCATCTGCCGCAGCTGCCGTCTCCGACCGCAGACCGTTCCCTTCATTGCCGATAAGGAACGCGGTGCCATTCCTGTAGTCACATGCATCGTAGTCATGCACGCCGCCAAGGTAAGCCGCGAAGACCCGGACGCCCTCTGCCTGAAGCTCTTCCAGGGTCTGTGGCAGGTTGTCTGTCACACAGAACGGCACACGGAAGATCGCGCTCATGGTCGCCCGGACGGTCTTTGGATGGAACAGGTCCACCGTGCCGCGCGTCATGATGATGCCGGTCGCGCCTGCTGCCTCTGCCGTCCGGAACATGGTCCCGAGATTCCCCGGATCCTGCACATCCTCCGTGATGAGAATGAGCGGCGGGACGCCTGTTGTTTTCCCTAATACATCTGCAAACGTCCAGGAAGGCTCCCTCACCAGTGCCATGATGCCCTGCGGGGTACTCGTGTCTGCCGCCTTTTTGAAGACGTCATCCCTCACAAGATACGTTTCATGCCGGGCGAGCCTGTCGAGAATTCCCGCTGTCTCCTGCAATGTACGCCCATTCTGACCATTCTGGTCACCGCAGTTTCTTCCTCTGACAGCCCGGGTCAGCTCATCATAGAGGCTGACCATCACGTACACTTCGTCAAGATACGCATCCGGCGTGTCCAGGAACAGGCGGATTCCTTCTATAACAAAAGACTGAGCCTTCCGGCGCTCCTTTGCTCTGGAGCCCAGAAGGACCAGCCTTTTGATCTTCTGATTCTGATAGGATGTAATCTCTTCCATCTCTTCGACGATTGATCAGCGGGACAGCGCCTGGCTGACCTCCCACTGATACTCCGGGATACTCTTCTGCATGGCGAGCGCTTCCTCAATGTCGATGTCGGTCACTTCGCCGCCGCGGAAAGCAATGACGCGGTCTCTCTTGCCGGCCGATGCGATGTCTGCCGCGTACGCGCCCATGATTGAGCCGTAGAACCTGTCTTTGCAGGTCGGGGAACCGCCGCGCTGCATGTAGCCGAGGATCGTGGCTCTCGTCTCGATGCCGGTCGCCGCCTCAATCCTTCTCGCCATGGAAGTGGAATGACCGATGCCCTCGGCGTTGATGATGATGTGATGCTTCTTGCCGTGTTTACGGTTGTTGATGATGTTGTCGACAATCTTCTGTTCGTCGTAATCGTATTTCTCCGGGAGGAGGATGTCCTCGGCGCCGTTGGCAATGCCGCACCAGAGCGCGATATAGCCGGCGTTCCTGCCCATAACCTCGATGATCGAACATCTCTCGTGGGAGGAGGAGGTATCTCTTACCTTGTCGATTGCCTGCATGGCGGTGTTAATCGCCGTATCGAAGCCGATCGTATAATCCGTGCACGCGATGTCAAGGTCGATGGTGCCGGGGATCCCGATCGCGTTGATGCCCAGTCTCGAGAGCGCGAGCGCGCCGCGATAGCTGCCGTCGCCGCCGATCACGACCAGCGTGTCGATTCCGAATTTATTGCAGATGTCGACTGCCTTCTTCTGGCCTTCCTCGGTTCGCATCTCCTCGCATCTGGCGGTGCCGAGGATCGTGCCGCCGCGCTGGATGATGTCGGAGACGCTGTGTTTATCCATCTCGAACAGCTCTTCATTGAGAAGGCCTGTGTAACCTCTCTGGATGCCGTAAACCTTCATGCCATCCAGGATGCTCTTGCGAACCACCGCGCGGATCGCCGCGTTCATGCCGGGGGCGTCGCCGCCACTCGTTAAAATGCCGATTGTCTTGGATTTTTTCTCTGCCATAGTTCTCTCTTTCCCCGATGCCGCGCCCTTTGCGACATCCGTGCGAGGAATTCGCGAAGGCGATTTCTCGCGACAACTCGCAGTTACATCATACTTTACTACCGTAAGCTTTGCAAACTTCTATCGTACATTCCGCGCAGTACTGCAGTGCATGATGCGCATAATTTCATCATGCGAAACGACTCTCTACGCCAGTGTGACATTGTGCTCGCCGAGCTGCGCCTTGAGGCTCTCTATGAGGTCCTCCTCCGCCCGGACGCCCTGTCCCGGCGGCAGTACCTTGCGCGCCCGAATGCTGTCGATGTAGAGGACCACCTGGTCCCTGCCGCCGTGCTCGTCGATGGCCTTGTTCACTACGCCTGCCTTTGCCTCATATTCCTCCGGCGTTGCAAAGCGCAGCCACAGGCGGCGCGGCACTTCATCGAATGGCGTGAGCTGCGATACCAAAAGCTCCGCGTCCTGGTCCTCCTTGCTCTGCACCCTGCCCCGCGCGAAGACCTTGGCGTCCTCCCGAAGCTGCTGCGCGCACTTCTCATAGGTGCTGGGGAAAACAATACAGGAAACCGTTCCGGTCAGATCTTCGATTGTGACAAAGGCCATGACCTGATTTTTCTTCGTATATTTAATGCGCACATCGGTGATGAGGCCGCCGATCGTGGCATTCGCGCCATCCTGCACTCTCGTGCTGCCCGTGTCCTCATCCAGAATGAAATCCGCGGCCTTATTCGTGATGTGTCCCTGCCATAGACCGATGTAGTCATCGAGCGGGTGTCCGGAAACATAGATACCCAGCACTTCTTTCTCGAAGGTGAGTTTCATCTCCTTCTCGTACTCCCCAACGTTGGGGTAGCTGATCTCGAAATCCTTCTTCGTCGCATCGTCCACGATGTCGAACAGGGAGAGCTGTCCTGCCATATTGTTCTTAGACGCTTCCTGGAGATCGTCCATCATGCGCATGTAGACGCTCATCATCTGTTTCCTCGTCGCACCGAAACCGTCCAGCGCACCCGCCTTGATGAAACTCTCGACGACGCGTTTATTGATCATCGCGCTTCTCGCCGTCATGCGCTGGAGGAAATCGTGCAGATCCTGGAATCTGCCGTTCTCCGTCCTCTCCTCAACGATCGCGTCAATGACAGGTCTGCCGACGCCCTTGATCGCCGTCAGCGCGTATCGGATCGCGCCTCCGGAAACAGAGAAGCCCGCCTCTCCTTCATTGACGTCGGGCGGCAGAATCTTCATGCCCATGCCGCGGCAGACGAGGATATAGCCCGCAACCTTCGCGGGGAAGTCGATGACAGAGGTCATGAGTGCCGCGAAGAATTCCATCGGGTAATAGTATTTGAGCCAGGCCGTCTCATAGGTGACAACGGCGTAGCAGGCCGCGTGGGATTTGTTGAATGCGTATTTCGCGAAGTCGATCATCGTGTCGTAGATGTCGTTCGCAACCTCCGCGGGGATCCCGTTCGCGACGCACCCTGGAATGTCTGCCTCCGGGTCTCCGTAAACGAACGCCTGTCGCTCTGTCTGCATCTCATCGAGATGTTTCTTGCTCATCGCGCGGCGCACCTTATCGGCACGGCCCAGGGAGAAGCCCGCGAGGTTTTGCACGATCTGCATGACCTGCTCCTGGTAGACGATACAGCCGTAGGTTGTCGCAAGGATCGGCTCCAGCTGCGGCGCCGCGTATTGGATCTGGCCCTTTGTCTGTTTGCCCTTAATGTAACGCGGAATGAAATCCATCGGGCCCGGGCGGTACAGCGCGATGCCGGCGACAACGTCCTCGAAACTCTCCGGCTGCAGTTCCTTCATGAAGCTCTGCATCCCTCCGGACTCGAGCTGGAACACGCCGTCCGTCCTGCCGGTCGAGAGAGAGGCGTAGACTTTGGGATCGTCCATGTTGATCGCGTCGATATTGATCGGCACAGGTCCCGGGTTGTCTGTAATTTTCACATTCGTTAAAACAGAAGGCTCGTACGGGGGATAGTGGCCGCCCGCTTCCTCGATCGACTTCTCCGCCATACCCACGGCATTCTTGATGACGCCCAGGGTGCGAAGGCCCAGAAAGTCCATCTTCAAGAGGCCCAGCTTCTCTACCCAGGTCATAATGTACTGCGTCGTGATCGACCCGTCGGCTGCCCGCTGCAGGGGAATGAGATTCTCTGCCGGCTCCGCGCAGATCACGACACCCGCGGCGTGAATGGAGGTGTGCCGCGGCAGGCCTTCGAGTTTGCGCGACATGTCGATGAGCTTGCGTACCCGGTCGTCGCTCTCGTAGGCTTTCTTCAGATCGGGATTCTCAACGAGTGCCTTGTCCAGCGTGATGTTCAGCTCATTCGGCACCATCTTGGAGATCGTGTCGCAGAAGCTGTAGGGCAGATCCATGACTCTGCCGACGTCGCGGATGACGCCCTTGGCGGCGAGTGTTCCGAAGGTCACGATCTGGACGACATTCTTCTTGCCATATTTCCTCGTGACATGGTCGATGACCTCCTGCCTGCGTTCGAACTCGAAGTCCACGTCGATATCGGGCATGGAGACACGCTCCGGGTTCAGGAAACGCTCGAAGAGAAGGTCGTATTTGATCGGATCGAGCTGTGTGATCCCGATGCAGTAGCTGACCACGGAACCCGCAGCCGAGCCTCTGCCCGGGCCGACCGCGATGCCGTTCTCCCTGGACCAGTTGATGTAGTCCCACACGATGAGGAAATAGTCGACATAGCCCATGCGCCGGATGACGGAGAGCTCATAGTCAAGGCGCGCTCTCACACTGCCATCGTCATCAGGATATCTCTCTTGGAAACCGTCGTCACAGAGCTTGTTGAGATAAGTCCAGCTGTCATAACCTTCCGGCACATCGAAATGAGGAAGCTTCGTATGACCGAAGTCAAAGGTCACGTTGCAGCGGTCCGCGATCTTCTGCGTGTTGTCCAGCGCTTCCGGCACGTAGGGGAAGAGGCGCCGCATCTCCTCTTCGCTTTTCACATAGAACTGTCCGCCGGGGTAGCGCATGCGGTTCTCGTCCGCGAGCTTTTTGCCCGTCTGGATGCAGAGGAGAATGTCGTGTGCCTCGGCGTCCTCCGGCATCGTGTAGTGACAGTCGTTGGTCGCGATCAGAGGGATGTCCAGCTCTCTGGACATCTGCAGCAGGGCGGCGTTCACCTTCTGCTGATCGGGATAGCCGTGGTCCTGCAGCTCGAGATAGAAATTGCCCTTTCCGAAAATATCCTGGTACTCGAGGGCTGCCTTCCTCGCCGCGTCGATGTCGTCCCTCACGATGTCGCGCGCGAGCTCTCCCGCAAGGCACGCGGAGGATGCAATGAGCCCCGTGTGGAATTCCCGAAGGAGTTCCTTGTCGACGCGGGGTTTATAGTAATAGCCTTCCGTGAAAGAACGGCTGCATATTTTCGAAAGGTTCGCGTAGCCTTCGTTGTTTTCCGCAAGGAGGATCAGATGATAATAGCGTTCGGAGTTCTCCCCCGCTTCCTTGTCGAATCGGGACCCGGGCGCCACATACACTTCGCACCCGATGATCGGCTTGATGCCGGCATCCTGGCACGCGAGATAGAAGTCAATGACACCGTACATCACTCCGTGGTCCGTGATGGCGGCGGCATTCATCCCCAGCTCCTTCACGCGCTGCGCGTAGGCCTTCACCTTGTTCGAGCCGTCGAGGAGGGAATATTCGGTATGTGTATGCAGATGAACGAATGACATATCTAATCCTTACTGCTCTGCCTGGAGGATGCTCTCCGCGAACGGAATGTCCTCCGGGGTTGTGACCTTGATGTTCCGGTAGGAGGCCTCGATGAGCCTCACCCTCCTGTGGCAGAGGGTCTCGACGAGCATCGCGTCGTCCGTGATGTTGACTCCCGCTGCCGTAAGAGCCGGCAGGCTCTCTGTCATCTTCTCATAAGCCGTTGTGATCAGCTCCCGCTCGAATACCTGCGGGGTCTGAACGATCCAGACGCGGCTCCTGTCCGGCGTGTTCTCAACAAAGGCTCCCGCATTCGTGATCTTCACCGTATCCTTCGAGGGCATCCCGGCCACCGCCGTCCCGCCGTTTGCGGGATCGCGCACGGCATCGTACAGCCTCTGGATGGATGCCTCATCGATGAGGGGCCTTGCTCCGTCGTGAATCGCCACATAAGCGCAGTCCCACGTGATCGCGCGAAGGCCATTCCATACGGAGAGGTACCGTTCCGCGCCGCCGGGCACGAGAGAGCGCACTTTGCCGCGCGCCTCTTCTCCCGCTGCCGGGATCACTGTATTCCGGACGTAGTCTTCATCCCCTTCGGGGATCACCATCACGATGTCTGTGATGCAGGAAGAGGCTGCGAGGGCGCGAAGGGACCAGGCAGCGAGCGGCCTGCCGTGCAGAGGCAGGTATTGTTTCGGTACGGGGCCGCCCATGCGGCTCCCCTTTCCTGCCGCGAGCAGGATAGCAGTACAGGATGGAAACATATTAGCGTGACCCCAGTGCGAGGTTCGGCACGGCGTTGAGATCCCAGCCGGACCTGGTCCCCTTCATGAACTCGTAGTAGCCGGCGCAGGCAATCATCGCGCCGTTGTCCGTGCAGAGAATCGGCGGCGGGCAGTAGAATCCCACGCCTCTCTTCTCGCAGGCTTCCTTTGCCGCCGCGCGCAGCGCGCTGTTCGATGCAACGCCGCCCGCGATCGCGAACTTTTGATAATGATAGGTATCAACTGCCTCCATGGCGTGTCCCACGAGTACGTCCACGACCGCCTTCTGGAAGCTGGCGGCAAGGTTCGGCACATTGACTTCCCGCCCCGCCATCTGTTCCGTGTTGAGGTAGTTCAGCACGCTGGATTTGAGGCCGCTGAAGGAGAAATCGTACGCGTTGCCTCTCACCTTGCCCTGCGGGAACGGGATCGCGAGCGGATTGCCTTCCCGCGCCGCCTTGTCGATCTTGGGTCCTCCCGGATAGCCAAGGCCCACCGCGCGCGCCACCTTGTCGAAGGCTTCGCCCGCCGCGTCGTCCTCGGTTCTGCCGAGGATCTCATATTCCCCGTAATCCCTCACGATGACGAGGTGCGTGTGTCCGCCCGATACGACGAGACAGATAAACGGCGGCTCCAGTTCAGGGTATGCGAGGAAATTCGCGCTGATGTGCCCTTCAATATGGTGGACGCCGATGAGCGGAATGCCCCTCGCCCAGGCAATCGCCTTGGCTGCCGACACGCCGACGAGGAGTGCGCCCACGAGGCCCGGCCCGTAGGTCACGGCAATGCCGTCCAGATCATCGAGCGTTTTGCCCGCGTCTGACAATGCCTTTTCGATCACCTGATTCACGCGTTCGACGTGTTTCCTCGACGCGATCTCGGGCACGACGCCGCCGTATAATGTATGAATGTCAATCTGGGAGGAAATCTCGTTCGAGAGGAGCGTCCTGCCGTTCACCACGACACTGGCCGCCGTCTCGTCGCAGCTGGATTCCAGTCCCAGAATAGTAATGTCTTTTTCCATTGCTGATCGCTCCGCACAGACGGCAGGGCCGTCTGCTATTTATTGACTCATTTATACCCAGTACCGTATATTTTGCAACACTCGCGCGAGAAATTCGCGAAGGCGATTTCTCGCACGAGTCCTCGGGGACGCTTGCGTCACCGAGGATTGTTCGGAAGTGACGCATCGGCGTCACTTCCGAATTTGTCTTCTTCGAAATTGAGGGTCAGGGACTTCCCGTCCTTGCCGCAGACAACCGGCGGGTAAATCTTCTGCGCCGCCTTGATATAGTTCTCCGGGTGCATCTCGGATGGCGAGAAATGTGTGAGCCACATCGCGGCGGGCTGTGCCTTCGCGCCGATCCTCGCGGCCTCGCCAAAGGTCATGTGTTTCTTCTCCTTCGCCTTGGAGAGCTTATCTTCCTCGCCGTACATGCCCTCGCAGATGAACAGGTCGGCATCTCTTGCCGCCGTCACGATGTTGTCGCAGGGGCGCGAGTCGGTCGCGTATGCGATCTTGAGTCCTTTTCTGGCGGGCCCCATGACCATGTCCGGCGTGTAAACACCAGACGGCGCCGCGGGATCTTCTATGGTCTCGCCCTTTTGCAGTCTCGACCAGTAGGTCAGGGGAATGTTCTTCTCCTTCGCCGCCGCCGCGTCAAACCTGCCCGCTCTCTCCAGCTCGAAGGAATAGCAGTAGCAGGTGACCCTGTGGTTGGCCCTGAGGGCTGTGATGTGGAATGCCGGCTCGCCCGGGAGCTCGAACGTCTCCAGGCCTTCTGTCAGTTCGCGGAAGCGGATCTCAAAGGGCAGCTCCGGCGCGATCACGCGAAGGCTCGATACCACGCGCTCCAGCCCCTTGGGGCCCACAATGAGGACCGGCTCCGTGCGCTCCGCGTTGCCCATCGCGAGCAGCATCCCGGGAAGCCCGGAAATGTGGTCCGCGTGGTAGTGCGTGAAGAGAATCGTACTGATGGGGTTCGGGCTGAGGCCCTTTTTCTTCATCGCGATCTGCGTGCCTTCGCCGCAGTCGAGCAGAATGCACTTGCCGTTGTAGCGGAGCATGAGGCTCGTGAGCCACCGGTTCGGAAGCGGCATCATCCCACCGGTTCCGAGTAAACATACATCAATCATTTTTCCTTATTTTTCCTTCTCCACATGATGAGGGCGTCATCCGAAGGCTGCGTGTAGAAGCCCTTCCTGACTCCTTCCGTCACGAAGCCGAAGCTCTCGTACAGCGCCCGGGCTGCCGTGTTGCCCTTCCTGACTTCCAGCGTATAGTCGCCGTTCCCAAAGCCCTCCGTATTCCGCAGCACATGCTCCAAGAGCTCATGTGCGATGCCGCGCCTTCGATACTGCGGCAGGACGGCAACATTCGATATCTCGCCATCTCCGCCGAGAAACTGTACGCCGATCGTCCCCACGATTTGTCCGTCCTCGACCGCCGCGAAATAGTGCGCGTAGGGGAGAAGGAGCGTTGCGTGGTAGACGTTCGCAGACCACGGATGTGAGAAACAGGTCTCCTCGATTCGCACCGCGGCGTCAATGTCTGCCATGCCAAGAGGCCGCACGAGACTCATCTGGCATCTCCCGGCAGACTCTCATTCTTCGCTTTCCTGTCTTTCACAAGGCGGCCAGCCGCGAGCGCGTCCATTTCACCGGCCCCGGCTGCCTCCTCCATCTGCCGCTCCGCCTGCGATTTTCTCAGGTACTCGGGACGGAAATCGTCGGCAGACACCATAGCCTTTTCTCCATCCCGCTCCACAAGGTATTCCGCGAGGGCCGCCACAGTCGCGGCACGCTGGAGAGAGAGGTGCGAAGGCGCAAAGCTGTGCGGCACGGTGAGCTCTTCGTCCAGGACCGTCCGGTACACCGGAACGCCGTCGCCGAGGAAGATCACAGCCCTCCCCCGCTCATTCAGATCCGCAATGAGATCCGCAATCGGGATGGCACACTGCCCGCGCAAGGTGACGGGCGTCGCCTCCTCTTCATAGATGCCGGTATAGACCTGCTGCCTCCTCGCGTCCATAATGGGGCAAACAAGAGCAGGCGTGCCGTACAGATTGAACGCGAGCGCATCCACCGTCGGCACAGGAATGATGGGAAGCTGCAGCGCCAGCGCCACTCCCTTGGCCGTCGCGGCGCCGATGCGAAGTCCCGTAAAGGATCCCGGACCCTTCGTGATCGCAATCGCGTCGAGACTTTCCAGATCGCAGCCTGCCCTGTTCTTCAGATCGTCCATCATCGGCAGAAGCGTCTGCGAATGTGTCTTCTTGTTATTAATCTCAAATTCGCCGATCAGCTTCCCGCCGTCTGTGAGCGCGCAGCCCGCGACGGGGCCGGAAGCTTCTATCGCTAAAATCTTCATATGTAAATTACCTCAATCGTAACAGTTCAGAACTATCTTTTCTGAACAGATACCCTCAATCTTCAATTGTAATGCGGCGGTAGTCGAGGCCCTTTGCCAGGTCCTTCGTGATCGTGATCTTCCTCGTCTTTTGCGGCAGGATTTCTTCGATCCGCTCCGGCCACTCGATCATGCAGACGCCATCGCCGTAAACATAGTCATCGAAACCAACCTCTTCCATCTCATCCGGTTCCTCAATGCGGTAGACATCGAAATGGTAGAGAGGGAGTCTGCCATCCTCATAGATCTGTAATATCGTAAAGGTCGGGCTGTTCACCGGTTCCGCGATGCCAAGACCGGCCGCGAGTCCTTTGGTGAGAACCGTCTTGCCGACACCGAGATCGCCATAGAGGGCGAAGACTTCACCGGGAATCGCCTTCTCACCCAGCTCCCTGCCAATCCGGAAGGTATCGTCCCGCGAATTGGAATCGTATACTGTCATAAACTGCCACCTGTCTGCTAAATATCTATTTTGCTATGCCCGGAGAATCTTATGCCTCGGGCTGTACGGAACAGATACTCTCTTCTCCAAAATGCAACATCCCGCCATAGAGCCTGGCGGCTCCATGACGGGACTAATCTTACTATTGTTTCCGGTATTTGTAAATTCAGTGGAAACCCTTGATGATGGGGCTCAGCTTCTTGTACACCAGGAGCGTGATGACAACATCGATCATACCCTTAACGAAGGTGAACGGCACATTGAATACCAGGATGCTCTGCTCCACGCTTTTCATGGAAGGAATGATCACCTGATAAGCCTGGAGAATCGCTTCCTTCGGCATGAAGTTGTAGTAAACGGGGTAAACGACGAATACGTTGGAGGGGTAAGAGATGATCGCCATGCATGCCGCACCGATCACGGAAGCGATAATGGCGCCCTTCCTCGTCTTGTCCCGCTTATAAATGAGTCCGCTCACGCCGACGAAGATCGCACCCAGGATGAAATTCGAGAGCTCACCAACACCAAAGGACTGGGATGCCAGAGAGTGCAGAAGGTTCTTGATGAGTTCTACGAGGATGCCGGAGACGGGTCCCATCGCAAAGGCCGAGATCAGTGCCGGCAGGTCCGAGAAGTCGAACTTGATAAAGGCCGGCATGAACGGCACCACGATCTCGAGGTACTGCAGGATGAAGGCCGCTGCCGCGAACAGGCCTGTCATCGCGATATAGCGGACGTTGCTCACCTGTCTTCTGCCCGCTGCCGCGGTGGTGAACTGATCTGTGTTTCTGGTTAATTCTGACATGTTGTTCTCTCCTTTTCTGCTGTTAGCAGCTGCTGTGAGTATTCCCGGAGAGTCCGTGCCATCGTGCGCATGTGTTGTCACGATCGCGCATCCCTCGGCCGCGCCGTTCGATGTACACTGACCGTCGTGCGGGTGTCGGGCAAGCTTGCCACCCGTTCTCTGGCCTTATCGTGCAAAAAGCCCTGCCACCGGCAGAATACCGGCGCAGGACTTCAACATACACGCACACTGTGCATGAACATTTCTCTTCCATCCAGACTGTACTGTTGGTCCCGGAATCACACCGGATCGTGCCTGATCTGAGTTCCAAAGGAATCACAAGATTCCATCATCGCTCCAATCTGGCTCGCGGACTTTACCGCCAGTGGGGAATTGCACCCCGCCCTGAAAAACACTCATATATTCAATTCGTCTCTACTATAGACGATCAGCTGACAACTTTCAAGTTAAATCTGTTGATCGCTTTTCTCTCTTCATCGGCATTGTCTACCTTGGCAATGCAGCCGCCGAGGCTTCTCAGCTTCTCCGGGAAGTCTTCATAGCCACGCTCAATGAAGTGAATATCGTAAATATCAGAATAGCCCTGGGCTGAGAGCGCCGCGGCGACAAGCGCTGCGCCCGCGCGCAGATCCGGTGCCTTGACATTCGCTCCGGTATAGCCTTCTACGCCTTCGATGATCGCGGTATTGCTCTCCACGCGAATGGAGGCACCCATCTTGGAGAGCTCGTCCACGTAGCGGAAGCGGTTCTCGAAGATACTCTCTGTAACAATGCTGGTACCTTTGGAGAGGCCGAGAAGCACGCCGATCTGCGGCTGCATGTCGGTGGGGAAGCCCGGATAAGGCAGGGTCTTCACATTGGTGTGATCAAGGCGTTTCGCCGCAACGACCCTGACGGAATCGTCCGACTCCGTGACCTCACAGCCGATCTCGGTCAGCTTCGCTGTCAGGCACTCCAGGTGTTTCGGAATGACGTTGGTGATCGTCACATCCCCTCTCGTGCAGGCTGCGGCATACATGTAGGTGCCCGCCTCGATCTGGTCGGGGATGATGGAATACTCGGTGCCGTGCAGGTGATCCACGCCCTTGATACGGATGACATCCGTACCGGCGCCCCTGACTCTGGCACCCATGCTGTTAAGGAAGTTGGCGAGATCCACGACGTGCGGCTCCTTCGCCGCGTTCTCAATGATCGTGTTACCCTTTGCCATGACTGCCGCCATGATGATGTTGATCGTCGCACCGACAGAAACGACATCCATGTAAATGTGACTGCCGATCAGTTCGTCGGCTCTGGCCTCTACCAGGCCGGGAGGACAGATCTTCACAACCGCGCCGAGTGCACGGAAGCCTTTGATATGCTGGTCAATCGGGCGAAGTCCGATGTTGCAGCCACCGGGCAGTGCTACCTGCGCCTCAGAATATTTGCCCAGGAGAGACCCGATGAGGTAGTAGGATCCACGAATCTTCCTCACTGCGTCGTTGTCTACGGGTTCTGTATAGCGGATCGTCTTGCCGTTGATGACATAGGTATGTCTGTCAGGATGGGACACCTCGGCACCGATCTCCGCGATCGCGCCGACAATTGCGCGAATATCGGAAACATCCGGCACGTTCTCGACCGTCACCGGCTCATCGGCCATGATGGCAGCCGCGAGGATCGCCAGCGCTGCGTTCTTGGCGCCTGCGATTTCCACTTCTCCCACGAGAGGCGTACCGCCCTTCACAACATAATGTTCCATAAACACTCCATGATAGTACTCTCAATGCAATCCGTAACAGGATACCCCACAGCATTGGCAAAGTCAACGCGCAGGAAGCTCATGGCACAATTTCGTCAGAACAGACAGATTAATCTATCAATACTGTCCGGGTCCTGTATATTTCAGCGCATCGGTCGGCTGTCCGTTCACACGCATCTCGAAATGAAGGTGGGGACCGGTGCTGTTGCCGGTGTTGCCGGACTTCGCGATGACATCTCCCTGGTTGACGCTCTGCCCGACGTGGACGAGCACCTTGGATAAATGCGCGTACCTCGTCTGGTAACCGTTCGCGTGATCGATGAAGACAACGTTGCCGTAGTTGCCAAGCCAACCTGCCTGCGTAACCGTGCCGCCCTGGGATGCATGGACGGAGGTGCCGACGCGGACAGCGATATCGTTGCCCTTATGATAGGAAGAAGCTCTGGCATTGGGACGGTTCCTGCGCCCGAACCCGGAGGAAACATAACCGGAAGTCACCGGCCAGATGAAGGTCGGCGGAGACTTCGTACCGCGCTCAATAATCTCGGGTACGGCCTCACGAAGGGTCTCTTCCTTGATAATCTCGCGGGAGATTTCCGTGTCATTCTGGTATTTCACATCCGCGATGATGCGGCGTGTGCCGGGCACGGCCTTCTGTACCGTCGCCTTTTTCGTCGTATACCAGCTGTCGTTATCCTTGTATATGGTCTCCGCAGTGTACTGCTCCTCGGAGTATTCCTGCATGGTGTAGTCTACGGAGAGCTTCGGGGAGGCCACGGTGACGGTCATGGTGTCGCCCGGCAGGATCAGGGCGTTCTCCGTGTCGAGACTTGGATTGATTTCCAGGAGTTGATCCACACTCAGGCCGTGCGAGGAGGCAATGCCGGAGATCGTATCGCCGCTTTTGACCTCATAGGTCGTGCTGGTCGCCACATCTCCCGTTACGTCTGCAATCGCATCATCCAGTGCCGTAATGCGGTTCGCCGGCATGTAGGCTTCCACGATCTCAATGTTCTCATCGAAATTGATCGTCTGGATGCCCAGCTCGTAGTCCTCGAAATCCTTGCCGACTTCCGGTGTCACCGCGTCGAACAGGTCAGAGAGCTCCGCCTCAATGCCGGCGATCGGAAGGGCATTTCCCGCCTTCTCAAGCTTCTCTTCCTTCTCCGACGTCGAGAGGACCTCCGGCGTCAGGACGCTGATCTCCCGGGAGGTGTCCGGCACGAGGTCGACGACGTACTCCCGTTTGCTGTCATATTTCTCGAGGACAGCCGTGAGGAGCTCGATGATGTCTTCCCTGGACTTCATGTTGATGGTGTACTCGCCCATCTTGACCGTGTAGCACCGTTCCATGGTCCGCTCTTCGTGCCGGGAGAGAACCTGGACCATGTTGTTCACAATCTTCGAGTCCCAGTCGGTTTTGCCCCAGAACACGTTCTGGCCCTCTACCTCGAGCCGCGCGTCGATAAAGAGCATCTCATCGTCGGTCCTTGCGATCCTGCGGCGGGCCCTGCGAAGGTCTGCCTCGGCATCCTCTACGGAACCGACCGCACCGACATCCTCGCCGTTTAACCGTACGCGGAAGTAGTTGCTGCTATCCTCCGGACTGTAGCGGAAATTCGGAACAAAAAAAATAAGGCTGCCCGCCCATACGAGCAGTGATACAGCCGCAAAATTCAGTTTTATCTTTTGAAAGCCGCGTTTACGCATGAATCCCTGAATCTATCCCGCCATCAGCCACGGAGCATGTGAAGTGCGATCTGTACCAGTCCCAGAGAATCACACACGACATACAGAAAGGTGAGAACTGCAAAGAGCAGTGCTGCGATCTGTACGCCGTTCGCCTTCTGTCCTTTTCCCGGCGCCTTCGCGGGTTCCATTCCAGCGCGCAGCTCGTCTGTCTGTTTCTGCAGAAGGTGATCCGTCGCGGCCTGGATGTTACGGTAAACGCGCACGTTCTCCTTGTGGGAGAAGTCATCCGACTGCTGGATGAGATCGGCGATCCGCTCCTGTGTCTCGTTCAGCTGGCTCAGGAGTTTCGTCTCCGTCTCATACAGGGCGGAAGCTGTCTTCTTCTCCGCATCGGCAACGGCTCCCTGCACATCGCCGCTGATCCCGGAGAGATCAATGCTCTTCACCTCTTTGGCGTTCTCTGCGATCCTTCGGGAAGCCTCTGCGAGTCCGCCGCTGGCAGCTGCCAGCGCATCATTCATCTTCGAGAGCATCTCCGCGTTCTGTCTGCGGAGCTCTTCGACTGTCTTGTTGTTCTCCCGGTTCAGGTTCTTCAGTTCCTCGATCTCGCGGCGGTACTCGGCTGCCGTACTGCGCAGAATCGAAGTCTCCTCTGCCTCGGCCTGGCCGTTCGCGCGGATCATGGCATCGGCATCTGTAAAGCCGTCCGTCCTCACATTGTCATCCTGAAGAAAGTAGTCGCTCATGGGTCCCCTCACTGATCACTGTTGCAACAATAATGCACCCTATGATAGCATTAACCCGGTCAATTTACAACGAAGGCTGTGGCATGTATAAATTATATAATATTTTCCTGTTTACATCCCGCTTTTTGTAGATATTAACAATATCTCTATCTGAGGTTCATATTTTATTCATAGATGATTGCTATATTTTAGTCAATCGAACAGCAGCGAGATAAAGATTTTTTCATAATAGCCCGGGCGTCGAAAGACGTCCGGGCACTCCTCTTTTTACAGGCCGCAATCCGGTCTGTTTTCTTTTGCTCTGTACATCATTCAATCATTTCAGCGTCGAGGGGCATCACCCCCGGCAGCACCAATAATGAACTTCCTGCGCGGCGGGGGACTTCTCAGGAGATGGGTTCCTGTGCCGCTCTGAGGCTCGAAGCGGGCGAAACCGGCTATTACCTTTGAACCTGCACCGGAGTTGTGCCGGGATCAGAAACCGAAACGTCGCATGCGGGTTGGTGGATTTCGGTCATAAGTTCCAAAAGACGGAACTTATAGCCGAAATCCTCCTTTCGAACCTCGCAGGCGAGTTTCTTATTTCTGATCCCGGCGCTCTTCGGATGCAGGTGAGAAGGTTATGACCGGTTTCCCCGCAGCCGACATGCGGTGCAGGAACCCGTCTCCTGGGAGACCCCGCCACGCAGGAGTAAGGCTTTGTCACGCCGGGTGATGCTCCTCGACGCTGATCTCCTGAATCTCGTTGTTGAGGTAGAGCATCCTGTCATCGAGTGCCGAGACCATGTTCGCGCAGTTCAACAGATCGTCCGCGATCTGCTGCGGCACGTCTCCCGTGAACTTGTACTGGATCTTGTGTTCCAGTGTCGCCCAGAAATCCATCGCGATCGTGCGGATCTGTACCTCCACCTTGGTGTCCACGATGCGGTCCGAGAGATAGACCGGCACCATGACGATCATGTGATAGCTCTTGTATCCGGATGGCTTGGGATGCGCGATGTAGTCCTTGATCGCCAGAACCTTGATGTCGCTCTGGTTCGAGATCATGTCCGCCATGCGGTAGATGTCTGAGGTGAAATCGCAGATGATACGGATACCCGCAATGTCGTTGCAGTACTTCACCATGTTCTCGAGGGTAGACTCGTAGCCGTGGCGCTTCAATTTGTTGACAATGCTCTGCGGTGTCTTGATCCTCGCCTTGATATGCTCAATGGGATTGTAATTGTGCACATGCTGGAACTCGTCGTTTAAAATTTCCAGCTTCGTCTGTATCTGTTTCAGCGCGGAATTGTAGATCAGCATGACCTCTTCATAACTGTCCGCGCCCTCGCCTTCGACTCGTAACTCCATAGATGAACCAAACCTTTGCTGTAACCTATTCCATAGTAAAAGCCCGGGCAGGACACCCGGGCTGCTTGACTTTATTATAACATTGTTGGCACTGCCTTCTTATGAAATAAGTGTAAACATTGCAGCGTGTGACGCTGAACAATAGCAGCACCTTGGTGCGGCTTTGTGAAGCGTCTTAGCTGAGGCAGCGAACAGCTTGACAAGCTGTTCGTTGTTCCAGCGTTTTATTCCACCGTCACTGATTTCGCGAGGTTTCTCGGCTTGTCGACATCCAGGCCCTTGGATACTGCCACGTAGTACGCGAAGAGCTGCAGCGGGATGATCGCAACGCTGGTCGCGAGCAGCGGATCTGTCTTCGGGATGTAGACGGTGAAGTCTGCCGTGTCCTCGATGTTGTAGTTGCCGTAGGTCGTAAGTCCCATGAGGTAGCCGCCTCTCGACTTCACCTCGACCATGTTGGAGACGGTCTTCTCGAACAGGGAAGGCTGGGTCAGGACGCCGACCACAAGGGTATTATCCTCGATGAGGGAGATGGTGCCGTGTTTCAGCTCCCCGGCCGCGTAGGCTTCGGAGTGGATGTAGGAAATCTCCTTGAGTTTCAGTGAGCCCTCGAGTGAGATGGCATAGTCGATGCCTCTGCCGATGAAGAAGATATCCTGCGCGTTGCTGTACTTGGCAGCAAACCACTGGATTCTCTCCTTGTCGTCGAGCACCTTCGTGATCTTATCCGGCAGGGAGCAGATCTCTTCGATGAGCTCGTCTCTTCTCTTCTCGTCAATCGCACCGCGCACGAATGCGAGCTGCAGCGCCAGGACGTAGCCTGCCGCCAGCTGCGTGGAGTAAGCCTTCGTTGTCGCAACGGCGATTTCCGGGCCTGCAAGCGTGTAGAAGACATGATCCGCTTCCCTTGCGATAGAGGAACCGACGACATTTACAATGGCAAGGGTCGACATGCCCCTCTCCTTCGCAAGGCGCAGCGCCGCGAGAGAGTCTGCCGTCTCGCCGGACTGGCTGATGACGATCGCCATGGAATTCTCCGCGATGAGGGGATCCCGATAGCGGAATTCCGACGCCAGCTCAACGCGGACCGGAACCCTTGCGAGGGTCTCAGTGACGTACTGCGTCGCGACCGCGACGTGATAGGCCGAGCCGCAGCCGATGATGTAGATCATGGAGAGTTTCTTCAGCTCCTCATCGGATAGCCCAACGGAGGAGAGATCAATCTTCCCTTCCTTGATCACGGAGTTGATCGTATCGCGCACCGCACCCGGCTGCTCATGGATCTCCTTGAGCATGAAGTGGCGGTAGCCGCCCTTCTCCGCCGCCTTGGCATCCATAGTGACGGTCTTGGGCTCTTTGGTGATCTCTTCCTGGTCAACGTTGTAGAAAGTGACCTTATCCGCCTCGAGCACACCGACTCCCATGTTGTCCGGATAGTAAACGGTTCTCGTGTATTTCAGAATCGCGGGCACATCGGAAGCGAGGAAGTTCTCATTCTTGCCGACGCCGATGATGAGCGGAGCATCCTTCCTCGCAACGAAGATCTTACCTGGCTCATTCTTGAACATGATCGCGACGGCGTAGGTGCCGCGCACGCGCATCATCGCGTGGGTGATCGCATGGATCGGTCCCAGATTGTATTTATGGGTATAGAATTCGATGAGGTTGATGAAACACTCCGTATCCGTCTCCGAATAGAAGTGATAGTTGTGCCGAAGAAGCTTCGTCTTGACATCCTTGTAGTTCTCAATGATGCCGTTGTGAACGCCGACCACCGATCCGTCATTGGAAACGTGCGGATGCGCGTTGTTTTCCGACGGTTCGCCGTGGGTCGCCCATCTGGTGTGGCCGATACCCATCGTACCCCGCAGCGCCTTGCCGTTGTCTGTCTTCTCCGCGAGGACCTTGAGTCTCCCCTTCGCCTTGACGATACGGAAATCGCCCTGATCTTCGCGCACGGCGAGTCCCGCGGAATCATATCCTCTGTATTCGAGCTTCGAGAGGCCGTCCAAGAGGATCGGCGCTGCCTGCTTTTTACCAACGTAGCCTACTATTCCGCACATAGCTCATATCTCCTGTTCGCTGTGTCTGTCCCAGAAATGCCGGTTCGAGGAAAAGGTACGAACCAATCCCTTTGGCAGTTTCCTGTAATTTTTCCCCAATTGATATCCCACCAGCCGGAATCCGCAGGTGAGAAGAAACCCCGGCGCTTCCCCCAGCGCCTTCTGCTCCCTGAGCATCTGCAGTACCGCCTTCACGTAACGAACTCCCTCCCCTTCTGACTTTGCCCCGGAGAAGATCTCCGGATGCATCGCCTGCGAGACCCCGAGGTCGAAGTTTCGCCGGAACTGCTGGATGGGGCCGTAGTTATGTGAGTGATATACACGGGCGCCCGCCGCATATGCAATGCGCCATCCTCCCTGCATGGCCCGTCCCGCAAAGACCATGTCTTCATTGAATATCATGTGCTCCGGGAAGCCGGAGAGTTTCTCCAGGGCTTCTTTCCGGTACATGGCACAGACGTTGGAGCAGAAATACGTCCTGATGCCAAGGCGTTCAAAATCCGCCTGCGATTTCACAAATGACTCTTCCGGATAATTGAAGGCGCGGGAGTATCTCTCGACCGCTGTCGCATTGGGATTTGCAACCTGCCTTGCGTACGAAGCGATGATTCCGGCATCCTCATCCAGAGGCTCTGCCAGTTTCCCTGTGAGTTCCCTGTCACACGGCAGCGCATCCTGCGTCATGAGGAGCACGTAGTCCGCCCCGGCGCATTTAAAGAAGCCCCGATTCCGCGTCCCGCCGTGGTCGAATTCGGAAGGATTAATGTGCTCCACGTCGGTAAAGGGATAGCGCGCTGCAAACTCCGCCTCACTCATCCCGATATGTTGAAGGAGGGCGTTGAAGCCCTCCTTGTCTGTGTTGATCACATGGACTCTGCGAATCGGAAGACTTTGCTCGCCCAGCATCGAGAGAAGCTCCAGGAATCTCTCTGTCGGGTGATAAGTCGGGATCACGCAGTCGATGATCTTACTCATGTGTGGTCTGCGTCCGTCATCTGCTCCGGTACGGCATCCTTCGTCATCTCGTCGATGGTGTCGCTGATCTCCTGTACCTTCGAGGACGGCTGATAGCCCGTGTCATTGAAGAGGAACTGATGCAGCCAGATCACGTTGTTGGACAGGGATCTGGGTACGACGCAGTCGCCGAGCGCATTGCCGAGGTTCGCCTGGATGCGCGCTTCCTCCTGCGGGAAGCCGTTCTGCATCTCGTCTGTGTTGTCTTCCTCGATGACGTTGTAGCTGGCCAGTGCCGAGATATCTTCTGCCATCTCGGAGAGATCCATGGAAGTGTAGATCTCGCCGAAGACATTGTTCACGATCTCCGAGAGCGCGGCAGGGTTGGCCTGCTTCGCCTTGTTGAATACGGCGTAGAGCACCTCACGCTGACGTGCGGCACGCTTGTAGTCCCAGCCGGAAGTGTAACGGATACGGCAGTATGCCGTCGCCTGCAGTCCGTCGAGGGTCTGCATGCCGGACTCTGTGACCTCGGTATAATCCATGCCGAGCTCCTGTGCCATTGTGGACTGGTAGTTGTTCAGATGCACGATCTCATCCTGATCGACATTGATCTCAATGCCGCCGAGCGCGTTCACGACATCGGTCAGACCGCCGAAGCCGACGGTGACGAAATCCGTGATGTTCATGTCCAGGTTGGTGTTGAGCATGTTGATCGCCTGCACCGGACCGCCCTTGGCATAGGAAGCATTGCACTTGTTGTAGTCGCCGCCCTTCAGATCGAGCAGGGTATCGCGGTAGACACTGATAAGCTTGACATCTCCCGTGTCCTGATTGATCGAAGCGATCATGATGGTATCGCTTCGCGTCTTCTGATCAAGCTGGCCTTCCGTGGAGTCCACGCCGAAGAGCGCAATGTTGCGGTAGCCCTTCATGGTCTGGTTGTCCTTGACGGAAGCGTCGATATTCTCTTCGATGTCTTCCTCGTTCACATCCGCCTTGCCGACCTTCTCCACGCGGGTCACGGCATAGAGTACGAAGACAACGACAAGGAGCGCTGCGAGTTCGACGAGAAGGAGAATGATTCTCTTCTTGTTCCCCGGCTTCCTGCCGCCGTTGCCGCCGACCCTCGTCGAAACCTGGGCACCCGCACCACGTCCACCGCGGCCTGCGCGCCTTCCCCGAGCTCTCGTGACTGCAACGTCCGCATCGTCATCGTCGAAGATGCCGTCATCGTAGCCGTCCTCATCCGCATAGCTATCCTCGTCGTAACGGTCGTCGTCATAGGTTTCGGGGCGCCTGTTGTTTCCCCTGTACTGATCGTAGCCCTCTTCTTCGCCGTAGCCGTCCACGTCGTCGAACTCGATTCCATCCTCGTCCGTGTAGCCGCGGCCGGGTGCGTCTTCCTGATAGCCGTCGCCGCCTTCATAGCTCTCCTCGCGGTAGCGGTCATCGTAACCGTCATCCTGGTAGGCATCATCCGCATAGTCATCGCTCACTCTGTCACCACCATAGCGGTTGCCATACTGATCGGTATAGCCATCATCGAGGTCATCCCCGTAATTGCTGTTGTTGCTGTCGTAATCGCTGTAGCCGCCGTTACTGTAGCTGCCGTAACCGTCGTTGAAGCGGCCGTCATAATTATCCTGATTCCTGTCGTCGTAACGTTCGTTATAACCGTTGTTCAGATCGTCGTACTGATCATCTCTTCTGGACATTCGTTCCTCCAAAGGGAAGGTGATATCATCCATCCCGCCATTTGCCTGAAAAACCTATATGCAAGGATACAGCATTTAGGGCAAGGCCGCAATAAAATTTCCCCCGCGGCAGAGCGCCGCACCCCTTCTCAATAGGCGTTCTTGTTGACAAAACCCTTGAAAATCGTGAGGAACAGGATGCGGAAATCCAGTCCCAGACTCCAGTTCTCAATGTAGAAAATGTCGTACTCAATCCGTTTGCGGATGGAGGTATCGCCGCGGTAGCCGTTGATCTGCGCCCAGCCGGTGATGCCGGGGCGCACCTGATGTTTCACCATGTAGCGCGGGATCTCCTCGCGGAACTTGTCCACGAACTGCGGGCGCTCGGGCCTCGGCCCCACAAGGCTCATCCTGCCTGTCAGGACATTGAAGAACTGCGGCATCTCGTCGATGGACGTCCTGCGCAAAAGGCTCCCGAATTTCGTAACTCGCTCGTCGCCCTTTGTCGTCCAGCCCTTCTTCTCTTCTTCCGACGCCTGCACGGTCATGGTCCGGAACTTGTACATCGTGAACGGCTTCGAGTGGAGGCCGATCCTGGTCTGTCGGAAAATAACAGGCCCCGGGCTCGTGATTCTGGTGCCAATGGCAGCGAAGATCATGACGGGCGAGAAGATTACGATGCAGAACAGGGACCCTATGATGTCCACGAGGCGCTTCAGCAGTGCGTTCCAGGTATTGGAGAGCGGAACATAGCGGATGTTGATGACCGGCAGCCCCATGAGATCTTCCGTGTAGGGCCTGGAGGGAAAGAGGGAATTGTAGTCCGGAATGAACTTTGTATGGACGCCCGACTTCTCGCACTGGTCGACGATGGTCTCGAGCTTGTCATAGTCCTGGAGGGACAGGGTGATGCCGATCTCGTCAAGTTTGTTCTCGGGGAGGATGTACTGGAGATTGTCGAGGGTTCCGAGCACCTTGACCCCCTTGTACGTCGTGCCCCTTGGCACATGGTCGTCCAGAATGCCGTGGACCACGTAGCCCCAGGCGGGGTTCGCACTGATCCTGTCAAGGTAGGCTTCCGCCGCGCGGGAGTAGCCGATGAGGATGATGTGGCGAAGGTTGTTGCCACGGCGCCGGATCTGATAGAGGGCCTTCCGGATAAGGTACCGGTAGAGGATCGTAAGGCTCGTATTGATCAGGTAGAACAGGAAGATGAAGGTTCGCGAGAAGTCGACGACGGCGTCGAATTTCGTGGACAGGAGGAAGAAGGCCGTCATGACGCCGACAACGCCGACGGTGTTGGCCTTGAGGATGCCGGCTACCTCCGTCCGGATTCTCGTCGCACGCTTCGAAGTGTAGAGGTTATAGATCGAGTACAGGATCAGATAAAAGGGCACAATGAAATACAGAGCCGAGAAATACGTCTCTGCAGAGAGTGCCGTGACGCCTGGCGTTGTTTCCGCGAGCGGCGTCAGGAACTTCACCGCCCAGGCGAGCAGGAAGCTCGCGACCACGACGATGCCGTCCAGCACAATGTGCATTCTGTTGAAGAAGATCTGATTATCCTTGATCATGTCAGTCTACGGAATAGATTCGCCCAGAGTTCCCCCTGGATCTTCAGGTAGTTCGGCAGATACCGGAACGCAAAGGGCACCTTGCCGCCCAGATAGAGGGGGAGGACGTGCGTCAGCTCCTCTTCCTCTTCATTCTCAATGCAGGCTTCCTCCGGGATGAAACGTTTCTTATAGGGGAAGCCGTATTTTTTCAGCCAGTCCATGTTCTTCGCTTCCTGGATCAGGTACTGACCGCGGACCAGCCCGCTCTCGTAGGCGGTGCCAAGGCCCTTTTTATGGAAGTAACGCCTCTTCACCGCGATGCCCAGGTGAATGAGCGGCGCGTTGAGAACGTACTGGACGGCGGGCATGTTCTTATACAGAAGGTAAGCGTTGTTGCCGGAAGTCATCTCTTCCTTGAAGGGATTGTGCACGCTGCCGGAAGTCGCGCTCCCTGCGTGGTATACGATGGCTTTCGGCGCATACAGGTTCGAGTAGCCGTAAATCTTCGCCCGGTAGCCGATGTCGACATCCTCGAGGTAGCAGTAATGCCGCTCGTCGAACCAGCCGATGGTATCGAACACCTTCATGCGGTAAATCGCGGCGCCCGCGCAGGCGGAGAAAATCTCCCCTCCCCTTGCGTAGTGATCCGCCGTCTTCGCCTTGCCCCTCGCAAAGGCCCAGCCCAGCGCGCAGTAGAGATCACCGGCGTCATCAATGGCGTCAGGATCCCGGAGGGAGAGCATCTTCGCCTGTGCAGAGAAAGCCTTCTCATTCTGCGCGATGGCGTTGTACAGCTCCTCAACGGCATGAGGATCGACCCGTGTGTCATTATTGAGGAGGATCGCATACCGCGTCTTCACAAGGTGGAGCCCCGCGTTGACCGCATGACAGAATCCCGTGTTCGCATGGAGAGAGAGGAGTGTCACTCCCGGATACTCCCTCTCGATGAGCTCCCTGCTGCCGTCCCCGGAGTGGTTGTCCACGACAATGACCGCAGGCCGAAACGTGCCCGCGCTCACGGAGTCAAGGCACTCCCCGAGGTACTCCATCCCGTTGTAGTTTGGGATGACCACGGTGATCAGTTGTGTCTTATCCTTGCCTTCCATGCCTGTCCTGCCTGTCCTCTCACTCCATCCTGCGGCTCATCCGGGGATCCCAGACGATAAGATAGCCCATGTTCCTTGCCTGTCTGCAGAACTCCAGACTCATGATCCGAAGCTCATCCTCGCCCGCCTTCATGATGTGCGTCTCATAGGAAGCGTTGAACACCGCCTGGTACACCGGCCGCAGCTCATCGCGGATCTGCATGCAGCGGACATCTACCGCCGCTACATCCTGCATCGTGTCCGCGCGGTGCATCGGCCCCGATTCCATCTCGTGCATCCCGGCGAAAGCAACCCTTCCCGCCTCATCCATCATGCCTCCGACGATACGGTGGTTCCTGTCAACGAGCTTGCCTCCCACGACGCCGACTTCCTTCCTCGCCGTGAAAATATCAGGCTGATAGGTCACATCGTAGAAGCCTCTGTGTCTGGAATGGATCACATCTGCGTCAATCCTGCAGCTGCGGAAGTGTTCCTTCAGTGCGAGAAGTCCCGCCTCATACGCGTAGTCCTTGCTGCCGGGGTTCCCCGCGGTCGATCCCTGGTGCGTCCTCCAGTGGTAGAGCACCTTCGGAACGTGCCGGATCTCCGACCAGGGCGCGCGCAGCATCAGGTCATAGTCCTGTGCTCCGTCGTAGGTGCTGCGCAGTTTCAGCGCGAGGAACAGCTCGCGCTTCATGACGAGGAGGTGGCAGATATAGTTGTTCGCGAAGAAATAGTCCACGTTGAAGCCGGGCTTGTGGTTCGGCTCGAAGAATTTCTCCGCCTTCTCATCGCACTTGTCCTCATCGGTATAAATGATCTCCGGTGAGAACTCGCTAATGACCGAGGTGATCTCGAAGAGAGCATCCTGCGTGATCAGATCGTCGTAGTCAAGCAAGGCAACATAGTCCCCCCGCGCGAACTCTGCCGCCGCGTTGGTGTTGCCGGAGATCCCGAGATTCTTCGGCAGGCGGTGCCAGGAGATCTTGTCCGTAGAGAAACTCTCCGCGAGCTTCTCCCCCGCGTCCTCGGGGCTCGCGTCCGCCACCACGATCTCAAAATTCTGATACGTGTTGTCAAGACACGAGCGCAGCATGGCCTCCAGATAGTGCAGGTTCGGCTCATAGACCGGCACGAGGAAAGAGATGAGCGGCAGCTCCTCTCCCGCTTCACGCCTTGCGCGGTAAGCAGTCCGCTGCAGATCCAGATCCGCATCGGACGGCGCGCGGTAGACATAGTGCGCCCCGGCCCTCGACCGCAGCCTTTCGGAAGCGGCCACCATTGTCTCCCGTAAACCGTTCCTGCCGGCGTAATTCAGTGTTTTCGCAAGATCGCTGAAAAAAGTCATAAATCTGTGATACTCATCAATCTGCCAGTTTCCTGACTTTCTTGGTCAACTCTTCCAGCTGCGCTGTCGCATCAGTAAGGCTCGTTCCCCTGACGCCCATGTAGAACTTGATCTTCGGCTCCGTTCCGGAAGGCCGCGCGCAGCACCAGGCATCCTCCGACAGGGCGAAATAGAGCACGTTGGACTTCGGAAGTCCGGTCTCTTTCTCTTTGCCGGATACCAGCTCCAGAACCTTGCCCGACGCATAGTCGCGGAACTCTTCCACCTGCCATCTGCCGAAAGCCTTCGGCGGGTTGCTGCGAATGCGTTCCATGAGAAGGCGGATCTTGTCCGCACCCTCCATGCCCTTCATCGTGATGGAGAACTGGGCTTCCCTGTAGTAACCGTATTCCTTATAAATGTTCTGCATCTGGTCCCAGAGGGTCAGGCCGCGCTGTTTATAAAACGCTGCCGCCTCGCAGAGCATCATGACCGCCGCCGGGGCATCCTTGTCCCTTGCGTGCGTTCCGGGCAGGCACCCGTAGGACTCCTCGAGGCCGAACACGTAATGGTAGCTGTGCAGCTCCTCGAAGATGCGGATCTGCTCGCCGATGTATTTGAAGCCCGTGAGCACCTCGATGTAGTGGACGCCATAACGCGCCGCTACCGCCTTTGCAAGGTTCGTCGTCACGATGGTCGTAACGAGCGCAGGATTCTCCGGCATCGTGCCATTTAGCCGTCTCTCTCTTAAGATGTATTCGCCGATCAGCATTCCGGACATGTTGCCGGTGAAGCCGATGTACTCCCCGCTCTTTGTATCCTTTACATAGACACCGAGACGGTCCGCGTCCGGATCGGTCGCGAGCACAATGTCCGCGTCCTTCTCCTTCGCAAGCTTCAAGGCGAGCTCGAAGGATTCCGGGTTCTCCGGGTTCGGAGAGGTGAGCGTCGTGAACTCCGGATCTGGATCCCGCTGCTCCGGCACGACATACACGTGCCGAAAGCCCAGCTCCTGCAATACTCTCGTGACAGGCACAAGGCCCGTCCCGTGGAACGGAGTGTAAACGATGCGGATATCATCTGCCATCGCGCGAATGACATCGGGATGAATGATCTGCGTCTTCAGCGCCTCCATGTAGGCGTCGTCAATCTCTTTGCCGAAATACGACAAAAATCCCTCCTGCACGGCTGCCTCTTCCGTCATGGTCTTCACTTCATCGTAGGAAGCGACCGCATTGACGTCCGCGATGATGCCGTCGTCGTGCGGAGGCGTAATCTGCGCGCCGTCCTCCCAGTACACCTTGTAGCCATTGTATTCCGGCGGGTTGTGGGACGCCGTGATCTCGACGCCCGCCTGGCAGTGGTAATAGCGAAGGGCAAAGCTCTCTTCCGGAACCGGGCGCAGCGTGTCGGAGAGATAGACACGGATGCCGTTCGCCGCAAGGCAGAGCGCCGTCTCCTTCGCGAACTCCGGGCTCATTCTCCTGCAGTCGTAGGAGATGGCAACGCCGCGCTTCGGATCCCCGTTACGGTTAATGTAGTTCGCAAGGCCCTGTGTCGCCTTCCGCACCGTGTAGATGTTCATGCGGTTCGTGCCGGCGCCGACCACACCTCGAAGGCCCCCGGTGCCGAACGCGAGGTCACGGTAGAACCTATCCGTTACCTCCGCCTCATCGTTGCGGATCGTCAGCAGCTCCTCTTTCGTGCGATCGTCGAAATAGGGATCGGTCAGCCAGTATTGCAGCTCCTTCTGTACTCTTTCCAGCATAGCTCCTCTTTTCATGTAGCAGTTCAGGCACGCCCTCAGCAGCAAGCCACTGGACTTTCGCTTCGGGCTGTCCTGATCTTATATCAATCCTGCACCTTCAGCGAATAGTCACTGCGGTCCAGGGTGAAGTTCGGATTGTAATACGGATCTCCCGCGTCGATGACGGCCTGCCATCTGTCGTGGAATTTAGCCGCCTCTTTGTCATACCGCGCGGCGTTGTCTTTGCTCCTGCCATCGACGTCGGAGCCGCGGGAAGCAGACTCATAGTGGTAGAGCTCCGCAAACGGCGTGAAGACGTTCAGGTAGTTCTTCTCCCTTGCGCGCAGGCAGAGATCCACGTCATTCAGCGATACCTCGAAGCTCTCATCCAGGCCGCCCAGCTCCTGCCAGATGGACTTCTTCACCATGAGACAGGCACCTGTCACGGCGGAGACATCCTGCGTGTAGCAGAGTCTCCCCATGTAGCCCAGGTTCTCGCGCCTTTGTTTGTAATGGGTGTGACCCGCGGTACGGTGCGCCCCGAGGCCGATCACGATGCCGGCGTGCTGGATCGTCTTGTCAGGATAGTAGAGCTTGCCGCCGACACAGGCGACATCCGGCCGCTGCGCGTACATGAGCAGCTCCTCCATCCAGTTGACGGAGATGACCTCGGTGTCGTTGTTGAGCAGGAGAATGTAGTCTCCCGTCGCGGCCGCCGCGCCGACATTGTTGATCCGGGAGTAGTTGAAGCTCTCGCCCTCTTTGTATTCGTAGGTTACGACGCGCACACGGTCTTTGTAGGGGCCGTTCGTGACCTCGTTGTAGTAGCGGAATACCGCCTCGTCCGTGCTGCCGTTCTCGACGATGATGATCTCGTAGTTCTCCCAGGTCGACTTCTCGAAGATGGAGGTAAGGCACCGTTTCAGATCTTCCGCGTGATCCCGGTTCGCGATGACAATGGATATCTTCGGCTCGCCTTCGATCTCGTAGGTGATCTTGAATATCGTCTCGAACGCCCTCGTCGAGGTGATCTTGAAGTTCTTGAACCCGTGGCGGCGCAGATGATCTGCCACCGCACCTTTCGCCGCGTCAATCGCGTAGGTCTTGGCTGCGATGTTGCCCGCCGTGGAACCCGCGTGGCTTCTCCAGTAGTAGAGGAGCTTCGGTACGTGGATGATGTGCTGCGCCTTGTCTGTGAGGCGCAGGATCATGTCGTGGTCCTGCGAGCCGTCGAACTCGGTACGGTACAGCTCTTCTCCCTCCAACAGCTTCTTGTCGAAACAGGAGAGGTGGCAGATATAGTTGTTCGCGCGCAGGTTGTCGATCGCGTAATCCGGCTTGAAATGGATCGTCACGAAGTGGTTCAGGTTCGACTCTTTGAACGTCGTCTCGTCGCAGTAGAGATAGTCTGCGTTCTGTTCGTTGATCGCCTTCACATACCAGTAGAGGACCGACGGATGGAGATAGTCGTCATGATCAAAGGGCGCGATGTAGTCGCCCGTTGCCATCGCAAGACACTGGTTCGTGTTGTAGGAGATGCCGCCGTTCTTCTCCAGCTTCTGATAGCGGATGCGCTTCGCAAGGTTCTCATTCCGGGCGCGGTATTCCGCGACGACCTCCCCGACATAGGCGTGCGCCTCATCGGAGCCGTCTGCCAGGCAAAGCTCCCAGTTGCCGTAGGTCTGGTTCAGGACGGAGTCCAGCATGTCCTTCAGATACTCTTTCGGCGTGTTATATAGCGGCACGAGAATGGAGAACAGAATCTGCCGGGGAAGCGCTGCCGCCTCGGCCGCCTGCTGTTTTCTCGCGGCATCATCCGGGAAACTCGCGGTACCGTAGCCCTTTTCTGCCTGCTTCTCGCGGATCTTGTAGCGGATCTTCTTCGCGATCCCCTTCGCATCACCCTGGTTGCGCACGCGGTCAACCTGGCGCTGCGCAAAATGGTACACGTCCCTTGCCGGCTTCGACGCCTTCCAGAACTTGTTGTTCCGGATGCGGTCGAGCTTGAACTGCAGGTCATCTACCTGGTCTTCCAGCGAGGCGACGCGGTCAGCGAGGAAGGCAGCCTTCGCCTTCTCCCTCTCGTACTGCTCCCTGTACTCTTCTATGGATAAGTTCTCCCCGCGGGAAGTCTCCGGGTCTTTTGACATAATTTTCTCTCTTATCTATTTAACAATGAGCTTCACGTCGCTCCAGTTGATGATGCGCTGGCGGCTCGTCTTGTCGACGACGAGCATGCCGATGAGATATCTCCCTTTCGGCAGCGCGTCACTCTTGATGATCGCCTGGAAGCCGGTCAGCTTGTCGTTGATCTGATCGGTCAGATTCTCCGCAATATCCGGCCGGTAGGCCGATCCGACGGGCAGCTTCCACAGCTGGTCGGAGGTATCCAGCGCCTTCAGGAGGAGGAACCTATCGTACACGGCCTGGTTCGCATTGATGACGAACGAGTAGCCCTTCAGATAGTAGCCATTCCGGATGGAGTTCTCGCCCTCGGCATCGGTCAGAGGCCCCGTGAGCCACCGATCCAGGCTGTTCGCGAACTCCACACCCAGCCGCAGCACCGGATTCGTCCACTTCTCCGGGAACGGTTTCGCGACCAGCACCGGGGTGACATAGTGAGGATTTCTCAGCTCCACATCCTCGACAGCGATCTCAAACTCTCTCACCGCGGGATCCTGCGACAGGTGCTCCGAATAGAATGGATCGCGCGCGAACAGTGCCGGGTGTGCCGCGAGGAGCCGCTCCTGTTCGCCGGAGAGACGCTGCTGTTTCACCTTGTCCTTGCGGTCATCGCCGCGGGAGAGGCTCTCGTGGTGATAGAGGTACATGTTGTTGCGGACCACGTTGTAGTAGCCCTGCTCATAAATCTTGAGGCACAGGTCAATGTCGTTGAACGCGACGGCGAAATTCTCCTCGTCGAAGCCGCCGACCCTGTGGAAGAGATCCGCGCGCACCATGAGGCAGGCGCCGGTCACCGCGATGACATTGCGCACGCCCTTGTTGTAGCCGAAATAGTGGGTCTCCTTGTTGCTGCAATACTGCAGCTTGTGGATCGGGCCCGCGTGGACGTTCACGACGCCCGCGTGCTGGATCATGTCGGAGTTGGGGTAGAGCAGCTTCATGCCGACCGCGCCGACATAAGGGAGCTTCGCCTTCTCGGAAAGGTACGAAAGCCACCCTGGTTTGCCTATTGTGATGTCGTCGTTGAAAAACAGCAGAAGTTCGCCATTCGCGTGGCTCGCCCCGAGGTTGCACATCTTCGAGAAGTTGAACTCCATCGGCTCATAGATGTACTCGTAGCCGCCGATGTCCTTCTCGCCGTGCACCTTGAGAATCTTCTGTACCTCGGCTCTGTTCTCGTCCGAAGAGCCGTTGTCGACGACGATGATCTCATAGGGCGAGCTCGTCGTGAATTTCTCAATCGACTTGATACACTCGAGCAGCACCTTCGGGTTGTCTTTCGACGGGATAATGATGCTGATGAGTCTTGTCGAGGCAGAATCCGAGGAGAATCTGCCGGTCAGGGAGGAACGGATCAGGTTGCTGTCCCAGGGATCGAACTTGTCCGCCGCGTGGCAGAGGATCTCCGGAATGTGCCCGATGGGGAATTTCCCGTGGGAGCGCACCGAGAAACCGCCGTCCGCCTGCGCGATTTTGAGGCAGAGAACGCCGTAGATCCAGGACTTCATGGAGTCGTCGAGGTCGCTCTTCGCTGCCCTTACCTCCTCCTCCGTATCCGCCTCGAGTCTCGTTCTCGACTCGATGTCTACCGCTGTTCTGTCGCCGGGGTTAATGAGCGCGAGCTCCGAGGAACGGAAAGCGAAAATGCTGCCGATATAGAAGGTGGAGAGGAAGGTATCCGGCGACCAGTCCGGTTTGAACCACGGATCGCGCAGTTCCCCGTCCTCATCAATTCTGTCCTCGTCTCCGTAGACGAAATTGACCGCCGGGTTCTCCGCGAAGAAATCCCGGATCATCGTCTCCGCGTACTCGGTGAGCTTCCCGCCGTCATCGACCGCGATGATAATCTCCGGCATATCGTTTCCCGAGAGGATGTAGTTGCGCAGGTGCGAATACCTGACCACACTGGTCGAGAGCTTCGCTCCCTGCGTGTGATCCTTCGCATCCAGAGCCTTCTGCAGCTCGAATTTATGCGGGCGATACCAGTTCGCATACTGGTTCTCTTTGCTGGCAAGATCTCTGCGGTACAGCTCATTCCGGTTGGAAATGAGTTTGTTCTTGATCATGTCTTTCAGCAACATGAATGTCTGCTCCTGTTCTCTGGTCAGTCTTTCTGTTCAATCATCGTCGCCATCGTGCCGGGGATGCCGGCCATCTGCAGCGTGATATGTATCGTATCCGGTTCCGGGCGATTCCCTGCAAGGCCGCACTTTCTGCGGATCTTCGCAAGATCCCAGTCCATCCAGGGATCGCTCGTTGCGTACAGAATGGTGCCGCCCGCACTCTCTGTGCCGTTGTGCCGGCGATATTTCATAAAGAGGCGTCGGGAGTCCTGATTCTCTCCGATGCAGATATCCCGCAGCATGACAAGGCAGGGGACACTGCAGGGATCCAGGCGGAAGAAGCGCACATTCCCTGGAACCTTTACGTCGAAGCTCATCGTGCTCTCTTCCTGGTAGAGCTGCTCGATCTCCGTGACCTCGTTCTCATTATACCCGTTTCCGGTATCGAAATAACACTTGACGCCAAGGAGCGCGCGGTTCTTCTCGTACGCTTCTCTCTGCTGGCGCAGCTCCTCCTGCCGATTCTCCCCGTCAGGGTTTGCAAGGCCTTCTGCCTTCTCTTCTTCGGTCTGAAGCTCCACGGGCTTGATGACCTTCGTGCCCATCTGCGCGCGGAACTCGCCGAGTGCTACGGTGCCGCCGGTCACCCTGTTCTGGAAGGCATCTTCCTCCCGGGAGAGCTTCTCTGCCTCCTCGTTCGTGATGCAAAGGCGTGTCAGCAGCGCATCCATGCCGATAAGTGCATCCACTCTCTGCGGTCTCTCTTTATCTTCCCTGAGGTAGCACAGAAGAGAGCGGAACAGCAGCTCCCTTGCAGGGACCGCTTCATCGACTTCCCATTCGTAGTCAATCGCCGTCCAGACATCCCCGTTCACGATGATGTTGGAGAATGTCATGTCATAGTCGCCAACCGGGACCTCGCCGTTCGCTCCTACGCGCAGCGCATAGGTGTGCAGGAGGGAGAGGAAGGCATCCCGATTCCCCGTCCGCAGAGCCTCATCCAAGAGACTTTCCAGCGTCCTGCCCGAGATGAAATCATAGGTGACGCCGTAGGTGGCACCGTTAGCAACGTCAGCGGCAGCTCTGTTATTTTCCAAAATGCTGTGGCAGGGGGCGATTCGAAGTGCCGGAGACAACTCTGTCGGCTGCCCCTCGGACACCTCCTGCGGTTTCTCATAGCGGGCAGCGAGCTTTAGGTACGATTCCGGCATACGCGCAACGTGTGCCGCGGCTTCCCTGGTCAGTGGGAATTTGCGAATCACTCTCGTCTCTTCCGGTACCACACCCGGCATGGGCGGCATCGGGGTTCCCTCCGATGTTCCAGCGGCAGCTCCAGAAATACTAACCTCAGAAGTGTCCGCGGTATCGCAAGGACCGGCCTCATCTCCCTTCGCTGTATTGGCCTCCAGTGCTCTGTCGTAGAGCTCCGTGCGAATCCGGTACTGTGGGTCGCGGTCTCCCGAGAACTTGCAGTAGGTGACGGGCAGCATCGGCCCCAGGATCACTTCGAAGGAGTTCGCAAAGAGCGGATAGAGTCCGTCCTTCGTGATCCCCTGATAAGCCCTCGTCTCATCAAAGAGCAGGAGCCTGTCGCGGTCGAAGTTCCGGATGTTGTCGGAGAGTTCTGCCCCTTCCGGAAGCCTCCGGTCGGAATACAGCGTCTCCGTGAATTTATAGTCCGGATATGGATAGTAGAAAGAGTACGCAGCAAAGCCGCACTCGCGAAAGATCTTCTCCAGCGCGGGCCTCGTGAATGTCGTCGCGGGATGTTCCCCGTTCTGATAATCTTCAATGCCGTCGAAATAGGTGCCGGAGTGATCCTCCCTGCAGCCCGCGAAATATTTGAGTCCCAGCCGGTTCTCGATCGCGATGCAGATCCGACCACTCTCTTTGCGCAGGTGGCGCTGCAAAAGGTTCAGCTCCGTGTGGAATGGCTGCTCTCCGTGCAGGTAACTCTCTGCGTACTCGAAGACGCCGATGAGGAATATATAGTCGTAGTCCGCTGCCAGGTGCGGTTCCACGTCCTCGAAATTGCCGACGAGTATCGTGACGTTGTCGCAGTCTCTGTGGCGGTACGCGTTGATGAGGGAGCGCTTCTTCGAAAGATCAATGCAGGTGACCTCGGCGCACTTCTCCGCGAGGACACCTGTGATGGCGCCCGGCCCCGCGCCGATCTCCAGCACCTTCTCCGTACCGTCAAAGGGAATCCAGTCGACGATATTGCCGCGCGCAGAGGAAAGGTGATAGAGTATCGGCCACTCCTTCCTCTCCCGGATGATGTCCTCGAAGCGGGAAGGTTCCTCGTGCTGTACGATGTCCAGGATCTCGTCCTCGACCTTTCCGTCGCAGTAATAGTCTTCTCCCGGATAGTACGTGTAGTCCAGGGTAACGCCGCCGATCTTCTCAGTCTTTGTATCCGGCACGGTGTTCTCATTCAGTTGACGGACAGTTAAGTCTGACATAATTCTCTCTCAGTCAGGCAACGATGGATCCGCATCGTGCCCGCTCGTTGTGTTGTCTGTCACGGTGATCTCCGAATTCATGTCATAGTAGCCGACGGAATTCTTGCTCGATACCACGGTCAGATTCAGCGCGTCGTAGAGCCTGTGATACACGGTGAAGTCATTGCCCTCATACCCCGTGCAGCCGAAAGAGATGAGATACTCTCCGCCCTGCAGGTCGATTCTCTGCCGGAATGAGATGGTCTTCACATCTCCCTTCTGCACCGGCTCGAGGAAAGCCTTCTCGAACATGGTGTTGGTGCCCGTGATCTCCACGCCGTATTTGTTCTTGATGGTGAAGGCGAAGATCGGCGCCTTGATGTCCTCGTAGAACTCGACGCGCATGCGAATCTCGCACTCCGTGCCCTTCATGATACTCGAATTCTTCAGACCCTTGTCGTCGATGATGTCGGTGTAAACGATTCTCGCCTTGCCGGAGCCGTAGTCGAGGGGCTTTGTTCCGTCATCCTTCTCCTGGTTTCTCGCAATGCGGTCGGTGTGCTCATTCGCGTTGTACTGGCCGACCAGCACCTGTTTATAGATGTCGATCATCTCCTTGGGAGAGCCCTCGCCGAGCTTTGCGCCCTGGTTCAGGCAGATGACGCGGTCACAGTATTTGCTGATGCTGGAGAGGTCGTGGGAGACGAAGATAACCGTGCGGCCTTCCTTTTTGAACTCATCGAACTTGCGGTAACACTTCGCCTGGAAGAACACGTCCCCGACCGCCAGTGCCTCATCCACGATGAGGATCTCCGGGTCGATGTTGATCGCGACCGCGAAGGCGAGTCGCATGAACATACCGGAGGAGTAGCTCTTCACCGGCTGGTAAATGTATTCTCCAATGTCCGCGAATGCGAGGATGTCTGGTATTTTCTCCCGGATCTCCTCTTCCGAATAGCCGATCATCGTGCCGTTCAGGTAGATGTTGTCGATGCCGTTGTACTCCATGTTGAAGCCGGCGCCCAGCTCGAGGAGGGCCGAAATGCGCCCGTTCACGGTGACGTCGCCCCGCGTCTGCGTGAGGACCCCGGTAATGATCTTCAGGATCGTCGACTTGCCGGAGCCATTCGTGCCGATGATGCCGACCGTCTCGCCCTTGTACACGGTCATGGAGACGTCGTTCAGCGCGAGCTTCTCCGTGTAGCGGGGCTTCCTTGAGAGGCCGAGTGCCTCGATCACGCGGTCGCGATTGCGTTCGTACAGCTTATATTTTTTGGTTACGTGCGATACCTGGATCGCGATCTCTTTCTCTTCTGCCATTGAATTAACCACGCGTCACATCACGTCCGCGAACTGGGGTTTGAGCTTTTTGAAAATCGCGGCGCCGATCACGAACAGGAGCACGGTCACCACCCAGAAATACGTCGAGCTGTAGAAATGCGACCAGAACCACTCTCTGCCATAGATGGAGCTGCGGTAGCCCTCGACGATGTAGGCCATCGGGTTCAGCTTGAACAGCGGGCGCTTCCTGCTGCTGATGACGCTGATGTTCCAGAGGATGGGCGTTGCCCACATACCAACCTGGAGGAGGATCGCGATGATCTGCTGCAGGTCACGGAAGAATACCACGATCGCGCTGGTCGCGTAAACCAGGGCCAGCACGAAAATGTATTCGCACGCCGTGTAGTAGACAAGCTGCAGCCAGTAAACAGAAGGCAGGTAGCCATACAGCATGGAGACGACGAGCAGGATCGCCGTGAAGCCGATGTGCGTGAATACGGCGGCGTTGACCTTGATCATCGGCAGGATGCTGACCTTGAAGACGACCTTTTTGACGAGGTACTCGTACTCCAAAAGAGACGTTGTCCCGCCCGGCAGCGCGTCCGAGAAGAAAAACCATGGCACGAGGCCCGCCGTCAGGTAGAGGACATACGGCACGTCGATGGTGCCGCTGATCGCCTGCCTGCCGCTCTTGAAGATCAGGCCGAACACGACATAGTACATGAGGACCGTGACAAGCGGCGGCACGAGCGACCACACCACGCCCAGGTAGGAGCCCGCGTACCTCTTGCGGAAGTCGTTCTTCGAGAGTCTCCAGATGAGCCTGCGGTTACTGTAGAGGTCGGCAGCAAGGAGCGCCACGCGATCATACAGCAGCGTGAACATGACAACACCGCCGGAGATCAGCACACAGCTCCAGATTTTCTTGATGAGCTGTGTGTGGGGATCATCCAGCGGATTGTTGTGCAGGAGCATGATGACCAGCGCGGCGGCGGCGATCGCCCACACGATGGCCAGGATTATCTTTTTTCTTTTCTGATTGGCCATGAATACCCGCGGCTCAGAGTCCGCGCTCTTGTCTGTACGCCTCGATGCCGCCCCACTTCTGGTCCTTGTCAGAGAGCGTCAGCGCGGTGCCATCCTGCAGAGCATAGCCTTCCGCGGAAGGTGTTCCCTGGTAATCACCCACAACCTTCGGCCATTCCACGCCAATCGCGGGATCGTTCCACGCGATGCCGGCCTCGTCGTTCGGGTGCCAGAAATCGTCTACCTTGTAGCAGAACTCCGCCTCATCGGAGAGCACGAGGAAACCGTGCGCGAAATTCTTCGGGATGAAGAACTGCTTCTTATTCTCCGCGGAGAGGAGGACGCCGAACCACTTGCCGAAGGTCTCACTTCCCGGGCGCAGATCCACCGCGACGTCGAACACCTCGCCGTTCACGACGCGGACGAGCTTCGACTGGGGGAAGTTAATCTGGAAATGCAGGCCGCGGAGCACGCCCTTTTTGGAGGAGGACTGGTTGTCCTGCACGAACTCCATGTCGATGCCGGCTTCGGTGAAGTCTTTCTTCTGATAGGTCTGCATGAAATAGCCGCGGTCGTCGCCGTGCACTGCCGGTGTGATCACCTTGAGTCCTTCGATGCCGCCGCAATTATTCTCTACTGTAATCTGTGACATGTACCTGTATTTCTCCTGTTCTCAATCTGTAACAGTTCCGAACCATCATTTCTGAACTATTACCTCAATATTTCACTCTGCCCTCGGCGACCGCCTTCAAATGCGCGCCGTAAGGGCTCTTGCCGTATTTATTCGCGGACTCCATCAGGGTGTCCCTGTCGATCCACCTGTTGATGTAGGCAATCTCTTCGGGTGCGGAAATCGTAATGCCCTGCAGGTTCTCAATCGTCTTGACGAAATCCGCCGCCTCGACGAGGCTGTCCATCGTGCCGGTGTCGAGCCAGGCAAAGCCCCTCCCGAGGAGCTTCACGTTGAGGTCGCCGTCCTGGAGATACATGTCGTTGAGGGAGGTAATCTCGAGCTCACCGCGTTCGGAGGGCTTCACCTCTCCCGCCCGCTTCGCTACCCCTGCCGGGTAGAAATACAGGCCGGTCACCGCGTAATTGCTCTTCGGGTTCGCCGGTTTCTCCTCAATGGTGATGGCTCTGCCGCTCTCATCGAACTCCACGATGCCGAAGCGCTCCGGATCGTTCACATAGTAACCGAATACGGTTGCCTTGTTCCGCCGCTCCGCATCCTCAGCTGCGCCGCGCAGGATGGTACCGAACCCGTTGCCGTAGAAGATGTTGTCGCCCAGCACCATTGCGCAGGCATCGCCACCGATGAACTCTTCACCCAGGATGAAAGCCTGTGCGAGGCCGTCCGGCGAAGGCTGCACCTTGTACTGCAGCTGAATGCCGAACTGGGAGCCGTCGCCCAGAAGCGTCTCGAACCTCGGGGTATCCGTCGGTGTCGAAATGATCAGGATGTCTTTGATCCCCGCCAGCATCAGCGTCGCCAGAGGATAGTAGATCATCGGCTTGTCATAGACAGGCAGGAGCTGTTTGCTCGTCACCATGGTCAGGGGATACAGGCGCGTGCCGGATCCTCCCGCAAGAATAATTCCCTTCATCTCTCGCCTCACTTCATCCGATTCTCAGTCAAGCGACTTCTTGTCGCTGTACATCGTCTTGTAGTAGTCCTGGTAGTTGCCGCTCGTGATGTGCTCCATCCAGTCCATGTGGTCGAAATACCAGGCGATCGTCTTGCGTATGCCTTCCCGGAACATAGTCTCCGGCTCCCAGCCGAGCTCACTCTTGATCTTGTCGGGCGCGATCGCGTATCTTCTGTCGTGTCCCTTGCGGTCGGTGACGTGCTCGATCAGGTCTTCGGAAACGTTTGCCTTCCTCGGATCGTCGTCGGAGAGCTCCTCACGCAGCACCTCGATGATCGTCTTCACGATCTCGATGTTCTGTTTCTCATTGTGACCGCCGATGTTGTAGGTCTCGCCGTCCCTGCCTTTCTCCGACACCAGGTCGATTGCCTTGCAGTGATCCTCGACATAGAGCCAGTCGCGGACATTCCTGCCGTCGCCGTAAACAGGGAGCTTCCTGCCCGCGAGCGCGTTGTTGATCATGAGCGGGATCAGTTTCTCCGGGAACTGGTAAGGGCCGTAGTTATTGGAGCAGTTCGTGATATTCATCGGGAAGCCGTACGTGTCGTGGTATGCCTTGACGAGCAGGTCAGAGGATGCCTTGGACGCGGAGTACGGGCTGTGCGGCGAATAGGGCGTCGTCTCATAGAAATAGGCGTTCGGATCTTCCGGAAGCGAGCCGTACACCTCGTCGGTGGAGACGTGACAGAACTTCTTGCCTTCCTTGAAGGATCCGTCCGGCAGTTCCCAGGCAGCCTTCGCGCAGTTGAGCATGTTAGCCGTACCGAGCACATTCGTCTGAACGAAAACAAGAGGCTCCCGGATGGATCGGTCCACGTGGGACTCCGCTGCGAAATGGATCACGCGGTCTACGTCATAATCTCCGAAAACCTTGCTGATCGCTTCCTGGTCGCAGATGTCAGCCTTTACGAAATGATAGTTCGGTCTGCCTTCGATATCTGCAAGATTCTCCAGGTTGCCGGCGTAGGTCAGCTTGTCAACGTTGACGATCTCAATGTCGCCGCCGTATTTATTCAGCATGAAGTGGATGAAATTGGAGCCGATGAAGCCGGCACCGCCCGTGACCAGATATGTTTTCATGAACTGCCTCTTTTCGTCTGTAGTATATAAAAAATGCGTATCTATTCAGCGCCCCATATTCGAGGTGCTACGCGCCTCTCATTGTGGCGGTCAGAGGTGCTATGCGCCTTGGCCGCCCAGAAAATCAACAGAAATCGGCGCACATAAGCAAGCTTGTGTCGCCTCTTCACGTTGATTTTCAAGGGTGCTGAACAGTTATAAAAATACAGGCATCTCCCCGCAATGAGCGCATAAATGCCCAAAAATTCATTGATAGTATACCATCGTGCCCCCATGCAGGCAACTTGGACCGCCGTGGATTTTCCGGGGCGTGTATTGTAAAATGTTGGAAACTATTCGCATAGCGAAATTCATGAACAGACAGACGTGTTCACATGGCTGGATGTGATATGAATTTCGCTGTGACCAACGCGCGCAGCGCGTCGGTAGGACCTCATCTCGAAAATCGAAGATTTTCGAGATGAGGCCCGAATAGTTGCAGCAAACTCTTAATGCGAGAAAGGTACGGTTTCATGAGCGATCACAATACAGACGATCTGGAATATCTGGATCTGGATTCTCTTCTGGACGATGCGTCCGATACTAATGAGGAAGAGACTGCGGAAGGTACTGCTTCCGGGCAGGAGGCTGAGGCTGACGAGGAAGCGTTGGTTTCCGATAAGGCTGCCAGCAGGACGCCTCTTTCGGATGGCCTCATACAGGAGCAGGAAGACTCCGACGAGGAAGAGGAATATGATGAGGAAGCTTCGGATGAGATGAGTCCCGCTTCTGCAGGTCGCCGCAGTGCAGCCGCTACAGACCGCCGCTCTGCCACAAATGCCGCAGCCCGCAACGGCCGTAATCCTCGCACCGCCCGCCGCGGAAATGATGGCTCCCGCACCGGGCTCCCCGGCTGGGTGCACCTCGTTCTCCTCGGCGCTATCGCCGCGATCGCACTCATTGCCTTCGTGCGCTACCAGCGGTGGGCGAAGGGCGAACAGATCGTGATCGACGAGGACAGTGCCGGCAAGTTCAACGTCGAAGTCAACGACAACATGGTCCTCCTCCCCGCCTCGAAGCTCGAAGGCCACGAGGATGACGGCAAGACAACGATCCTCTGCCTCGGCAACGCGCCGTTCTCCGACGACACGTCAGAGAAGGGTCTCGCCGGTCAGATCTCCCAGCTCTCCGGCGCGGAGACCATCAATGCCTCCTTCCCGAATTCGCAGGTAACCTGCTACAACCGCTCCTACGATACCTCGACCAACCGCGGCATCCACGACATTTTCAACCTCTTCTATGTCTGCTACGCGATCTCGATCAACGATTACACGTCCCTTGAGACCGTCGCGAGCGTGCACACGGAAGACCCGCAGTACATGACTGCCGTCGAGAACCTGAAGAACACGGATTTCAACAAAGTAGACATCATCGCCGTTATGTACGATGCGATTGATTACGAGAACCGCATGGCTGTCACGAACCCCAATCTCGAGGATGAGCTCGACACCTACACCGGCTCTCTCAAGAATGCTTTCCAGCTGATCCAGGACAAATACCCGCACATCCGCATCGTCTTCATGTCGCCCACTTACATGATGCACAAGGATGAGAACGGCGACTACAAGGACGGTCGCACCGACGACATCGGCAACGGCACCCTGATCCAGTACTGGCAGTTCGGCTACGATACCTGCGGAGACAGCGGTGTGTCCTTCCTCGACAACTACTACGGCTCCATCAACGACACCAATTACAAGGAATACCTGAGCGATAACATCCACATCAATGACGCCGGCCGCACCAAGATCGCGGATCACTTCGTCTACAAAGTGCTGAACAACGAGTACGCGGAGTACGATGCGGGGAGCCTTGCCATCGCCGGTAAATAGCAGGCCTCCCTCTCTCATTCCTCCACCACAGAAAGCGAGTTCCCAATGAAGGTAATTGATATCCTGCACGAGAAAGACGTCACCATCTCCTTCGAGGTTTTCCCGCCGAAGACAGATGATAAATACGCCCAGGTCGAGGAGGCCGCGAGGAAAATCGCAGCCCTCGCGCCTTCCTTCATGAGCGTGACCTATGGCGCGGGCGGCGGCACCAGCCAGAATACGGCAGCCATCGCCGCGGACATCCAGAACACAACGGGCACGCCGGTCCTCGCACATCTGACCTGCGTCTCCTCCACCAAAGACCACGTTCGTCGCATGATCCGCGTATACAAAGAGAGCGGCATTGAGAACATCATGGCGCTGCGTGGCGACATCCCGAAGGAAGGCCGCACTGTGTTCGACTACAACCACGCCTCCGAGCTCATCTACGATATCAAATCGCAGGATGCCTCCTTCTGCATTGGCGGCGCCTGCTACCCCGAGGGACATGTCGAATGCGAACGTCCGTCCGAGGACATCGCACACCTCGCCGAAAAGGTTGCGGCCGGCTGCGATTTTCTCACAACACAGATGTTCTTCGACAACAACACGCTGTACAATTTCCTCTACCGCATTCGCGAGAAGGGCATCAACGTGCCGGTTCTCCCCGGCATCATGCCGATCACGAACAAACGCCAGGTCGCGCGCAGCATCTCCCTTTCCGGCGCGACAATACCGCAGCGCTTTCGCATGATGGTGGACCGCTTCGGCGACGATCCCGCCAAAATGAAACAGGCCGGCGTCATCTATGCCACGGAACAGATCATTGATCTCATCTCGAACGGCGTGACACACATCCACGTCTATTCGATGAACAAACCGGACGTCGCGGCAGGGATCATGAATTCCCTCTCGGAGATACTGAAATCATGATCGAAATTCCACGAAAAGAAATCTACCGCTACCTCGGCTACCGCGGGATTGAGCCGGATGAGAGCGTCCGCAGAAGAACTGAGGACTGCGTCCAGAAACTTTGCGCCGCCTGCACACCGCGCAGTATATGGAAGGTGCTGCCCCTCTCTTCTCCCTCGGAGAATGTCCTTATCACCGGAGACATGGAGATCCATTCCGCCAATCTCTACCGGAACATGCAGGGGTGCGAGAAGGCTGCGCTTCTTGCCGTGACCATCGGGCAGGGAGTGGATCTTCTCATCCGGCGCGCCGAGCTGGTCAGCATGACCGATGCCGCGATCTATCAGGCAGCGGGGGCAGCTTACGTCGAGGCCGTCTGTGACGACGTCAACCGCCAGATCATCGAAAAGGCAGTGAAGGAAGGCCTGTACTGCAGGCCGCGCTTTTCTCCGGGGTACGGCGACTTCTCTCTCGAACACCAGAAGGATTTCTTCCGCATTCTGGAGATCACGAAGACCATCGGCGTGAATCTCTCCGACTCTCTGCTCATGGCGCCGTCGAAATCCGTAACCGCCATGATCGGCATGTCGCGCACCGCAAAGCCCTGCGTGATCGAAGGCTGCGAGTCGTGCGGCAGCCGGGATGATTGCAGCTTCCGCCGGGATACGTGAAAAACTAAAGAGTCCAGCGGTGAGATGTCAAGCGGATTAAGTCAGCAAAAATGATCTTTTCATGCAACGATGGCGCAAGACAAAAAACACCCACCTAAGCCCTGTCGGTTCTGCTTTTAAAGAAGCAGGGCTCCTACGCACCATAGAAAGTCACCTTTCTTCTGGTGAGATATACATGCGGTTCTCAGTCAAAAGACTGTAGACGAGCCGCACGAACTTACGGGCAGTTAGTACGAGTGCACGCTTATGCTGTGCTCGGTTCACCTCTTTGTATTTGAGGTGGTAGTAGCGGCTGTACTCTGT
>FNQX01000023.1 GCA_900107575.1 Lachnospiraceae bacterium NK3A20 | reverse complement strand
GTCGACCTCCAGCAGCTTGAGTGAGAGCACCTCAAAGAGCGAGAGTGCGTCGACATCTAGCAGCCTGAGTGAGAGCACCTCGACGAGTGCGTCGACATCCAACAGCTTGAGCGAGAGCACCTCAAAGAGTGAGAGTGCGTCGACGTCGAGCAGCCTGAGTGAGAGCACCTCGACGAGTACGTCGACCTCCAGCAGCTTGAGCGAGAGCACCTCAAAGAGTGAGAGTGCGTCGACGTCTAGCAGCCTGAGTGAGAGCACCTCGACGAGCACGAGCGAGTCAACTTCTAACAGTTTGAGTGATAGCGTTTCGACAAGTGAGAGTACGTCGACCTCTAACAGCTTGAGTGATAGCACCTCAAAGAGCGAGAGTGCGTCGACGTCGAGCAGCCTGAGTGACAGCATCTCGACGAGTACGAGCGAGTCAACCTCTAACAGTTTGAGTGATAGCGCCTCAAAGAGTGAGAGTGTGTCGACATCCAACAGCCTGAGCGACAGTACCTCAAAGAGTGAGAGCACGTCGACGTCGAGTAGTTTGAGTGAGAGCACTTCAAAGAGTGAAAGTGCGTCGACATCCAACAGCTTGAGTGAGAGCACCTCAAAGAGCGAGAGTGCGTCGACGTCGAGCAGCCTGAGTGAGAGCACCTCGACGAGTGCGTCGACATCTAGCAGCTTGAGTGACAGCATCTCGACGAGTACGTCGACCTCCAGCAGTTTGAGCGATAGCACCTCAAAGAGTGAGAGTGCGTCAACCTCAAGTAGTCTGAGCGATAGCACCTCAAAGAGTGAGAGTGCGTCGACGTCGAGCAGTTTGAGTGACAGTACCTCAAAGAGCGAGAGTGTATCGACGTCTAACAGCTTGAGTGAGAGCACCTCAAAGAGCGAGAGTGTATCGATCTCTAACAGCCTGAGCGAGAGCACCTCAAAGAGCGAGAGTGCGTCGACGTCGAGCAGCCTGAGTGAGAGCACTTCAAAGAGTGAAAGTGCGTCGACGTCAAGCAGCCTGAGTGAGAGCACCTCAAAGAGTGAGAGTGTATCGACCTCTAACAGCCTGAGCGAGAGCACCTCGACGAGCACGAGCGAGTCAACCTCTAACAGTTTGAGTGATAGCGCCTCAAAGAGTGAGAGCACGTCGACGTCGAGCAGCTTGAGTGAGAGCACCTCAAGGAGTGAGAGTACGTCGACATCTAGCAGCCTGAGCGAGAGCACCTCGACGAGTACGTCGACCTCTAACAGCTTGAGTGATAGCACCTCAAAGAGTGAGAGTACGTCGACATCCAGCAGCTTGAGCGAGAGCGCCTCAAAGAGTGAGAGTGCGTCGACCTCAAGTAGCTTGAGCGACAGCGCCTCAAAGAGTGAGAGCGAGTCAACATCCAACAGTTTGAGCGACAGCGCCTCAAAGAGTGAGAGTGCGTCGACGTCGAGCAGCCTGAGTGAGAGCACCTCGACGAGCACGAGCGAGTCAACCTCTAACAGTTTGAGTGATAGTACCTCAAAGAGCGAGAGTGTATCGACCTCTAACAGCTTGAGTGAGAGCACCTCAAAGAGTGAGAGTGCGTCGACATCCAACAGCTTGAGTGACAGCATCTCAAAGAGTGAGAGTGCGTCGACATCAAGTAGCCTGAGCAATAGTGTTTCGGTAAGCGGCAGCACCTCGATGAGTGCGAGTGCATCGACATCTAGCAGCCTGAGTGACAGCATCTCGACGAGTACGTCGACCTCAAGCAGCCTGAGCAACAGCGCTTCGACAAGTGCGAGCGCATCGGAGTCGGAGAGCACGTCGACATCCAGCGAGAGCGAATCAGCAGGCTCCAGCGAGAGCCACAGTGTGATCCTCAGCGAATCCGGCTCGGATCAAACGAGCGAGTCCGGAGGAGGCCGTGTCCGTAGTGCCACAAGAGAAATGGAGGTACCGGATACTGCGTCCGCGGAACAGGAAGACGGCGCGGTTCTGGGTTCTTCCAGGACAAAGGAGCAGGGCGCACAGGCAACTGCAACGGAGAATGACGCGAAGGTGAAGGCGACAGGCAGGACCAGAAATGCGAGAACAGGCGATGACAGTCACACCGGTGCGTATCTTGCGGGCGTCTTCGGCAGCGCGGCGGCACTTCTTGGCGCGTTCGTCTCGAAACTTAGGCGCAGACGTGACCACGATGATGACCAGGAATAACGGATTTTCCGGAGAATAGAGTGAATTGCAGGAGACATTTGCGATGCGTATTTCGATGCAGCAGCAGATGTCTCCTGATCTATGTATAATAGGCCTGTATGTTGACCTTCGTGCAGAGGAAAATTGCATATTCGACGGCTGTTGTCGCGGCCTATGTGGCAGGGCGCAATATTCCCATTCCATGGGCGGTATCGTCCGGAGTTCACAGGCCTGTCGGGCTCGCGGAATCCCTTGCCAGCAGCATGTTGGGCAGAGCGGAAGACTCTGCATCCATTCTTTCGTTAGGATTTGGCCCCTGGATGATGGCGATGATCCTCGTCATGATCGCCTGGTCTTTTTTCAGCAAGGAGTATCGGCAGAAGTCTGCCCGGCTGATGCAGCGCTGGATTATGATCCTTACCCTGATCATTGCGGTGGGAGAAGCCGCGCTCCGGGCGCACCGACTGGATTACAGCAGCGCTGCCGGTATGACACAGAGAACGATGGCATTCCTCACCGCAATTCTTCTCGTGGCGGGGAGTTTCGTGTGCATGTGGCTGGCAGACCGCAATGAGAGGAAGGGGATTGGCGGCAAATCTCTGCTGATCCTGGTGAATATTCTGGAATCGCTTCGGACCACGGCGATGCCCTGCCTTCTGAAAATAGCAGGCGGTCTCCATCATTTGAATGGGAGGCTTCAGGCCTATATCGCGGCAGCCTTGTTCAGTCTGCTCCTGATCCTCATGGTTCTGTTACTGCAAAGAGCGGAGATTCACCTGCCAATCAACCGTGTGATGATCCACAACGTGTATGCGGACAAGGATTACCTGGCGATCAGTATGCTGCCTGCGGGGACCATGCCGGCGATGTTCGCACTGACTTTTTTCATGCTGCCGGTGTACGCCTTAAGGTTCTTCTCCCTCCTTATGCCCGGCAGGGCGGAGGCATTCCGGGATATCGCGTTGTGGTTCTCTCTGGGAACGCCGCATGGCGTTGTGCTCTACCTTGCCATCATGGTCGGCCTGACTGTTGTTTTCGCCCATATCAATATTGATCCGCAGGATATCGCGGACGGGCTGATGAAATCGGGAGACTGTATTCCGGGCATCCGGCCGGGGGAGGAGACGGCGGAGCATATCGAACGGAGAATCGCGGCGGGCATTCTGATCAGCGTGATCGCGATGGGGATTGGCATCGGGCTGCCTCTTGCTGTCGGTATCTTATGGCGGCTGCCGCAGGAGATCACGATGCTGCCGACCACGATCCTGATCCTCGCAAGCCTTGTGGTGACGATCATGGATGAGTACGAAACGCTGCGGACGTTTGAATATTACAGACCTTTTTTGTAGAGGGTGGCAAAGTGTACTGTTTCATTCCTTCATGGTATTCCACCAAGAGAACATGGCAGATGTACGACAGGCAGTTCTACCGGGCGGCGGATTTCAGCGAGTTCGATGACACCGTCAGCCAGGTGAGGATGTTCCTCGACGCGGGGGAAGAAGTGCGGCTGATTCCGCTCTGCTATGCGCCGAATCTTCGCAGATTCCTCCACAGGCAGGGAATACCGGAGGTGCCGGTTCTGTCTATTTTCGACAGGATTCAGGATATTCATGGAGACGAGACCGCGGTGATCTCGTACAGGGACTACCCCTGGCCGGAGGACATCGAGTGGAACTTCACGCCTTTTGTGATCACCACCTACCTCCATGGGGAACATTACGCGAGCATTGACTTCGATGAGGACGGGAATCTTCTGTGGATCAACCGGTATGAACAGAATGCGGAGGGCACAGAGCAGCCGTGGAGCCGACTGGTTTTCGATGACAGGGGTTTCATTTCCAGCATCCTATATTTCGAGAACGGACAGGCGGCGTACCGCGAATATTTCAACCGCGAGGGGATATGGCAGATCCGGGAGGATGCACAGACGGGGAGCGTTAGCGTGAATCCATCGGCGGCGCGGCGTTTCCAGAAGAGTGTTTACGCGCGGCTGGAAGATCTGATCCAGGAAGAGCTGGAGGGGATGCTCGAAGAGCTCAACGAACAGGACACTCTGGTCATTGCGGCGAAGGAGCAGCATGACCTGCTGGTACTGGGCGCGGGGACGCGGCAGAAGGCAATTCTCTCCTTCTATGGTGATAGGTACGCGCTGGATCATGCGGATGTCATCCGGCAGGAAGCGGCGCGGGCGGCTGCGATCGTGGCAGATACGGAGGAGGCGGCGCAGCAGCTGCGCGCGATCACGCTGAACATGGGCGTTGCGGTGCATGACCTCTCCCCGTTCGATATGAGACTCTCGCCTGGCAGGAGCCAGCAGATTCGGGCACTGCGGATTTTCTTCCCGATTGACGGTTTGCAGGAGCCGATCCGGTCGAGAGCGCTGCAGCAGCTGTTCCAGATTCTGGAGTCGAATGCGGATGCGGAGCTGGATGTCATTACGAGGAAGAGCGATAGCAGCGCGGCCATTGGGATTGCGAACGAGATCCGGGCGCTGCTGGATGAGCACCCGGAGGTGAGGCTGGAGGTCGCAGGCAGAGAGCAGGCGGCGGATGAGAACCGGATTGAGGGAGAGCAGAGCACGAAAGGTCCCCGTATCCACATCCGCGGTTGTATGCATGAGAGCGATATTGCGGGGGTCCTGCAATTCACCAGGCTCATCGTGGACATCCGGGACAATCCGGATCAGTATATTCAGATCGCGGGGATCAGTACGGGAATACCGCAGATCAATTATCGCCACACCCGTTACATTGCGCACCAGAAGAACGGCTACATGATACACAATATATCCAATCTGCAAAACGCGGTGAACTACTATCTGGACGGGCTGGCGCACTGGAATGAGGCGCTGGTCTACAACATCCACCTGATCGCGGAATTCACCGGTGACACGATTGTGGAGCGGTGGAAAGAGATGGCGGGCAATGGCTGAGACAATTCATGTACTGCAAATCGGCGGTAGCAGCCTTGCCCTGGCGTACCAGATCCCGCAGGGGGTCAGCTGGCACTATGAAGCTGCCAGGATTCCGGAGGCAGCGCAGCGATCAGAGATTGACGTCTGCATCCTGGGGGAGGTCTCGCCCGGGGTATGCAGCGACCTCCTGCCAGGCCTTGCGCCATATACGGTGTTCTATACGAAGGGATTCCCCGGGGATTCGCCGGAAGGGGAGAAGCTCATCCGCAGCAAGGCGGCGGCTTTTCTGGATCTTGGCGATGTGTCCGCGGTGCAGGAATTCATCCGCCTCCTCCCGAAAAGGTTTTACCGGGAGCGCTACGGGCAGAAAATGCTCCTGTTCCCCGATCCTGTGCGAACGGGGATGTCTGTGAATTTCGAAGGGCACCTCTGGGAAAACACGAGGCTCCCCCAAAGCGATGTCTTTCGTCCCTTAGTTTCCTACCGGGAGAGCGTTCCCATGGAAGCCGGTATCCCGCTGGAGATCTGGCTGGAATATGCCGTGGAAGGCCCTGCAGCCATTGAGCTCACCGTGCGTAAGTTCCGGGCAGGCGCGACGGATCAACTCCTGCGGACCTGGCATCTTGCCGAAGAAGAGATGACAGCGCCTTTCTTCCTGGACGATGAGGGAGAGAGCGGGTATCTGTGTTTCTCCATCCGGGCAAGAGGAGAGGGGACGCTGCGGATCGGGCCGCTCCATTACCGCTATGCGAAATGCGGTGCGGGAGAATTCCTCCCGGGCGGAGAACAGCATGCGGCGGACAACCGGCAGGAGATCCTCAGCTTTTTCCATCCGGGGGATCTGAAACCACCTCTGTGTGTGTATTTCTCTGGCTACCGGCAGCAGGAAGGCTTCGAGGGGTATCAGATGATGCACCGCATGGGCGCACCGTTCCTGCTCTTCTCCGACCCCAGGATTGAGGGCGGAGCCTTCTATCTGGGAACGGAACAGTACGAGAGTATGATCGTGGATGTGATACAGGAGAAGCTCGGCTATCTGGAATTTTCCCACGATCAGCTGATCCTCTCCGGCATCTCGATGGGGAGTGTCGGAGCCCTGTACTACGGCGCCATCACCCGGCCGCACGCCGTCATCGTCGGCAAACCGATCCCGAATGTCGGGAGCGTTGCTCTGAACGAACAGTATCTGCGCCCGGGCGGATTCCCCACTTCGCTGGATGTGCTGCGCATGTGTACCGGCGGTTCTCTGGAAGAGGATGCCGCGGCACTGAATCAGAGAATCTGGGACCGGATTGATCAGGCGGACTGGACCAGGACGGAGATCGCTGCCTCCTATATGCAGCAGGATGACTATGATCCCAATGGCTTTGAGGATCTTTTGGAACACTTGAGGGGGAGAAAGGTCCGCCTCTATGGCAAGGGCATGGAAGGCAGACACAATGACAATACGGAAGCCGTCACAGAGTGGTTTCAGTACCAGTACCGCAGGATGCTGCGGGAAGATTTTGACAGAGGATATCTTCGGTGAGTGTGATTTATCTTGTCCGGTGGGACAACTACGATAAAGATACCTATATGTACGGGACAGACCTTTTGGCCACGCCGTCTCACTGTATGCGCTTTCGAAATCTTCGTATGCCCTCCGGGACGGTGATCCGCTTCTGGGAATCGAGGAAGGATTACCAGAGAGACCGGCTCGAACCGCAGCTGCCCATGCTGCGAGAGGGATGCCGCTATTCCATCCGCGCCTTCTATTCCGTGCAGCCGGAGGGTTCAGTGCTGATGCGGATCGACTACTACAGCCGATCCGGAGAGCTCCTGGACTATGTGATCCTGGAGGGAAGAGAGGGAGAGATTGTGCCTCCCGAAGGTACGGACTCCTGGAAGCTCTCTCTGATCGCCGCTGGGATGGAGGAGCTGTTGTTCCACCACATTGAGATCATCCCCACAGTGACGGGCGAGGATTCCATGGGAGACGCAGGACTTTGCGGCCGGAGTCTCGAGAAACCCGCGGCAGGAGAGACTTCTGCGCCGCGGGCGGCCTCACGTGACCTCACGCCCGTCTCGAAACCGGACAGAGAGGTCTCCGTGCCGTGGGCGTCCCAGCCGGTGGGGCTGAATATTCTGCTGCTTAGAGAGCCCAGCAGGACGATACACATTCCGGGGAAGAGGGTGACCGGGCGGATTCCGGGCCTCCTCATGCTGAGCGCGTCGGAAGCGGAATGGGATCTTCTCACTGAAAGGAATCTCATTCGGGAATTCCAGAACCGTCACCGCCTCCCGGAGCGCATCTACCCCGTGCGGATCAATTTCATCGGGTATGATTCGCATACGGATGAGATCGCGAACCGCCTGTGCGCGTCTATGCAGGGTACGCCGTACTACAATCTCTGCCATGTGGTGGAGGGGGACAGGCTGGTAGAGGAGCCGCGGGACGTGAACTTTGCGGCGGCCGTCCTCGCTGACCGCACCTGGATTCTCGAAAATCTGCCCAAGATTCTTGACAATGTGTTATGAAAAACCTTACGAATGATCTCTATCTAACCGAATATCGTAAGATTCTCGCCCGCATCAACAAAAAGGGCCCTGCCATGCACGCACTCTCGGATGAGGAGTTGCAGGCGAAGACGCCTTATTTCCGCGACCTCCTCGCCCATGGGAAAACAACAGACGACATCCTCATCGAGGCCTACGCGGTCATTCGGGAAGCGGCCGGAAGGGTCCTTGGTATGTTCCCTTTCGATGTGCAGGTGATCGGTGCGATTGCGCTGCACAAGGGGAAAATTGCGGAGATGCGTACCGGTGAGGGGAAGACGCTGGTTGCAACCATGCCCCTGTATCTGAATGCACTCACGGGAAAGAGCACGATTCTCGTCACGATGAATGAGTACCTGGCGGCAAGAGACGGGCATCAGATGTCGGCGCTGTTCTCTTTCATGGGGCTGACCACGGGCATCGACGTACAGGAAGATCCCAGGGAGAAGCTCACTCCCGCGATGAAAAGGAAGATCTACGCCTCAGACATCGTCTACGCAACCCACGGCGTTCTGGGCTTCGACTACCTGCTGCAGAACCTTGGTGCATCGAAGAAGGATCAGTACCTTCGCGACTATTACTATGTCATTATCGACGAGGCGGATTCGGTCCTGCTCGACAGCGCGCAAACGCCGCTCGTGATCTCCGGCAAGCCCAAGGTGTCGTCGAATCTCTATGGGATGGCGGATGATTTCATACAGATATTGAAGAAAGACCGCGACTATGTCGTGGATGAGGAGAAGGACTGCTATCTGACGGGAGCCGGCGCGAAGCGGGCGGAGCGATATTTCCGACTGGACAATCTGTATGCGCAACAAAACTTCGAGCTGCTGCGGCATATCATCCTGGCCCTGCACGCGCACACCCTGTTCGAGCGGGAACGGCAATATGTTGTGGAAGGGGACAAGATCGAGCTCCTGGATTTCCAGACGGGACGGATCATGGACTCTACGAAACTGAGCGCGGGGATGCACCAGGCGCTGGAAGCGAAGGAGCACGTGCCGATCACGCAGGAGAGCCGTGCCATGGCATCCATTACCTACCAGAGCTTTTTCCACCTCTTCCCAAGGATTGCGGGGATGAGCGGGACGGCCCATGTCGATGCGCGGGAATTCCAGGAGATCTACGGCCTTGATGTCGTGACAATACCCACCAATCACCCCATCGCACGGGTAGATGAGAAAGACCTCGTGTATTACAATGAGGAGTCCATGCTCGCCGCAGTGCTCCGGGAGGTGAAGGATACACATAAGACCGGTCAGCCGGTTCTCGTGATCGCGAGCTCCATTCTCCGCACCGAGAGATTCTCGGAACAGCTCCTGCGGGCAGGAATTCCACACAACGTACTAAATGCCTATAACACAGCCAAAGAAGCGGAGATCATCCGCGAAGCCGGGCAGAGGAATGCCGTCACGATCGCGACGGCGATCGCGGGCAGAGGCACGGACATCCGGCTCGGGCCGGGCATCAATGAGCTGGGGGGCCTCTCTGTCATCGGCCTCGGACGCATGGACAACAGGCGGCAGGAACAGCAGGCCAGAGGCCGTGCCGGCAGGCAGGGGAACAACGGCAGCTCCCGGTTCTATGTCTGCCTTGAGGATGAGATTGTCAGAAGATACGGCGCAGAGAGGTTGCAGGACATTGCGGCTCACCACACCGGGATCGCGCCGGCTAAGGTGCGGCGCCAGATCAACGGGGCGCAGCTGACAGGAGAAGCCACTGCGCGTACGGCAAGACGCAGCACGATGGAGTTCGGAGAGAGCATGAAGGCGCAGCGGGATCTGGTCTACCGCATGCGAAACCGCCTCATCCAGGAAGGCAGAACCGACAAGGACTACTATATGTCCATCGAGGAGGAGGTCATAGACGCGTTCCTGAAGGACTGCGGCAGGAGCCTCGACCCGGCCATGGCAGCGCGGTTTATCATGGACAATATCACCTACTCTCTCAGGGATTTCCCCGAGGAGTCGGAAACGGCCACCACAGAGAGAGCGAAGCGCTATCTTCTCAACTGTGCCTCCCGCCGCTTTGATGAGAAGAAGAGTCAGATCCGGACGAAGAGGCAGTTGGTCAACTTCTTCCGCCTCATGACATTGAAGGCGCTGGACAACGCCTGGATTGAGCAGGTCGATTACCTGCAACAGCTGCGGCAGGCGATCACGGGCAGAGCCTACGCCCAGCGCAATATCATGTTCGAGTATCACAGGGAAGCCTATGCATCGTTTCGCAAGATGACGCTGGATGTGAAGAGGCACATGATGCGGAATATTTTCCTCGGCGAGATCCGTTACGACGAGGAAGGGAAGGCCAGCGTGCTGCTGCCATAGTGAGACCTGCTGTAGTTACAATAGCAATTCGACAACGTAGCTGTTCAGTACAGTCGGGGCATAACAAAGTAGATATTCAGCAGGCAGGCCGCGATTCGACAGCATAACAGTTCAGAAAACTTGCTTCTGAACTGTTACCGAAGAGGCATGAATTCATGACGATTTACAACATCAACAGAGGCATCGGCTGGGCTTCCAGCGGTGTGGAATATGCCCAGAGTTACCGCGCGAAGATCTTCCGCGACATGGGGATTCATGCGAAGTTCATCTTCACGGACATGTTCCAGAATGACAACCTGGAGGCCTTAACGAGCGCAATGGGCTTCACGGACGAAGAGGTGGTCTGGCTGTACCAGTTTTTCACAGACTATGGCGTCTGCCCCTGCAGCGTCAGGCCGGAAGAGATCGAAGGGATGTTCTCCGGCAGCTGGAACATTGAGGAACAGGGCGAGGGGCTGCCGAGGATATATCAGTTCGCGGAAGAGAATGCCTATGTCCGTATGTACATCAAATACGGCGGCTTCGTGCAAAAAACGGAAACTGTCATCCGCGGTCGCCTGGTCCGGACAGATTACTACTCTTCCGGCAGAATCTTCTCGGAGTATTACGCCCCGAAGGATGGCAGGGCGAAGCTCTACCTCAGGCGGTTCTACAACCGGGACGGGAGCGAAGCCTACATTCAGCTCATCGACGGGGATAAGAAAATCTACCGCATGAAAGACGCGGAGTTTTTCTCCAAGGAAGAGTTCATCGGATATATGCTCCACGAGCTCCATATGACCTCAGAGGATATCGTCATCATGGACCGCTCGACGGAAATCGGACAGGGACTTTTGATGAACCGGGGAGGCGCAAAGCTTGGCATTGTCATCCACGCGGACCACTGGAATGAGAACCTTTCGGATGAACAGCACATCCTCTGGAACAATTACTATGAATATGATTTCGCGCATGCGAGGGAGGTCTCCTTTTTCATCACCTCGACGAAGCGACAGCAGGAAGTCATGGAGCGGCAGTTCCGGCGCTACCGCGGTTTCGTGCCTCGCATTGTGACGATTCCCGTGGGTGCGCTGCCAGAGCTTCGCTATTCGGACAGCCGCAGGAGGCATTCCTTTATCACGGCGTCCCGCCTTGCGGAGGAGAAACATATCGACTGGCTGGTGCGCGCGGCGGCGCTGGCACATGGGAAGGTGCAGGATCTTACACTGGATATCTATGGAAAGGGAGGAGAGGAAGACAAGCTCACACAGCTTATCCGGGATCTTAACGCGGAAGACTTCATCCATCTGTGCGGGCATCAGGACCTCGAAGATATTTATTGTCGCTATGAAACCTACGCCGCGGCATCGACCAGCGAGGGTTTCGGCCTGACGCTCATGGAGGCGGTCGGCTCTGGGCTTGCCATGATCGGGTTCGACGTGCCTTACGGCAATGTCACTTTCATTGAGGATGGGAAGAACGGATATCTCATTCCTTACAGCAGGGAGCAGCGGATCCAGGAGAGAATCGACGCGCTGGCGGACCGGATGATGCGCGTTTGCAACGGGGACGAGGCGGAGCGTTTCGCGGAGGAATCCTATCGGATCGCGGGCAGATACCTGCAAACGAGGATAGAGGGAGACTGGGCGGATCTCCTCGGGGAGGAATGCGATGATACTGCTGACAGATGAATATAATACGCAGGCGGAGCTCCTTCTGCATTCTCTGACCTTTGCGGATCCGGGGGTGCGCGGCGTCTCCATCGCGTACAACGGCTATCTTCCGGATGGCTTCACCTCCCCGTACGCATTCTATATCGGCGACGGAATAGATGAGGCGGAGGGGGCTGCGCCCTTATTTTTCAATGAGGTTCCAATCCCGCCGTACTGGCAGCTCAGTGGCACGGGGACCAGCGGAGAGATCCGCGACTACGAGAAGCTCCGCGCCAGAATCTTCTATCAGGAGCCGTTCTATCTTCGCCGTGTGCGGGTTGTTGACTGGCTGGACGATGAGGGGAAGGTGCGCTCCTGCGATGATTACAACCGGTACGGCCGCCGCATGGCGCGGGTCATCATGGACGGCGATGGGCACAACATCCTGAAAATCTGGACGGATAAAAAGGGAAGGGATGTCATCTATGAGAACTACCCCGCGGGGGAGATTGTTCTGACGGACTATGTGACGGATGGCGGCGCGCAGCACGTGTTCCACAGCCTGTGGGAGTTCACGCTCTACTATCTGCTGCGCAGCGGGCTGGACCTTTCGAGAATCTGCTACAATTCCCTCTCGAATCCTTTCTTCGCGGAACGGGGGTTATGGACAGAACACGGCATACGGGGGGACGACATCCTGTTCTGGCAGGAGAGTGTGGGGGACGAGCTGCCCGGCAATATGAAGCTCCTCCTTGAAGAGATCCCGAAAGGCGGCAGAACGCAGAGGATCATGGTCCAGTCGCACGCGGCCTTTGAGAAGATCCTCTCACTCGGCGGCAGCAGAGACGTCTTCTCGCTCCTTGGCTATGTCTATCCCTTTGAGGAGGGTGGGGAAAACAGGAAGGCTGCCCTGATCCTCACCAATTCCGATCGGATTGAGCAATTGGGAGCCATTGTGGAAGCGCTGCCGGAGGTGACGTTCCACATCGGCGCGTTGACGGAAATGTCGGACCGGCTGATGGTGTTCTCCAGGTACCCCAATGTGGATTTGCAGCCGAATATTACCATTCCCGCTGCTGAGAAGCTGCAACGAAGCTGCGGCATCTATCTGGATATCAATCACGGCGGAGAGATCCTGGACGCGGTGCGGACGGCATTCCTGCACAGAATCCCCGTGCTGGGCTTTGAGAATACGGTACATCAGAAGAATTTCACGGCACCGGAAGCCATCTTCCATTCTCCGGACGAGCTGGCAGGCTGCGTGCGCCTCCTGCTCCGAGACATGACTCAGAGGGCAGAACTCATCCGGCAGCAGGAAGTGCAGGCAATGGCGGAAGATCCGGAGCGCTACCGAAACCTGTGGTGAGGGAGCAGGTTCCTGTAGTGGCAGGGAATCAACTGAAGAAGATGCTTCCAACACGGATTATTTGCGCGATAAACCGGAGAATAGCTGCCGTGTTTGCGCCAGGACAAACTTTGCGCAGTATACCGCGGAAACAGGCAAAATCCGGGCTTTTCTCTGCGCACCGCTTTGCTACAATGTGTGTAACTATTCAGCACAGCGAAATTTATGAGCAGACAGGCGTGTTTACACGGCTTGATGCGATGTAAATTGAGCTGGGGCCAACGCAAATGACGGTGTGAAAGGATAAGTCTATGGACATAAATGAGAAGGAACTGAGAGCGAAGCTGGCACGCGTCACGGATAAGCTGATGCATCTGGACGGGCCTGCCAACGAGGAAGATCTGGCGAAATCCGGCGAGGCAGTCGGGTTTTTCAAACGCGACTTTGGCATCCGGGAATGGGACTGGCCGCAGGGCGTCGGTCTTTACGGTCTGATCAAGATCATGCAGGCGGAGCGCAGTGATGCTTACGTGGACTTCCTGGTGCAGTGGTTCCGTGACAATATCAAAGAGGGCCTTCCCTCCCGCAATATCAATACCACGACGCCGCTCCTGTCTCTGTCCATTCTGAATGAGAAGGTGCAGGATGCGGAATTCGAGGCGCTGTGTGTCGACTGGGCGAAATGGCTCATGACCTGTCTGCCCCGGACGGAAGAGGGCGGCTTCCAGCACGTTACGAGCGCGAACGGCGACCGTCAGGGCGTGCGTCTCAACGAGAATGAAATGTGGATCGACACGCTGTTCATGACGGTGCTCTTCTTGAATCGGATGGGACAGAGGTATCAGAATGCCGAATGGATTGATGAGAGCATCCATCAGGTTCTGATGCACATCAAGTATCTGTATGACAAAAAGAGCGGCCTGTTCTACCACGGCTGGACGTTCAACGAGCGCAACAATTTCGGCGGCATCTTCTGGTGCCGCGGCAACAGCTGGTTCACGTTAGGGATCCTCGAGTGGCTGGACATGTTCAAGGGCATGCTCAATCCCGGCATCCGCACCTTCGTCATCGACACGTTCCGTGCGCAGGCAAAGGCACTGCGGGCGCTGCAGGGCACGAACGGCCTCTGGCACACGGTGCTGGATGATCCCACAAGTTATGAGGAAACATCAGGCTCCGCGGCGATTACGGCAGGCATTCTCAAGGGTATCTCCATGGGGATTCTGGATGATGGCTATACGGAGTGTGCGACCCGGGCTGTCAATGCCATCCTGCGGCAGATTGATGAAGATGGTACGGTTCTGGGCGTCTCCGGCGGCACCGGCATGGGCATGGATGCCGATCATTATAAGAATATCCTCATCGCGCCGATGGCGTACGGCCAGTCTCTGACCATGGTCGCTCTCGCCGAGGCACTCAACTTTATCCAGAGGTAGTAGCCCTCTCTGCCTATTCGATTGATCGCCTGGAGAATAGATGATAGATTCGAGCAGATGGAGCATTGGCAGAGAAAATGCCAGCGTGGACAGAGCGGATAGAGAAGAAGTACATACAGAATGGTGAATAATACAGCAGCCCCTCTCCCAGGATCAAACCTGGGAGAGGGGCTGCTGTATTATTCTATCCTTACTGGATGATCGTCTGTGCCGCACTGTCCTGCGGGATCAGGCCGATGTAGGTCTTGCCGGGGTTGATGGAGAGCGGTGCGCCGTTCACATCGTAGTAGATGGTCTTGCCTGTCTCGGAGCCCTTGGCCCAGGAGATCGGTGTGCACTTGCCGTTCGTGCAGTAGAATCCGACGCCGGCGCCGATGACGTTGTAGATGAGGTAGCCGTTTGCGTCATACTGGTAGGTCGCAACGTCCTGCAGGATGACATTCTGGAAGGAAACCTGCTTGTTCGTATCCGCGTCCACGCTCGGCTTGCCGAAGGTGTAGTAATCATAGGTTCCGGTCGCCGCGTTGTAGACGAGCTGGCTCGCGGTGTTCGGGAAGTTGCCAGCGAGGTTTACAAGGTTCGCGGGGATGACGGCTGCGGGATATTTCGCCGCAAGGTCAGTGTTCGCCGGATTGAAAGTGAAGTGGCTGCCTGGATTTACGGTATAGGCAGGAGAGATGCCGCGCAGGGTGAAACTCTTTGCGATGTCTCCTGTGAGCGCGTACTCCGTGAACTCGACGGCCTTGCCGTTATTCACGCGGGAGTAGGGAACATAGCGGTTGTCGAGATCGGCGATGCCGGTGCTCTTCAGATAGTTATTAATGTAGTAAGGGCCGCCGTCATGCACGAGCGCGGCGTTGTATTCAATGGCGGTCAGGATATTGGTGGGTCTCGTTGAACGGATGTTGCCGAGCTTCGCCGCGGCGCCCCAGTCCTTGTAGAGGCACATCAGTCTCGTGATGCGGTTGTTCGCCATGGAGTTGACCTGCTCATAGACGATGTCAGCGTCAGCTACGCCGTAATGCGGATAGCTGCGGATGTCGTTGTCGACCATGACCGCGACCGGACGCTGGCTCTGCAGCGCTGTGCTGACGGGCAGACCCGTGAGCTCGCTGGGGTAGGTAGCTTGTGCCTGGACAGGGAGCGCGCCTGTCAGGGAGGTGATCGCAAGGCCTGCAGCTAATACGAATGAGGCAATCTTTTTGAACATACACATTCTCCTTTTATTATGCTCTGGCGCGCCCTTGTTTCTGCGGAGGCCATGCGGAACTAACGGTTCCTATTCTAGCAGAATTTGCCTCAGATGGAAATATCAGGCGGCCAGGTCTGATAATTTGACATTCGATGTGTTACGATACGATCAGTGATGGCGTCCGTGGTCGGGCGCGGCAACGTGAAAGAGAGGGATAGACAGCTATGGCCAGGTTGATCATCGAGAAGACGGGCCAGGGGCAGAAGGTGCTCCAGGGCCTGTACACCGACATGGAGCGGCGTATCGCGGCCAGTCCTCTGGGACTGTGTCCGGTCGATATGCTGCTCAATTTCCTTCGGACGGCCCACGCGCAGAGCTGCGGCAAATGTGTACCGTGCCGTGTGGGTCTGGGGCAGGTCGAGAAAATGATCCGCTCTGTTATCTACGGTGAAGCGGGGGAGGACATTCTGGAGCGGATCGAGGATGCCTGCACGGTCATCCGTGACACGGCGGACTGTGCGATCGGGTATGAGACGGCAGAGCTGGTCCTTCGGGGCCTGCACGGCTTCCGCGACGATTTCCTCGAACATATCAGGGAGGGGCGCTGCGCCTACGGCATTGAGCAGTCGATTCCCTGTACGGCGGCGTGTCCCGCGCACATCGACGTGCCGGGCTACATTGCCCTCATCAAGGCGGGCAGGTACGAGGACGCGGTGCGGCTCATCCGCAAGGACAATCCGTTCCCTGCGGCCTGCGGATATGTCTGTGAGCATCCCTGTGAGATCAGCTGCCGCAGAGCGATTGTCGACGCGCCGATCAATATCTGTTCGCTCAAACGCTACGCGGTCGACCATGCAGGGGACATCCCCGCGCCGCCCAAGGCGGATCCGACGGGCAAAAAGGTCGCGGTGGTCGGCGGCGGGCCGGGAGGTCTTACGGCTGCCTACTATCTGACGCTCATGGGACACAAGGTCACGGTATATGAACAGCGCGCGAAGCTCGGCGGTATGATGCGCTACGGCATACCGAATTACCGCCTGCCGGAGGACGTGCTGGACAGCGATATCAACTATATCTTAAAGACCGGCGTCGAAGCCTGGGTGAACATCAATGTCGGCACGGACGTTTCGGTCGATGAGCTCAAGCGGGACTATGACGCGGTCTATCTCTCGATCGGTGCACACGACCACAGGAAGCTCGGCATCGAGGGCGAGGACGGAGAGAATGTTGTCTCCGCCGTCGAGATGCTGCGCGGTGTCGGCGAGGGTGAGATCCCGGATATGAAGGGCAAGCGCGTCGTCGTGGTCGGCGGTGGGAATGTCGCGATGGACGCGACGAGGACGTCGCTGCGCCTGGGAGCTGCCAGGGTGACGACCGTTTACCGCAGGCGGATTGAAGATATGACGGCGCTGCCCGAAGAGGTGAGCGAGGCACAGACGGAAGGCGCGAGGATTCTGCCCCTCTATGCGCCGCACCACATTGAGCTGGATGATGCAGGGAAGGTGGTGGCCTTCTGGGCGCAGCCGCAGATTATTTCTACGGTGGATCGCGGCGGCAGGACCGGTGTGCGGCCCTCCTCGGCGAAACCCGTTCGCATCCCCTGCGACTATGTCGTCGTGGCGATCGGTCAGTCCATTCACTCCAAGCCCTTTGAAGAGAGCGGCATGAAGACCAACCGCGGCGCGATCGACGCGGAGCTCTCGAGCTTCGTGCCGGGGAGCGGGAATGTTTTCGCAGGTGGCGACGCGGTGTCGGGCCCCGCGACGGTGATCCTCGCCGTGGCGGCAGGCAAGGTGGCCGCTGACAATATTGATTCTTTCCTCGGCTTCCAGCACACGATCACGGTGCTCGTGGATGTGCCGCAGCCGGAAATGACGAATACGCCTCCCTGCGGCAGGGTCAATCTGCGCTCCAGAGAAATCGACAACATTGCCGGAGATTTCCGGCTGGTCACGGAAGGCATGACGGACGAGGAAGCATTCCAGGAATGCTCGCGCTGTCTTCGTTGTGACAGGTTCGGCAACGGGCTCTTCAGAGGAGGGAGGTCACTCGAATGGTAAACATCACGATCAATCATCAGGATATCTCTGTCCCCGAGGGCATGACGATTCTGGAAGCGGCAGAGAGCAACGGGATCACCATCCCGCACCTGTGCTATGAGAAGGGCATCAACGAAATCGGCGGGTGCAGACTGTGCAGTGTTGCCGTCGAGGGAGAGGACAAGCTGATCCCCTCCTGCATTACGAAGGTGCGGGAAGGGATGAAGGTCACGACGGACAGCCTGCGCGTGCGCAACTATGCGCGGACGAATCTCTCCTTTCTCATGAGCCAGCACGACGGGAGATGTTCCCAGTGTGTGCGCAGCGGCAACTGCAGGCTGCAGCAGCTCTGCAACGATTTCGACCTGGACATGGACGGATATTTCGAGGATATCCCGAAGGGCAAGGCCGTCCAGTGGCCGAAATCCTTCCCGCTCATCCGCGACAACACGCGCTGCATCAAGTGCATGCGCTGCATTCAGGTCTGCGACAACATCCAGTCGATGCACGTCTGGGACCTCGTGGGTACCGGCGGCTGGACAAGAGTGGACGTGGCAGGCAACCGCGATGTGCGGGAAGCCGACTGCACGCTCTGCGGCCAGTGTATCGTGCACTGCCCGACGGCGGCGCTGACGGAGAGATCGGACATCGAGAAGGTCGCAAGGTGCATCTCGGATCCGGATATTATTACCGTCGCGCAGATCGCGCCGGCGATCCGCACCGCCTGGGGCGAGGAGATGGGAATGTCGCCGAACGATGCGACCGTGAATCGCCTCTGTGGTATCCTGCGCGCCTGCGGTTTCGACTATGTTTTCGATACCAGCTTCTCCGCGGACCTCACCATCATGGAGGAGGCGAGCGAGTTTCTGACGCGCAAGGCAAAGGGCGATCTCGAGCAGTATCCGATGTTCACGAGCTGCTGCCCCGGCTGGGTGCGCTTCCTCAAGGCACGCTATCCGGAGCTTACCGGGCAGCTCTCGACCTCCAAGAGCCCGCACCAGATGTTCGGCGCGGTGATCAAGAGCTATTTCGCTGAGAAGATCGGCGTGGATCCTTCGAAAATCCGCGTCGTGTCGATCATGCCCTGCATTGCGAAGAAGGAGGAGGCCGCGCTCCCGACCATGAAGAACCGGGACGGCCTGTCTGACGTCGACTATGTGCTGACGACGCGAGAGATCAACCGCATGGTACGCGCCAACAACATTTCCGTGACCCGTGTGCCCGAGTCGCCCTTTGACAAGGTGATGGGGGACTATTCCGGCGCAGGCGTGATCTTCGGCGTCACGGGTGGCGTCATGGAAGCGGCGCTCAGGACTGCCTACTATTTCGTGAGCGGAGAGAATCCGGACATGGATGCGTTCCGGCCGATCCGCAGCGGCAAGAGCGTCGACACGCCCTGGAGAGAGGCGATGATCGACATTAAAGGAACAGAGGTGCGCGTCGCCGTCGCCTCCGGCCTCGCCAATGCAGACCTCTTGTGCAGGGAGATTTTGCGTGGCAACGTGCATTACGATTTCGTGGAGATCATGGCCTGCCCGAACGGCTGCGCGGGCGGCGGCGGTCAGCCCGTCCACATGGACGACATCGACCGCAGGAAGCTGCGCGGCGAGGTGCTCCATCGTCTCGACGAAGCTATGCCGCTGCGCTACAGTCACGACAACCCGGACATCCAGAAGCTCTACAGCGACTACCTGGAACGCCCGCTCTCCGAGAGGGCGGAGGAGCTGCTCCACACCGACCACTTCGGCTGGACCATGAACGCGATCGAGCCGTGAGGGAATAGGACAATTAGAAAAGGGCACACACATCACCGGGGTGATGCGTGTGCCCTTCTGTCACTTTTGAGGAGATCTTGTATTACGCTGCGCTGACGCGCTGTCTTGCCGCGGAGAGGTACTGGACAGCAATGCCTGCGGCGATGAGGACAAGGCCTACGATGTCCGTCATCAGGGAAGGATCGATCAGCAGGATGCCGCCGATCGCGAGGGCCGCGCGGACTGCCGGGTTCATCTTCACCTTGAGGAAGCCCTCGAGGGCTGCGGAGACGCCGAAGATGCCGATGAGCGAGGTGATGAAAATCTGCACCACCTTGAGCGCGGTGGTGTCGATGAGCAGCATCGCGGGACTGAAACAGAACACGTACGGCACGATGAATACGGCGATGGCGAGCTTCGACGCGTTGAATGCCGTCTTCATCGGATTCGATTTCGCGATGGCGGAACCTGCGTAAGCAGCCAGCGCGACGGGCGGTGTGATGTCCGCGACGATGCCGAAATAGAATACGAAGAAGTGCGCGGCGAGCGGAGGTACGTTCATGCGGATGAGGATCGGCGCGGTGGTCGCCGCCATGATGCAGTAGTTCGCGGTCGTCGGCACACCCATGCCGAGGACGATGCAGCAGAGCATGGTCAGGAACAGCGCGATGATGAGCCTCCCGTTGGCAACGGAGATGATGCCGTTGATGAGCTCGTTGGCAAGGCCCGTCATGGTGATGGAGCCGGAGATGATGCCGGCAACGCCGCAGGCCGCTGCGACGGTGATGCTGCTCCTGCCGCCCGAAACGAGCGCGTCAAGGATCTTGGCGGGGGTGATGCGGTTCTCTTTGTCGAAGAGTGAGACGACGATGGAGAGCACGATCGCGTAGCTTGCCGCCCTCTGCATGGTCATGAAGTTGCCGGACACCCAGACGACCAGCATGACCAGGGGAAGGAGCAGGTAGATTTTCCGAAGAAGCCTGCCGGCCTTCGGCAGCTGTTCCTTCGGGATGCCGGAGAGGCCGAGTTTCTTCGCTTCCAGGTGTACCGCGATGAAGATGCCGGTGAAATACAGGATGGCCGGCAGGATCGCGCGGATAATGATATCGGAGTAAGGCACGCCGACGAAATCCGCCATGAGGAAAGCAGCCGCGCCCATGATGGGCGGCATGATCTGTCCGCCTGTCGAGGCAGCGGCCTCAACCGCACCGGCGAATTCTGGCTTGTAGCCTGTTTTTTTCATCATCGGGATGGTGACGGAACCGGTCGTGACGGTATTGCCGACGGAGGAGCCGGACACCATGCCGCAGAGGGCGGAGGAGATGACCGCGACCTTCGCGGGACCGCCGGCGTAGCGTCCTGCCACGCAGTTGGCCAGCTGGATGAAGAAATTCGAGATGCCGGTCCGCTCGAGGAAAGCGCCGAAGATGATGAAGACGACGATGTACTTAGAGCAGACGTTGATGGGCGTCGAGAAGATGCCTTCCTTCGTATAGAAGAGGTTCCGCACGAGGTAGCGCACTCTGCCGAAGAAGGAGGGGTTCGTGAGGCCGTAGCTCAGCGCATAAATCAGGAAGAAGCCCGCGACAATCAGGATCGGGAGGCCGACGCACCGTCTCGTGACTTCGATGAGCGCGGCGATGCCGACGATGCCGATCGCGATCTGGTAGGGCTGGAACCTGGTGCCCTGCTGGATAATATTGTTGGCATCGAAGGTGAAATACAGGAAAGCGGCTGTGCCCGCGACCATCATCACGATGTCGTACCAGGGCATGTAGTTGGCGCGCTGCTCGCCCTTCTTCGCGGGGTAGATGAGAAATCCCATCAGGATGATGAGCCCCAGAAAGGAGGTGAGGCGGATTTCCTCGAGGAACGTCGCGAACAGCGTCACCCAGATGCACCACAGAGAGAAAGCCGCGAGGATGCAGCGGACGGCGATTCTGGCCTTGCCTGTCCAGAGGCGGGTGTTGGACTCACGGTCGTATTTTTTCATAATCGCGGCGACATCGGCGCCGGAACCGTTCGACGCGGGGGAAGAGGCGCTGCTCTGTGCCGCCGTGGCGGTAGTTTTGTTAAGATTTTCTGAACTCATAGCGGGCCTCCTTAGAATGCGTTCTCGTCGGTTTCAACGCTGACGCCGTGCTCTTTGTAATATTTCGCGGCACCCGGGTGGAACGGGGCGGCCATGCCCTCGGTCGCGTTCTCCAATGAGAGCTCCGCGCCCTTGGCATTCTCTCTTGCGATGTCATCCTTGTGATCGAAAATAGCAGCTGTCAGTTTATATGCTGTCTCATCGTCCACATCGGCATCCACTACCACGGTGGCCTTGACGGTGATGGTCTCGACGGGATCGGTCTGACCGGGGTAGGTGTCCGCGGGGATTTCCAGGGGCGCGTAGTACGGATCTTCTGCGAGAATCTCATCTCGCAGGGCGCCGTCAATGTTGATGAGGCGGACGCCGTTGGTCGTCGCGAGCTCTGTGATCGCCGTCGTCGGCGCGCCGGCCACGATGAAGGCGGCATCAATCTTGCCATCCTTCAATGACTCCTTGGAATCCTCGAAGGACTGGTACTGCGGCTTGATGTCGTCCACGGTGATGCCGGCCGCTTCCAGCACATCAATGGCGTTGAAATAGACGCCGGAGCCTGCCTGGCCGATGGAGACGCTCCTGCCCTTCAGGTCCTCGACGGAATTGATGTCATCCTCCATCGTGATGAGCTGCACGGTCTCGGCATAGAGGCCGCCGAGCACGCGGAAATCGTGGGTGGGGCCGTCCTGCTCGAAGGATTTGGTGCCGCTCCAGGCGTAGGCCATGACGTCGGACTGGGTGAAACCCAGCTGGAAATCGCCGTCCTCAATGGACTGGATATTGACCTTGGAACCACCGGTCGAAACGGCGGTCACCTTGACGTCCGCGTAATTCGTCATGTACTGGGCGATGACGCCGCCGTAGGAATAGTAGGTGCCGGCGGTTCCGCCGGTCCCGAACATCATGCGGGATTTGCCTGCGCCGCAGCCTGAGAGCGAGCCCGCGATCAGGGCGGCGGCCGATGCGATGGCCAGAATTCTGGATAGCTTGTTCACGATGATCTCCCCTTCATAGTTGGCAACCACAAGATTGCATTCCTGTATACAAAGTCCCATTATAGCAGATAAACGGGCCACAATAAATATCCGCGCATCTACATAGAATTTGCTATACTGAAATACAGCAATTCACACCACAACGGTATGGGGGAAAGGTTATGTCTGACTACAAAGTGATCACGATCAGCAGAGAGTACGGCGCGGGCGGGCGGTCAATCGCGAAGGCGATCGCAGAGAAGCTGAATCTTCCGTGGTACGATCGTGATTTCGTAAAAAAAACAGCCGAGGCCTCGGGTTATTCTGTCGAGGACATTCAGAGTGAGGGCGAGCAGGTTGGCTCGGCGACGCACTTCATCACGAACCTGCTCAATCCGATCTCTTACGAGAGCAGCGCGGACGGCATCTTCCGCGCGCAGAAACAGGTCATCCTCGACATGGCCTCGAAGGAGTCCTGTATCATCATCGGCCGCTGTGCGAATGTGATACTCAAACAGGCAGGCGTGCCTGCGTTTCATATTTTCCTGTACGCCGATATGGAGCACAGGATGCAGAGAGCGGCAGAGCTGGGCGAGAACGGCGGCATGGACCTGCGTAAATACGTGACGCGCCGCGACAGCAGGCGTGAGGCCTACTACAAGACCTACACGGGCCACGAGTTCGGTGACTATCACGACTACAATATCTGCCTCGACACCGGGCGCCTCGGCTACGACAAGTGCGTCGAGATCATCACGGGGATATTGCAGGGGTGAAGGGCGCTGCGGATGCGCTTTACACGCGGAATAGTCTATTCAGCTGAGGTATGAATTCCAGAAAGTGATCCGTGTGGATGTGCTGCGTGTCTGGTGAACGTGATGAGAGTGAGCTGAGATGAAAACTAAGATTTACATTGACGGGCAGAGCGGTACGACGGGGCTTCAGATCTACGACAGGATCGGCGCACGGGATGACCTGGAACTGCTGCGGATTGACGAAGACAAGCGCCACGATCCCGCCGAGAGGAAAAAGTTCCTCAACGACGCAGATGTTGTGTTCCTGTGTCTTCCGGATGCGGGGGCGATCGAAGCTGTGGAGCTCATCGACAATCCGAATGTCCGCGTTATTGACGCCTCGACGGCGCACCGGACGGCGGCTGGCTGGGTTTACGGCTTCCCCGAGCTCTCTAAGGATCAGAGGGAGGCGATCCGCATGGCAAGGCGCCTTGCGAATCCCGGATGCCACGCGACCGGATTCATTTCGACGACAGCACCGCTCGTGCGGATGGGCATTCTGCCAAGGGACTATCCGCTGACCTGCTATTCCCTCACGGGCTATTCCGGCGGCGGCAGGAAGATGATCGCAGAATACGAGGCAGAGGGGAGAGAAAGAGAGCTGAGCTCGCCTGGTATTTACGGGCTATCGCTGCAGCATAAACACGTCCAGGAGATGCAGCGCATGACAGGGCTCGACCATCCGCCCGTGTTCATGCCGATTGTAGACGATTATTACAAGGGAATGGCGACGACTATCATGCTGCAGAACCGGCTCCTTGTCGGTGTGCCGACGGCGGAGGAGATTTGCGAGCGGCTGCAGGAATACTACCGGGATGAGCATTTCGTATCCGTGGTGCCATTCGGGGAGCATGAGGCAAGGCTTTACGCGAACAAGCTGGCGGGCACGAACCGGCTGGAGATTGTCGTCTGCGGCCACGCGGAGCAGACGTCCGTGACGGCCCTGTTCGACAACCTCGGCAAGGGCGCCTCCGGCGCTGCAGTCCAGAACATGAATATCATGCTCGGCCTGCCGGAGACGTACGGACTGGAATAGATTCAATGCATGGCCCATCTGATTCCAGACTGATTACACAAAAAACCGGGCACGTGTATCGTGTCCGGGTTGGAATGAAGAGTTGGAATTGTGGGCCTATGCCTGCACGAAGGCCTTAATGAGCTCGAAGGTGTTGCGCACGCCATCCATGTGGGAACGCTCGTAATTGTGGGATGCGTAGACACCGGCGCCGATCAGGCCGTGGCGGATGTCGTACCCTGCGTGAACCGTCGCTTCCACGTCGGAGCCATAGTGCGGATAGACATCAATGGCGTAGCCGAGGTTGTTCGCTTTGGCGAGGGACGCAAGCTCGGAGACGAAGTCGTAGTTATAAGGACCGCCGGAATCCTTGGCGCAGATGGACACCATGCGCTCCGTGCAGCCAAGGTCGGCGCCGACGCAGCCCATGTCGACGGAGAGCATATCCTCAGTGTCAGCGGGAATGAAGCTGCCGCCGTGACCAACTTCCTCATAAACCGTGAAGATCAGGGTCACCTTACGTTTCAGCTGGATCTTCTCCTCCTGCACCCATCTGGCGAAGCCGAGGAGGATGGCAGCGGAGAGCTTGTCGTCGAGGAAGCGGCTCTTGATATAGCCGCTCTTTGTGATGGTCGTCCGGGGATCCATGGCGATGAAATCCCCCGGCTGGACGCCCAGCATTCTGGTCTCTTCCTTCGAGGAGACGTTCTCATCAAGGAGAATTTCCATGTTCTCTTCGACGATCTTCACCGGCTCATCGGCTACGTGGGAAGAGGGCTCTGTATTCAGTACGACACCAGTATACATGCGGCCGTCCCGCGTGAAGACCATGCAGTTGTCGCCGTCCGCGGTTCTCCACTGATGACCTCCGAGCGTCGTCGGGCGGAGCCGGCCGTTGTCTTTGATGGAGCGAACCATGGCGCCGAGTGTATCGACGTGGGCAGCCAGGACGAGCGGATGACCTTCGCCGCCGAGGGTGCAGTGAACGTTGCCCTTCCTGGTGGTTTCGGCATGATAGCCCATGTTCTCGAGCGTGGATTCGACATACTCCGCGGCCCGCGCAGTGAAGCCCGTCGGGCTGGGAATGGCGGTGAGAGCCTGCAGCTCCTCACCAATGTAAGCTATATAATCGCTGTTCGTCATTTGCGTTCTCCTGATATAGTAGAGTAAGTGGCTTCCTGAGGCTTCTTTGATCTTGTAAGGTGCCTATTCCGTGCCTGGAATAGTCTACTGGGATAGTTTGTGTTATACCTGCACCTATTCTAAGCAAAATCCTGGGATTTGCAACCGGTGGGCTATCGACATCATGCCTTGGAAAGGCGTATATTGTCGAAGGTATTCGACATGCCGTGGCGGAACGGCCATTAATGTCGAAGGGGTTTCGACACAACCTTGCGTTTTGAGCGTCCATGTCGAAGGCATTCGACAGAATCCAGCGGCAGGGCTTCTCATGTCGAAAGCATTCGACAGAGCCCAGCGGTTCGCCCACTCATGTCGAATGACTTCCACAAATATATGTTACACACTATGAATCGAGGCAATGTATGAATTCAAATGTACTGGTTGGGATCCTGATCCCCTTTCTTGGCACCTCCCTTGGCTCTGCCGGTGTTTTCTTCATGAAAGACAAGCTTCACATCAAGGTGGAGCGAGCGCTCACGGGCTTTGCCGCCGGCGTCATGGTGGCAGCGTCCATCTGGAGCCTTTTGATCCCCGCCATGGAACAGAGCAAAGCGCTGGGTAAGCTTTCCTTCGTCCCGGCGGCGGTGGGCTTCTGGATCGGCACGCTCTTCCTGCTCATCCTGGACCACGTGATTCCGCATCTGCACCGTTTCGCGTCCAAGGCGGAAGGCCCGCAGAGTAACCTCGCGCGGACCACGATGATGGTGCTGGCCGTCACGCTGCACAATATTCCGGAAGGCATGGCAGTTGGCGTGGTCATCGCGGGCTGGATCGCCGGGAACAGCGGCATCACGGCGGGTGGTGCGCTGGCGCTCGCCCTTGGAATTGCGATTCAGAACTTCCCGGAAGGTGCGATCATCTCCCTGCCGCTGCGCGCGGAGGGCAGCAGCAAATGGCGTGCCTTCGGCGGCGGCGTTCTCTCCGGAGTTGTGGAGCCGATCGGCGCGATCCTCACCATTCTCGCGGCAGAGGCGGTGATCCCGCTCCTGCCCTATCTTCTGGCATTTGCTGCGGGCGCCATGATGTACGTAGTTGTGGAGGAGTTGATCCCCGAGATGTCGACCGGTGAGCACATGAACATTGGCGTTGTCATGTTCACCGTCGGATTCACGCTGATGATGGCCCTTGATGTAGCGCTGGGATAATGGCTCTCGACGTAGCGCCTGGATAATCCATCGCGCAGAACCGGCACGCAGCGATCCGCGAAAGTCTTATGAAATTTCTCTTCGATGAGTACAAAACGAATAGGGTGACAGTCGAGATCGAGCGAGGGTGCGTTGCCTGCGGCTACTGTTTCAAGGTGTGCCCGAAGGTATTCCTCCTGTCGGCGCAATCGGCGCGGGAAGGTTCTGTCGCGGTGACGAACGACACATTTCGGCATCTTCGGCGCGCGCAGGCGGGCTGTCCTCTCGGCCTCATCAATGTGCAGAGATTGTGAAAATAGCAGGATGAGACCCTGGCTCTGAACTATTGAGAAACAAAGGATATGCAACAGAAATATTTCGATATCAATGAAGGGGGCTTCAGTGTACGCTGCAAGCTCTATTATGATAAAGACGCGAGGAACATCCCAAATATAGTGATCGCTACCTACGGGTTCGGCGGTGACAAGGACAACCATGCCGTGGCGAAGTTCGCGGAGCGCATTCTCAGCAAATACAAAGGCTTCGGGGTCATTTGTTTCGACTGGCCCTGCCATGGCAGGGACGCGCGGAACCGGTTAATCCCCGAGGAGTGCCTGACCTATCTCGACCTCGTGGGCGACTACGCAGAGAAAGAGTTCCAGGCGGAGAATCTCTTCAATTATTCCTCAAGCTTCGGCGCGTATATCACGCTGCGCTATCTCCATGAGAGAGGGCGGAATCCGTACCGGAAGATTGCTTTCCGCTGCGCCGCCATCAAAATGTATGATGCGATCTGGGCTGGCGTTTCGGCCGACGATCAGGCGAAGCTGGCCAAGGGCAAAGAGATCATCCGCGGATATGAGCGCAAGATCAAGCTTTCGCAGGATTTCTTCGATGACCTCCGGGAGCACGATGTGTCACAGAACGACTATATGGGATATGCGGACGACATTCTGATGATCCACGGCACACGGGATAACATGGCGCCGATCGAAGAGGCGGAGAAGTTCTCGGACGACAATGTCATTGAACTTGTGGAAGTGGAAAATGCCGACCACCCCTTCTCCAACCCTGATTATATGGATCTCGCCATTGGGAAGATCATTTCCTTCTTCGAGATATAAAATGGCATAAAGCCGGGGCATGTTCCGCATGCGCAGGCTGGCGCTTGCATGTTCGCCGCGTTGAAGATAGCACTGAGCATATGCAGCGCGTGCAGGCTGCCGCTTCACCACACCGCGATGCGGTCTCCGGGAGCGAGCCACATGCCGTCCCCCTCTGTGATGCCGTAGGTTTCGCAGAACCTGTCGAACTGCTGCAGCGTTACGTTGACCCGAAGGAAATAGAGTGGGTGCTCGTCCTGTCTGAGGTAGCGAAGCTCGGTCATCTCGTCGCGGACGGCTGCCCAGCAGCCGGCAAAATACGAAAAGAACCTGTCGTAATCGAAGTCCGGATCTTCTGCAGCGATCTCCAGCATACATTTCATACTGCCCAAATCTGCGATGGCTTCCGCAGCAATGGATTGGCCATTCACGTGACCGAAGCCCTGCACCGGGACGATGCTGTTGTAGTAAGCGATCAGTCTCTCCCGCCTTGCTGCGAAAGCAGTGGTATCTTCCGGGCTCCACCAGGAACGCAGTTCTCCCTTTTCATCATAGGCGGCGCCGTCTGCATCGAAGGTGTGGGAAATCTCGTGCCCGATGACGAAGCCGATGCCTGCCAGCATTTCCTCATCGCTCATTCCATCATAGTAGAACGGCGCGTGCAGCATACCCGCCAGGATATTGATCGAATTGTCTCTGGGATTGTAGTAACAGTTGACCGTGCTCGCCGTCATGGCCCAGTGACTGTCATCGAAGCGCTGATTCACGAGAGAGGCAGTCTGCTCCCGCCGAAAGCTCTGTATCGCCTGAAATGCCTGGATGAGATTGCCGCCGTGCGCTCTATCCTGTAGCGTCAGTCCGCTGTAGTCCGGCAGCTCGTCCGGGTAAGCAACACGGATGGTCAGATGGTCCAACTTATTAAGGGCTTCCGCTTTCGTGGAGGCAGAGAGCCAGGGCTCCTGCTCCAGCATGTTCCGGTAGTGAGCGGTGATATCGCTGACCACAGCGGTGACGGCCGCCTTCTGTTTACCCGAAGTGCAGGCGCGGACATACATGTTGTCGAGAGGCTCCGGCAGCAGGGCTTCCACGTAATGGTAAGCGATGGCGGAGGGCTCCAGCGAGCGGGATACACCGGAGGCGTCGTGGGAGAGCTCGATCATGGCATCCAGCGCCTTGCGGTCCGTGAGTTCCATGGCGGGGATGAGCGTGTGCACGAGGAGGTAATCCTTCATCTGCTCGAGATGCTCCGCGGTATAGAGACGGCCCATGCCTTCCAACCAGCCGGGCTCAGGGAGATTGTAAACCAGGGATGCGGCAAGGCCCCGCGCCTGCAGGATTGGAATGATCGGATAGCCGCCGGCCTCGCGCTGCAGATCTTCCAGGGTGCAGGGCTTGTTGGAGGTGACAGAGTAATAGTCGGCAGCAGACTTCACCTTGTCGGAATCCATGTCCTTCGCAAGCTCCGTCTCGAGGGAGAGACAGCCGTTGAAGATCTCTTCCTGTTCCAGGGGGGAAAATCCCAGGCGGCCCAGCATGTAATAGGCTTCGCTCTGCGCAAGTGACAGCTCCTGTTTACCCGAAGAGGAGATCGTCTGATAATCCGCGGAATCCGAGAGGAGAAGCGATGTCGGCGCGATCTCGACGGCATAGTATTCCGGATTGTTGATGTACTGGCTGATCGAAATCTCCGTGAAGCCGTTGCCGACAAGGTTCTGCGCATCATCGCAAAGGAAGGCTGTGAGACCATCCAGACTGCAGACGCCCTGGATCGCGGCGACGAACGGGCGGAGAGGCGCGATGCCCAGGGCATTTCTCGTGTCCCAGTCGAGCAGGAGCTGATACAGCGTCTGTGTGAGCTGCGCGTCGTGGTCGCTCGCGGCCAGCGAGGTGTCCTGAAGGAGGGACATTTTCTCTGCCTGTACCGCCGCGTTGAGGTCTGCCGCGGAGGAAGCCTCTTCCGCGCCGGAGGCGATCGGCGTGTTGGTCAGCCACTTTTGATTGACCGCGGAATAGAAATCATCCTGCCGCCGGATCGGCGTGTCGTATTGGATGCTGCCCAGGATGGTAGAGTCCGTCCAGGCTGCGCCGGCGCGGGCGGGAGACGGCACAGAGACTTGCTCGGAAATAGTGGGAGTAGCTGCAGGAATGGGAGTCACACCGGTGTCGGTTTCTGCGGCCAGCACGGGCGATGCGGCAGACAGCGCGATGGCGACCGACAGAGCTGCAGCCAGGGCGGGGCCGGACTTCCTCATATGATTTCTGCGATGGAATCTTCTGATTTTCACGTGCTCACGCTCCTTGCCATGTGCGGCCTGCCTGCTGCGAATGCAATCCCGCGCACCCGGAACAGCCAATGCTTCAAGCGGCACGGGACAGATGCCGAGTGTGCTGAGTGCTTTCATTATAGCATTTAGCATAGCGGAGATGCAGTTCGCATAGATTTCCTTGTCCCTTGCAGCAAAGCCTCATATAATGCATGGAGTAAGACAGGAAGGCTTGCGGGCGCCGCAAAATACGTGGCACCTGGGATAAGGCAGGTAGTCCTGATGGGCAAAGAGCTGTAGGAGGAGACAGTTTGGAAGTGATGCCGATGCATCCCTTCCAAACGATCCTCGGTGACACAAGCGTCACCGAGGATCCGATGCAGGCGAAACCGCCTGCGCGGATTTCGCCTGCGGGCGCCGCACAATACGCGGCACGGAGGATAAATTGGCAGGTACAGGTCTGGTCCTCGAAGGCGGCGCCATGCGTGGCATGTTCACGAACGGCGTGACCGACGTGATGATGGAGAACGGCATCCGGTACGACGGCATGATCGGCGTATCGGCGGGCGCGGCGTTCGGCTGCAATTACAAATCCGGGCAGATCGGCAGGTCGATCCGTTACAACAAGCGTTACTGCCGGGACTGGCGCTATGTTTCCGTGCGCAGCTGGCTGCTGACGGGGGATCTGTACGGTGCAAAGTTCTGTTACCATCGGTTGCCGAAGACGCTCGATCCTTTCGATGTCGAAACGTTCCGGGACAATCCCATGGAATTCTGGTGTGTCTGCACGAACGCGGACACGGGGGAAGCAGTGTATCATAAGTGCACGACCGGGGATGAGACCGAGATGGACTGGATTCGCGCCTCGGCGTCCATGCCAGTGGCGTCGCGCCCGGTGAAGCTGGACGGCATGCGGCTTTTGGACGGCGGAATCGCGGACTCGATTCCTCTGCGCTTTTTCGAGGAGCGGGGCTATGAGAAGAACGTGGTCGTCCTGACGCAGCCCGAGTCTTATGTGAAACAGCCCCAGAAGGCGATGGGCCTCATCCGTTTCTGCTGCCGATCTTACCCCGCGGTGACGAGGCGCCTGGAAGCGCGCCATCTGGAGTATCAGAGAGAAGTCTCTTATGTGAAAAAAGAAGAGCAGGCGGGCCGGGCATTTGTGATCCGCCCGGATGCTGCGCTCAATATCGGCTCGATCTGTCACGATCCTGATGAGCTCGAGCGGGTGTATCAGCTGGGCCGGCAGAAAGCGGAACAGATCCTGCCACAGCTTGGAGCATTTCTGGGGCAGTGATGTACTCGAGGCAACCTGCTGTTTTCACTGTAAGACGCATTGGACGTGGACAAGGCAGCGGGCGGATCGGTAACAATTCCGAGGCAGTTCCGCACCAGAGAGACTGCGGGCGCCGCTAAATGCGCGGCACTGGTAGAAGATTCGCACAGCAATCCCTGCAACCAGCAGGACAGGTATCAGCATGGCAGAAGAAATTTACGATGTGATCAGCACGAATGTCCGCATTTTCGGGAGGACGCTGGATATCGCGGGCGCGAGGTGGCTGGGCTACTCCGGCTCGGGCATCGAGTTCCAGACGAGAGCGCGGAAGGTACAGGTCGATATTCTCGGTATCAGTGAGACAAACGACCTTTCGGACTTTGCCTGGATCGGCGTTTTCCTCGACGGGAGCGATGTGATGGCGAAGCGCTTCCAGGTGCGGCGCGATCTGCGCACCTATGAGGTCCTGTACAATCCGGAGGGGAAGCCGCACACGGTGAAACTCGTCAAGCTCACGGAGACGCGCAACGACAAGGTGGCGCTCTCCTGCATCCGCGCGGATGAGCCTCTGTACCCCGCAGGAGCCAGGGAGCACAGCATCCTCTTCATCGGCGATTCCCTGACGGCGGGGTACGGTATCGCGGAGGGGCACACGCTGTCGGAAGACCCTGCGCAGTACCAGTTCACGACGGCGGAAGAGGACGTCACGAAGGGATACGCCTGGCAGAGCGCCAGAATGCTGGATGCGTCCGCCCAGTTTTTCTGCTGGAGCGGGAATGGCGTGATCTCGCAGTACGTGGAGCCGTCGTCGGAAGTCCCCGCAACCGACAATCTGATGCCTTCGCTCCTTCCCTATACAGATAAAATAACAGAGCAGGTCGCCCGGATCTATCTGAAGGCCCACGGCTGGAAAGAGAAGCCGGGGGTGCCGGCGCTTACGTATCTCGGGCAGCAGGGAGATGACTTCCGGCCGGAGCTCGTCGTGTCCAACCTCGGGACCAATGACGCTTCCTTTACGAGAAACGTACGGGTTCGCGAGCAGCATTTCGTGCAACGCTACCTGGAAATGCTGCGGGAAGTGCAGAGAATTTATCCGGGGGCCAGAATTCTCATCACCTATGGTATGATGGAGACAAGTCTTTCGGATGCCTGCAATGAGACGGCGCTCCTGGGAGATTATCAGTATCTGCAGCTCCCGCTCATGAACCCGCTCCAGGACGGCATTGGCGGCGGAGGACACCCCAGCACGGCAACGCACCGGCTGACGGCAGAGATCCTCACCGCGAGAATCCGCGATATGATGGGCTGGCCGCGGACAGAGACAGCTGGGGATGCGGAAGACTTTTTCGATGAATAATGAAATCCACCCGTGATCCGGCCGGATGCCGGACAGAAAGGACAGTTATGGCAGCAACATACACAGTAACGATTACCATGCAGGACGGCGGCGTCATGAAAGGAGAGCTCTACCCCGAGATCGCGCCGATCACCGTCGATAATTTCAAAAAGCTCGCGGATGAGAAGTTCTACGACGGGCTCACTTTCCACCGCATTATCAAGGGTTTCATGATCCAGGGCGGAGATCCGGAAGGCAACGGCACCGGCGGCCCCGGCTACACCATCAAGGGCGAGTTCGCATCCAACGGTGTTCCGAATGACCTGAAGCACACCCGCGGCGTCCTGTCCATGGCGCGCGCGATGGATCCTGATTCGGCGGGCTCCCAGTTCTTCATCATGCACCAGGACGCACCGCACCTCGACGGGCAGTACGCTGCTTTCGGGAAAATAACAGACGGCCTGGACGTTCTCGACAGAATCGCGGACGTCAAGACAGACTGGGGCGATGCGCCGTGGGAGCCGCAGGTCATCTCTTCCATTGTGGTAGAGGAGGCGTAAGGGCTGTCGTGTCCACAGACGTCATCAGGATGTCAGCAATTCTCCCGACGGTTGAAGGAAAGAGGACACACAATATCAATCATTGGAATCCGGAAGGAGCCGCAGATAGGCATGATATGCCTCTGCGGTTTCTTTTTTTCTATGGGAAGGCAGGGGGAAAGCAGTCCCGTCCTGCATGGTGAATTCTTCCCGGTCGACACTGCGGATGAAGTCCATGTTGAGAATGACGCCGCGTCCGCAGGGAAGGAAACGCGGCAGGCAGAGCTGCTCCATTGCGCGGTGGAAGGGAAGGCGCAGGCGGACCATAGAAGGTGCGGGCGGCCTTCCTGTTTTCCCATGGGGGAGCACGGCGGCGACGACGTAGTGACCCTCACTGGTCAGGTACATGACGCGGGAGAGGGGGATGGACAGAGTATCTCTCCCTGAGGTGGCGCGAAGGCAGGGCATGTCTCTGGCGATGCGAATGCTCGCGTGACAGTGGTCTTTCGAGGACCAGAGCTGCAGCATGGCGCACAGAAGAGCCGTGTCCCTGCGGCTGATCCCGCTGATGTGAATGTGCAATTCGTTGGCTGGTTTCGTAATAGGATTCGTGTGATTCATCTGACTGTCTCCCTGATGGAAATGAATGATTGAGGTGATGTTCATGATCTGAAATGTACGTTCGTGCCGCCTGCCTTGAGTGCTGCGCACAGAGCGGATATTCTGAGGTTACGGAGAGACCCTGCCTGGCGCACCAGGAGGGTTGCATGAAGCATTTCAGATTTCATCGTTTTCTGCAAAGATCCTGTACAAGGGTTCTGCAGAAGACAGCCATGTTGACGGGGATGATTCTGTCCCTTTTGATAGGGCAGATGTCCGGCCTTACAGAGCGGCCGGTGCAGGCGGCAGAGAACCTGCCTGCAGAGAACAGTATAGCACAGTCTGTCACGTATGAGGCACCAGGAATTGCCGCACCGGATGGACTGGTGATGACGAAGACGGTGACGCCGCAGCCGGATGGCAGCTGGCTCGTCACACTCGAGTCCTATGTGACGGGCACGGAGAAAAAGGGCGTACACCCCGCGGATATTGTGCTGCTCATGGATGTGTCCGGCAGCATGGATTATTTTCCATATGAAGGGGCGGCGACGAGGACGGAGGCGTTGCAGAAGGCCGTCGACAATTTCATCGACGACATTGCCGTGATGAATGACGGCATTCCGGACAAGGACAGAATACGAATTGCGATGGCACAGTTCGCTTCGGAGGAGAGGTCGCAGATTCTCTGTGGTTTCACGGATACGGCAGGAGGCGGCGCTGCCGCACTGAAGGCGCAGGCAGCCTCACTTAAAGGCACCGGCGTGACCCGGACGGACTGCGGTATGGGGCTTGCCAGACAGCTGATCGAAGAGGACAGCGCTGAGCGGCCGAAATATGTCATTCTGTTCACCGACGGACAGCCGAATAATTCCGATGGTTTCCAGCCATCGGTGGCGAATCGTGCGCTCGAGTCCGCGAAGACTCTTAAACGGGAAGGCGCGAAAATCTACGTCATCAGTATCGCGCCCAACAGCTATGCGGGCAATGGGGGGATTCTGCCCTCCTATGAGAAGCTCCCATCGGATGATGGCAGCGATGAGAATTTCATCTATGTGAGTCCGTCTCTGACGTATGACCATGGGCCAGCGGTCAACACCACGGAAGAGAACATCACGGCGATGACGAACCGGTTCATGCATCTTGTCTCATCCAACAATCCTTACGCGGCGGACATGGATCTGCCCAACCGGAAGGATGCGAATGATCCCGGCAGAACCGCAGCGGAGGACGGGACGAACTATTACCTGACGGCGCTGGATACGGAAGGGCTGAGGGCTGCCTTCAGCTCTCTTGCCTACAATATCGGCACTTCCGATACGTATCTGGGCCCGGAAGCACAGATGCGGGATGTGGTGACGGACTGGTTTGAGCTCGAGGCAGCATCGGTTACGCCTTATATTTCCGACAGGGTACGCAATGCGGACGGCAGTTTCTCATGGGGAGAGCGCCGGCCTGCGGACAACGTTACGGTAAAGGTGCTGCAGGATGAGAAGACCATCAGCGTGAAAGGGTTCGATTACAGCGGCAGCTATGTCAGCGATCACGGACACGTGGACAATCCGGACTACTATGGAAGCCGTCTCATCTGCGAGTTCCGGCTGACGCGCGGGAAACTGATCGGTGGTAATAAAGTGCCGACCAACACGGAAGATTCCGGCATCTATCAGAACAGGAAACTGGACACCTGCATTGGCACCTTCCCGGTCCCGATGGCAGACGTTCCGATAGATTATGGCATCAGTTCTCTGGACTATGCCGTGTATGTTCCGGACAGGATTTCCCTGCCGGATATGCTGAATTTCCTGCCGGAGCACACGCCGGACGGGAAGAACAATGCCTTCGTCAATATCGATTACGTCATGCGGGACAGTAAGGGACAGAATGTGTGGGTGATGAGCATTCCGGCGGGCGGCAAGCCGTCAGCGGATTCCTGGAACTGGAACGATCCGGGCGTGGATCACTGTGAGAAGTATACGATTGAGTGCACCGTGACGCCGGTATCAGACGGCACCGTCCCCGTGTGGAACGATACTGTCAACGCGACCGCGCATGTCTATCGCCCGACCATCACACTGCTCGATACGACGAAGAAATACAACACCATCGCAGACGTCATGATCGGCGATTCCCTGAGCTCTGCAGGACTCAAGAATCATTTTGGCAAGGTTGTGTGGAAATGTGACGATGATTTCCCGTCCAGAACAGAGAATGAACCGAAGCTCGGCTTCCATGTGACGCCGCTCTCCGGCATAGAGAATGAACAGGGCAAGTTCCTGATCCGGACGAAGGATGCTGCGGTGTTGTCGGTTAATGTTCTCCGCAGCACGGGGAGGAAGCTCACGGACGACATCACGGGGGAGACTACCTTCCTGCACAGCTGCACGCGGGATGACTGCACCTTCGATGATATCCATGCGGCGGACGGCAGAGCCAGATTCCTGATCCATTCCGATATGACGGGCACAGACGATCCGAACGGGGGCGGCAAGGATACGGAGAATACAGCTCCCGATCCATCGGATACAGATCCCGACGCGGGGCAGACCGGCGGCGAGCCGGCAGGAACAGGCAACACAGATGCTGATCCCGGGAAAACAGAAGGCGAGCACGGGACAACGGGTGCTGATCCCGGGAAGGAAGGAACCGACCCTGCAAATACCGATCCCGGGAAGGATGGAACAGATCCCGCGAATACTGATCCTGGCAAGGCAGGGAATGAGTCCGGCACAGACAAAACAGGGAGTGGCAGTCATACCCCTGGAGACAGCAACCTGACGCCTGGCAGCAGTACTGACAAATCTGACACAGAAACGCCCGGCAGCGACACTGACAAGTCTGACAGCGGCATGTCTGGAGGTGGAACAATTCAGCCAGGCGGGAATGCAGGTCAATCCAACCCGGGCACAGGCAAAAACAGTAACGATACTGGCACATCAAACAACGGCGGTTCCAATACCTCAGGGAACAACACCAGTGCAGGTAATAGCAACGGTCAAGGTAATAACAGTGGCAATGGGAATCAACCCGGCTCCGGCAGCGGTGGCGCAGGAAATTCCGGCGGATCCGGCTCTAATGGAAATTCTGGTTCGGGTGGTGGCACAGCCAGCGCGGCAGGCGGCAAGACGTCCAATGCATCTGCGGCGGCAAGCGACGCGGCTCGTCAGGCGGAACTTGCAAGGCAGCAGGCGGCACTGAGTGAGGCCTATGCGGCAGGAGTAAATGATGCCAACTCACTGTGGAACTCGAATCTAACAGCGAAAGGTGCAACTCCCACGGCAGGTGGATCGGGCAATGCAGGAACCACACCAGCAGGCGGCGCGAATGGAAGCTATGGCTCTGGAAGCGCATCCTCCACAGGCAGCCCCTCTGGAACAGTACAGGATCGACCCCGAACCGGAGATTCTGATGAAAAGCGCGGGTGGATGCTGATCCTGATCGGGGCGCTCGTGGTCGGAGGAGCCTACCTGGCAAACGAAGGCATGCGCAGACACATGTACAGACATCATGAATAATCGCAGAATCTCACATCTGTCTTGAATAAGTATATTTAGATGTATATGCTAATTGCAGTGGAGGTGATGCTGCAATGGAAAGGACAAAGATTTTCAAAATCGGAGATATTGTTGTCCTCGTTCCGAAGGAGCGCAGATGGTCGGGGCTGTTGGGAAGCCTTGATCAATTCACGGATGATTTCATGCAGGATGGCAGAGAGGAGTATACCGTACCGGGTCCGCGGGAGTGGTAAGTTTCGGAAGTGACGCCGATGCGTCCCTTCCGAACTGTCATCGACGCCGTGAACGGCAAGATGACTCGATTCACGAGAAATCTCCTTCGCGAATTTCTGCGTGTCGAGGGATTAAATGTCGTCAACTGGGCATGAGGACAAGGACAATGGAAGAGAAGAAGCGATACAAGATACTGGTGCTCAGTGATTCCCACGGGCACAATAATTTCCTGCGCTACGCGATCGGCCAGGAGACACCGATCGACATGCTCATTCACTGTGGTGACGTCGAGGGCAATCTGGTATCTATTCTGGGAAAGGGTGCTGACTATGAGATTCAGGCCGTCAAGGGCAACTGCGATTTCGGCTATTCCATACCGAGAGTCCTGAACCTCAAGGTTGGTTTTTACAACATTTTCGTGGCACACGGGGATCAGTACGGCGTGAAATACAGCGATGATGGTATCTTGGAAGCAGCCAGGCAGAACTGGGCGGATGTCGTTCTGTACGGACATTCCCATGTGCCGGAAGTAGTAACGACGGAAGATAACATTCTCGTCGTCAATCCCGGGAGTGTTGCGATTCCGCATCAAGACCCGCCGAAGAGAACCTACGCCGTTCTCACGATCGACGAGGATGAAGGTCCTTCAGCGGTGATTAAGTCTCTGCCGGACTATATTCCCGGGAACTATTAACATCCATGGTGGATGATTCATATTTCATGGCATGAGAAAAGGGCTCCGGAAGGTCACCACTTCTTCCGAAGCCCTTTCCCGTGAGCGCGTATCATGCGCACTCACTCAATACATACATGAGGAAAAGGGGTTTTCCTGATATGGGGGTTATTTGATCTCAATGCGCTTTGCGTCGTCGTGCTGCTCGACCGCTTCCTTCTTCGGGAAGATGACGGTGAGCACACCGTTATCGTAGCTCGCATTAATATCTTCGGGTTTCATTCCGTCGCCGACATTGAAGGTTCTCTCGTAGGAGGAATACCTTCTCTCGCGGCGCAGATATTTGCCGTTCTGGTCCTTTTCATCCTTGTTCTCTTTGTGGGAGGCACTGATGGTCAGAATGTTATCCTTGAGGTCGATATTGATGTCACCCTTGTCAAATCCGGGGAGCTCCGCCTCAAGTTTATAATCATTGCCTTCATCAATGACATCGGTCCGCATGGCAGCCGTGGTTTCCAGGGAATTGCCATTCCAGAAACGGTTCATCATCCGATCCATTTCTTCAAACGGATCTCTCATATCGAGTAAATCATTATCAGAATTCCACAGCATAGGCATTAACATAATTGTCACCTCCGAATATGTAATATTGTGTGTCGGAAAGTCTTCCGAAGATCCGCGTCCCCGGATCTTCATCGTGTGGATTGGGAATGGATCTTTATCAATTCCCTTATCCTTTCGACAAGTATGTTATATATCGAATAGAACAAATAGTCAACGTGGATATTATAAAGAAATCGGGATAAATTTATTAACAAATAATAAAGTCTGACTGCTCCGGGGAGCAGCCAGGCTTGACAGGCAGAGATCAGAATTGGAACAGGAAGCCATTGATCAGATCCGGAACAGGAGGCCCAGCTCCCTGAGCGGTACGCGCAGCGCTTCGTAGAGAACGACGACGATGATGGCGGAGACTACGGAGTTGATCAGCGTGACAACGAGGTTGATCGCGAAGGAGACCTCTGCGGCAGGCTTGCCCAGGATCAGAATCTTGTAGAAATAGCGAAGCAGCGGATCGAAGACGGCGTTGAAGGCAAGCCCAGCGACTGTGGCGATGATGACCCACTTGAGCACTTTCTTCGCGTCAGTCTGGGTGGAAATGTGGCCGATCCGGTGCGCGATGATGCCCACGATGAGACCGATCAGGAATTTAATAATGAAGGTAATCGGAGCCTCGACGATGTAGACAGGATCGACAAGATCCGCGATCGTGAGGCCGATGGCGCCGCCGATTCCGCCGTAGAGGCTGCCCAGGAGCAGCGCACCGAGAACGACGAACGCATTGCCGAGGTGCACGGATACCTGTCCCGCGCCTGGCGTCGGGATCTTGATCGACAGGAAAGTGAAGACAACATAAGTGATGGCGGCGAAGACACCGGCGAAGACGAGCTTGCGAATCACCTCATCGTTTTTCGCGCGGGTTTCGGGATAAGCATTGGCGGTTGTATTTGATGTACTCATGGTGATATCCTCCTCATATTGGTGCAGACACAAATCTGTGCGGGTGCCTGCTGTTTTCCCGGGTGATAGGGTACAGTATAAATAAAAGTGGACCTGCCGCAAGTACCAGAATATGAACTTTTGAGCAGACCACTTTGCCGGAGGAGCACATGGAACTGAGCGAGGAACAACTGGAACGACTGCAACGGCAGTTTCAATTCATCAGAGAGATTGATAGAGAGAAAGAGATTATGCGGCAGACGCCGCTCGCCGACAACTCGCGCAAGGAGGACGACGCGGAGCATGCCTGGCACATGGCGGTCATGACGCTGCTCCTTGCGGAATACTCTAATGAGAAGATTGACGTGCTGCACACGGTGTCGATGCTGCTGATCCACGATCTCATTGAGATTTACGCGGGGGACACCTATGCGTACGACGAAGAGGGGCGGAAAACACAGAAGGCGCGCGAAACCATGGCGGCGGACCGTCTGTATGCGCTGCTCCCGGAAGATCAGCGGGATGAACTGCGCGCGCTGTGGGAAGAATTCGAGGCGGAAGAGACCCCGGAGGCAAGATTTGCGAGGACGATGGACAATATCCAGCCGCTCGTATTGAACGACGCGTCCGGTGGTACGAGCTGGATAGAACACGGCGTGCACCTGGATCAGGTCCTTGGCAGGAACAGGAATACAGCAAGGGGCTCGGAAGTCCTGTGGCAGTATGCGCAGGACCATTTCATTGCGCCGGCGCTTGCAAGCGGTGCGTTGCAGCCGCCGCGGCAGGATACGTGAACGATTCATCAGGCTTGCGGCCTGCCTGTTGGATATATTCTTTGATGCACCCGGAGAAATAAGTGCTTCGGGCTGCAGGGAGCAGCAAGCGCTTCGGGCCGCACGGGATAGATTCTTAGAACTTGCTGATGTCCAGCTCCCCGGCGCGCTCTGACGGGCGGATGTCGCGGATCTCCAGCTGGTAGCTGTAATTTTTGTTGGCCTGTACCGTGACGGTATCGCCCACCTTGTGACCCACGAGGGCACGACCGATCGGAGATTCGATGCTGACGATATTGTTCAGAGAGTCGGCGCGAATCGGGGTCACGAGGGTATAGGTGTCCTCTTCCTCATCTTCGGGAATCCAGACGGTGACATCGGTGTCGACGCCAACCTCATCGGCGGGGGCGTCATCGACAATGGTCGCGGTACGCAGAACGCGCTTCAGATAATTGATGCGGCTGTTGTTGTGCCCGTTCTCCTTCTTCGCGGCGTAGTATTCGAAATTCTCGGAGCGGTCACCCTGCGCGGCCGCCTCGGCGACAGCGGCAGTGAGCTTGGGGCGCAGCTCCACGCGCCGCATCTCAATCTCTGCTTCTATTTTCTCAACATCTTTTCTGGTCAGATGCTGTCCCATTGGTTTTATCCTCCTGTATCCAGTGCCGTATATTCTGTGGCACCCGCGCGAGAGTGCGCTAATTTAGTACCTGACTATCCTAGCGCATCGGCCCTGAACTTGCAAAGATTCAGACGGAATATTATAATTGACAGACTACGGAGGAAGTAATCTGATGCGTGGTTCCCACAGAAGGAAGGACAAGAGAATATGGACTCCCATCTTTGCGGTGATCCTTGCGGCGGCGATGATCGTGCCGCTATTCGTGCGCGTCAGAGCTTCACAGACGCCGGAGAATGACGGGAGTGAGAACGGCGCTGTGGCAGATCCGCTGTATCGGAATCTCCCGATCGAGGACGGCATCACGATCAACGGACAGAGCGTTGCCGGTCAGACCAAAGAGGAAGCCCGGCAGTTCGCGCAGGGCATCATCGACGGCAGGAAGAATGCCGTGATCACATTGAATGATGCGATGGACAACGCCACTACCACCGTGTCCGCGGGGAATCTGGGCCTTATCTGGACCAACGAGGACATGATCGACGACATCGCGCATTACGGCCACGGCTGCAACATCATCGAGCGCTATAAGGACAGCAAGGATCTGGAGAAGAACGGTTACGATTTCACGATCGGCATGGATTTCGATAAGGAAATCATTTCTCAGTTCATCACCATGAACTGCACCGCTTACGATGTCGCGCCCGTGGAGGGGACGATCACGAAGGAGAATGGTGTTTTCACGGTGAATGGCAGCGCCGCGGGGCATGCCGTTAATATTGATACCTCTACAGAGAAAATATATCAGGCCCTCATGAACAACTGGTCCGGGCAGGATATGACGATCGACCTGAACGTGGAGACGAAAGAGCCCAAGGCTTCGCCGGAGACACTCTCACACATGACGAGCATACTCGGCTCATTCACGACCTACTACGCGACAGACAACGTGGAACGCGCGGCGAATATCGCGAACGGCTGCGCACTGATCAACGGCACGACAGTCAACCCGGGAGAGGAGTTCTCCGTTCTGGATACGATCACCCCCTTTACCGCGGAGAACGGTTATGAGCTGGCAGGCTCCTATGCAGACAACGAAATCGTGAACAGTTTCGGCGGCGGCATCTGCCAGGTATCGACGACGCTGTACAACGCGGTCATCCGCGCGGAGCTCAAGATCACGGAGCGCAACAACCACACCATGATCGTCGATTACGTGGACCCTTCCGATGATGCGGCGATCGCCGAATCGGCAGGGATGGACATGCGTTTCGTCAACAACCTGGAGAACCCCGTCTACATCGAAGGCATCACGGACGGCGGTGCGATTACGTTCAATATTTATGGCGTAGAGACGAGGGCGCCCGGCCGCGTTGTTTCTTTCGAGAGTGAGACACTCGAAGAGATTCCGACCGAGGGAACGGAAGTTAGGACCGACGCAACGCAGCCGGTCGGCTTTGTGACGAGCACGCCGGGACACACGGGATACAAGGCGCAGCTCTGGAAGGTTGTCAGCAAAGATAACCTGGTCGTCTCCAAGGATATTTTCAATCACAGCGTCTATAGCATGACCCCCACGATCATTCGTGTCGGTACGGCGGGGACAGTCACGCCGGAGCTGCAGAACGCGATCAATTCGAAAGATCTTGCAGCAATCCAGACGGCCGCGGAGAATGCGAAACACGGTGCGGCATCTTCAGAGCAGGCACAGGCGGCAGCCGCTGCGGCGGATGACGCTTATCAGGCGGCCCTCGCGGACGGACAGGATACCGCTGCCGCCGCGGATGCGGCACAGGCGGCTGCTGCAGCCGCAGCCAATCCGGACGGAAATGCTGTAGATGGCAATGCCCCTGGCGGCACTGCGCCTGGTAGCAATGCCCTTACGGGCAGTGCAGGAACGCCTTCCGCAGACGGTTCTGCACCGGTCCCTGGTGCCGATGCACAGACGGGTGATGCGACAGCCGCCCCGGCAGAGGGTGCAGCTGGTGGAGATCAGACCGCACAGGCAGGTCAGGCAGATGCACAGCAGGCCGCGGCAAAGGCGGCAAGTGATGCTTATCAGGCAGCGATTGCAGCGGGTCAGGATGAGATCAGCGCGCTGGCGGCAGCAACGGCAGCAGGCAATGCAGCCGTGGCGCAGCAGTGAACGTGACCGAGGAATTAAGGTAGCGCTGGTAAATTTGGCATCGCTGTAGTTTCGAGTGCTGGTGTAGAATTTTGGAAGCAGTTTGCAAGGGAGCTTTCCGGATTCAACGGAAGTGGCTGCCATGCCCTAGAACTACGGTAAAGGATAATCATAACGACATGATATTACGGACAGGTAAGGCAGGAGATAATGTACTGGACCGCTCAGTGAGAAAGCGGCTGGGCAATGTCTTCCGGGATGATCGGAATATGGTGGTGGCTGAGATCGGAGGCGGGAGCATTCCTGCCTCCGTTCCTGTTGCCATAAGGTGCAGGCAGGCCGGATATCTTGCGGTCATTGAGGCGGTAAACGATCTGGCTGCGAAGGGTGCACAGGCCGAGAGTGCCCGATGCACCATTCTGCTCCCGGAGGGTGCGCAGGAAGAGACATTGCGCGCGCTGGAGGATCAGGTAAGACAAGCCTGCCTTGAGGAAAGTCTTGTGATCACAGGAGGCCACACGGAAGTGACCAGCGCCGTGACCCGGCCTGTCGTCATGGTGTCGGCACAGGGCAGCACCATGGGGCGCAGTGACAGCGTACATGCCGCTGTTGCGGCGGCTGACGGACAAGGCGATGATAGCGCTAGCACAGAGATTTTTGACTCCGTACATTCGGCTTCGGACGCTCCCTGGAGTATCGTTGTGACAGGCAGGATCGCCATGGCGGGCACCTGGCTCCTGGCGACGGAGAGGGAAGAGGAGCTGCGCCAGCGCTTCCCGCTGAAGTTCCTGGATGGAGCAAAGCGGATGGGGGAGCAGCTGTCGGTAGTGGAGGCAGCGCGGATCATCGTGGCAGCCAAGATGGACCCCCGGGGTTCTGTGCTCGGCAGCCGCGGGCAGCAGGCGGGGGCGCATGGCGGACATTCTGAGAAAGGAGCTGTGCTGCCCAGCGTCACACAGTTTAAGGAAGGCTCCGCGCAGCCCGGCGCCGCACCATTTCAGCCGCCCCTGATGGTGGACGCGGCTGATGGCGGGATCTTCGCGGCGCTATGGAAGCTCTCCATTATGGCTGGGAAGCGACTGAAACTTCACGGTTTCGACATTGATCTGTTGGGCCTTCCTGTTTTCCAGGAGACGATTGAAATCGCGGACTATTACGGAATCAATCCGTATGAGCTTCAGTCGACGGGGTGCCTTGTGACGGTGACCAGGGAGCCGGAACGCCTTGTCACATGCCTTCGGGAGAGCGGTATACACGCGGTGACGGTTGGAACACTGCACAAGGGAGAGGACAAGAACCTCCATAATGGGGAGGAGTGCCGGAGCCTCGATCGGCCGGTGCCGGATGCCATCCTGCGGATTCTGGGCTAAGGGCGCAGTTGGCAAAGGCCGTTTTGAAGTTGTCAGGTGGTTGCCAGGTCGCGGTGCCCTTGGTAACTTCCTGAACACAAAAGCCGCAAAGTGGGTTATAATTCATAGCAAATCGCTATGAGGGAACAGCGGGAAATGGAGAAGATACGGACATGAATACACTCAAGGAGCGAATTCTCACCATTATCGAGAAGAACAGCCGGATCGACATCGCGGAACTGGCCGTGATGCTCGGCACTGAGGAGGCGGAAGTTGCGGGTGCGATGCAGGAGCTCGAGAATGATGGCATCATTTGCGGCTATCACACGATGATTAACTGGGACAAGACCGGCATCGAGAAGGTGACAGCGCTTATTGAGGTGCGCGTCACGCCCAAGAGAGGTCAGGGCTTCGAGAACATCGCGGAGCGGATTTATAAATATCCCGAGGTTAACACGGTCTATCTCATGAGCGGCGGCTACGATCTGATGGTCATTCTGGAAGGCAAAACGCTGCGCGAGGTTGCGGGGTTTGTCACGGACAAGCTCTCCACGCTGGACACCGTTGTCGGCACCACGACCCATTTCATTCTGAAAAAATATAAGGATCACGGCACCATTATGGGCAAGAGGGCAGAAGATATGAGGGAGAAAGTAATGCCATGAGAGAAGATCTGTTAGCTGCTAAGACCGTTGCTCTCAAGCCGTCCGGAATCCGCAGATTCTTCGATGTGGTGGCGGATATGCCGGATGCCATCTCCCTGGGCGTGGGCGAGCCGGACTTCGATACGCCCTGGCACGTCCGCGACGAAGGCATTTATTCCCTGGAAAAGGGCAGAACCTTCTATACCTCTAATTCCGGACTCAAAGAGCTGCGCAAAGAGATCGCGGCCTACATCCAGCGCACCCAGCACATCGACTATCATTATCTGCATGAGATTCTGGTCACTGTCGGAGGTTCCGAGGCGATCGACCTTGCCATGCGCGCGATGATCAATCCCGGCGACGAGGTGCTGATCCCCGAGCCGGCTTATGTTTCGTATGAACCGACAGTGCTGCTCGCGGATGGGAAACCCGTGATCATCCATCTGAAGGAAGAGAACCGATTCCGCCTGACTCCGGAGGAGCTGGAGGAAGCGATCACGCCGAAGACGAAAATCCTTGTGATGCCTTTCCCGAACAATCCGACCGGCGCCATCATGGAGCAGAAGGATCTGGAGAAACTCGTACCGATCATTATAGAGCACGACCTCATCGTCGTTTCCGATGAGATTTACGGAGAGCTCACCTACGGCGGGAAGCGGCACGTGTCGATCGCGTCCCTCCCCGGAATGCAGGAGCGGACGATCCTGATCAATGGCTTCTCCAAGGCCTATGCCATGACAGGCTGGAGGCTTGGCTACGCCTGCGGGCCGGAAGCGATCATCCGGCAGATGACGAAGATCCACCAGTTCTGCATCATGTGCGCGCCGACGACCAGTCAGTACGCGGCCGTGGAAGCGCTGCGGAACGGCGACGATGACATCGCGATGATGCGGGAAGCTTATGACGAGAGGCGGCGTTTCGTGCTGCATGAGCTCGATGGAATGGGCCTTCCCTGTTTCGAGCCGGAGGGCGCGTTCTACGTATTCCCGTGCATCAAAGAGTTCGGCATGACGAGCGACGAGTTCGCGACAAAGCTCCTGGAGCAGCAGCAGGTTGCCATCGTGCCGGGCACGGCGTTCGGTGACTGCGGCGAAGGGTACCTGCGCATTTCCTATGCTTACTCCATCGACAACTTAAGAGAAGCGCTCGGGCGACTGTCGACGTTTGTAACCGAGCTGCGTGATCACAAGATGAAGGAGAATTAGCGCGGAATACGGCGCAGTTACATTGACATTGCGCCTTTGTGGTGTTATTAATCAGTTAAATCGTAGGGCGGAGGAGCTGCGCTGTATCGTGGAAATACAGGACAGGCGACCGCTGCAACATCTATAACCCGTGTGATACGTTCTGTTTGCGAATTGACGTGCACACGGATTCATTTATGGTTCGGGGTGAATAATATGGATTCCAGAAAACTGGCAGAGAACTTTTGCGGCATGCAGATCAGCGATGCATCAGAGCTTAATAAGATCGCACAGATCCTGCAAATCCGCGGAGAGGATGGCATTCTTCTGTGGCTGGCGAAACAGGAAAAGGGCGCTTTCGCGATCGACATCATCAAACATTTCGATCTGACGCCCGGGCGTGTTGCCAACATCATGAAGAAACTTGAGACGAAGAAATACGTGACCAGGAAGACCGACGGCGACGACCAGAGGAAGGCAGCCATCTCGCTCACCGCAGCCGGCAGGAAACATGCAGCCAGGGTCGAGGAAGAGGAGATCACAGCCATCCAGGCCGTTCTGGAACAGGTCGGAACAAAGGATGCCGATGCTTTTGTCGAGGTGCTGCAGAAGGTCGTCGGCCTGATGCGCGAAGGCAAGGTAGAGCTCTGAACATTCGGAGCAGATTATATCTGAGTGTAATACCCCAGGCAGGAAACTTTCTAAGGGAAGTTTCCTGTCGGGGGTATTTTTGTCATTCGCTGCGGTATTTGTCAAAGGCTGTGAGGACCTTCACGAGCGAATTGCTGTTCTCGAATCGCCGATTCGTTAGTCGATCTCGTCATTCACGGCGGACCGTTTCAGTGTGAAAATGAATTCGCTGCCGACGCCTTCGGTGCTGACGAGATTGATGTTCTCGTCATGCGCGCGAATGATCTCGCGCACAATAGACAGGCCGAGGCCGGTGCCTTTTTTATCCTTGCCGCGGGAGAGATCTGTCTTGTAGAAGCGCTCGAAGACGAGCTTCTGGTCCTCTTTCGGGATGCCGATGCCGGAATCCCGGACAGAGACGAAAACCTTGCTGTTCTTCTCGGTGGTCTCCAGCTTGACCTGCGATTTCGTATGGCTGAACTTGATCGCGTTATCGACGAGGTTATACAGCACCTGCTGGATCTTGTCGGCGTCCGCGTTGACATAGAGGCGGCTGCCGGAGAGAACGAGGTCGAAGGTGATCTCCTTCTTGCGGCAGGTCTCCTCGAAGCTCGCTGCCACCTGGCGGATCATGTCATTGATGTCGAAATCGCTGCGCTGCAGGAGCATCCCCCTGGTACCGAGGTTATTGAGCGTTAAGAGGCCGTTGGTCAGCTTCGTTAAGCGGTTCGTTTCATTGAGGACAATCTGCAGGTATTTGCCATGCAGCTCGGGCGGAATCGTGCCGTCGAGCATCGCCTCGAGGAAGCCACGGATCGAGGTGAGGGGCGAGCGGAAATCGTGGGAGATGTTCGCGATGAATTTCTTCTGGTCGTCCTCCTGGCGTGCGATCTCACTCGCCATGTAGGAGAGCGAGGCGGCGAGGTACCCCATCTCATCCTCCGAATCCACGCTCAGGGGATACTCCATGTTGCCGGCGGCGTATTGCTCGGTGGCCTTGGTGATCTTGCGCAGCGGCTGGTAGACGATCTCGGTGAAGAAGATCAGGATGATCAGGGAGAGGAGCAGGATCATGAGCAGCTCCAGGTAGGAGATGCTGAGCGCGCGGTCCGCCTCCTTCGCAATCCTGGTCTCGGGCACGTGGATCGTGACATAGCCGACCGTCTTGTAGTTGCTCGTGATGGGAGCGAGGACCGAGAGGTGGGGATCCGGATAACTGCCAAAGAAATCCCCCTCGAGGTAGACATTGCCCGTGAACTGCCCGGGATCGAAGCCGTCGACCATGACCTCTTCCGCAGGATCCAGCTTCTCACCCGATATGACGACGAGGCGCCCGGAAGGGTTCAGAATCCGGATGTCGGCGTCGAGGTAGGAAGAGAGCGCCGTCAGCTGCTGGTACACGGAGTCGATCGAGGCGTTGCTGCTGTAGAGATCCGCGGCGTAAGTGTTGGCGATCGTGACCGCCTCCCGGTAGAGAGAATCGGCTTCCCGCTGCCTTACCTGATCGACCGTCATGTTGGATACGAAGGTCGCGACCAGGATGAATCCGAAAATGCCGAACAAAAGATAAGCCAGTATGAACTTGAGATAGAGTGTCTTTCTCATGTCCGTCCGTCTATTCTCCCGTCACTTCGAATTTGTATCCGATCCCCCAGATCGTGGAAATCTTCCAGTGACTGTTGTCGTGGATCTTCTCACGTATCCTCTTGATGTGGACGTCGACCGTTCTCGTGTCGCCGATGTACTCGTAGCCCCAGATCTGGTCGAGGAGCTGTTCTCTCGTGAACACGCGGTTCGGGGAAGATGCGAGGAAATACAACAGCTCCAGCTCCTTCGGCGGCATGTCGAGCGTGTGCCCCTGGTAGGTGACGGAGTAGTTCGTCAGGTTGATGGACAGCTCCGGATATTCCACGATCTTGTCATCGGATGCGGCAGCCTCTCCGTCCGACTGCGGGCGGTAGCGGCGCAGCACGGCCTTGACTCTCGCGACAAGCTCCTTCGAGTCGAAGGGCTTCTCCATGTAGTCGTCGGCGCCCAGCTCCAGTCCCAGCACCTTGTCGAACACCTCTCCCTTGGCGGAGAGCATGATGATCGGTGTCTGCGATTTCTGCCGAATCTCGCGGCAGACCTGGTAGCCGTCGATGCCGGGCAGCATCAGATCCAGCAGGATCAGGTTGGGCTTCCAGCTCTCGAACGCCTCGAGCGCGGACTCGCCGTCACCAACCATCTTCGTGTCGTAGCATTCCTTATTCAAATACAGACTGATCAGCTCGGCGATATTCGCGTCGTCGTCCACGATCAGGATCTTTTGTTTACTGGCGGGCATAAGCTCGTACCTCCTCACAACAGCAGGCTCACAGGTTCACAATGGTGACGCCGGCATCTCCTTCGCCGAAATCGCCGCTGCGGTAGGATTTCACCCACGACTGTTTGCGCAGATACTCCTGCACGGCGCGCCGGAGCGCACCGGTCCCCTTGCCGTGAACCACGCGGACAGAATCCAGGTGAGACATGCGCGCATCGTCGAGATACTTGTCGAGGGTCAGGATGGCCTCATCCGTCGTCATGCCGAGAAGATTGATCTCGGGAGAGATATTCATAGAGCGGGAGAAGTCCATGGAACCGCTTCCTGTCCCGGCATTGGGATTGCGGAACGCGCGGCGGACACTGCTCCCACGCACGCCCTTTGCGGCGGCGCCGACCGGTACCCCGTCCAGCGTCATGCCGGTGCTCTCATCCACGAGGACAATATCGCCGATCTTCACCTCGGAGTGCAGGATGCCGCAGCGAACCTGCAGCCTTCCCTGTTTATCCGGAAGAGAGGAGACAACGCCGTCCATACCCATGGAGAAGATGTGCACCCGGTCTCCGATGTGGAGGTCCTCCGGCTTCGGCCCCTTGCCGTGCGGTTTCTTCACTGTATTCAGATCCGTGCGGATGCGGCTCTCGCGCTTGTTGGCCTTCTCGCGCAGCCTGGTGCGCTCTTCCTCCATCTTGTCGATGTCGGCGCCCTTGGCGCTCTTACGCACCGCGGAAATGGCGCGGTCTGCCGTCTCCTTGGCATCGCGCAGGATATCGCGCGCCTGCTGATTCGCCTTGTTGAGGATGCCGGTGCGCTTCTCTTCGAGCTGCCGCTCCCGGTCGGCGAGGATCTTCTCACGCTTCTCTAAGTCGGCGCGGATGCGGCTGGCCTCTGCCTCGGCCTTCTCCGCTTTCACGCGGGAGTTCTCGAGTTCCGTCAGGACGTCTTCGAAGTTCTGCGTCTCCTGGCTCATCTGCTCCCGGGCCGTCTCAATGATGTAGTGGGGCAGGCCCAGCCGCTCGGAAATCGCGAAGGCGTTGGACTTGCCGGGTACGCCGACGAGCAGGCGGTAAGTGGGCTGCAGCGATTCGACGTCGAATTCGCAGCTCGCGTTGACGATGCCGGCCGTCCGCATGGCGTAGATCTTGAGCTCGGCATAGTGCGTTGTCGCGAGTGTCGTGATCTTCCTCGTGTGCATGAAGTTGAGGATAGAGATCGCGAGCGCCGCGCCCTCGGTCGGATCGGTGCCGCTGCCCAGCTCATCGAAGAGGCACAGGCACTCCTTGTCCGCCCGGCGCAGGATATCCACGATCGTCGTCATGTGCGCCGAGAAGGTGGAGAGATTCTGTTCGATCGACTGCTCGTCCCCGATGTCCGCGAAGATCTCGCGGAAGAGAGAGAGCTCGCTCCGGTCCCCCGCGGGGATGTGGAGCCCTGCCATGCCCATCAGCTCCAGGAGGCTGACCGTCTTGAGCGTTACGGTCTTGCCGCCGGTGTTGGGGCCGGTCACGACGATCATGTCGCAGGTTTCCCCGATCGAGAGGTCGATGGGAACGACTTTCCTCTTATCTATAAAGGGATGTCTGCCCTTTCGGATGACGATGCGGTGCTCCCTGTTGAAAATGGGACGGGTCGCGTTCTGGTCCAGGGCGAGGGACGCCTTGGCAAAGATGAAATCCAGCCGCGTCATGTTGGCCTGGTCATCCTTCAGCTCCGTATAGTGGCCGGCGCAGAGGGCGGAGAGTTCCTGGAGAATTCTCTCGATCTCCTTCTTCTCCGCGGCCTGCAGCTCGCGCAGCTCATTCCCCAGCTCTACGATGGAGGCGGGCTCGATGAACAGGGTGGAGCCGGTGGAGGAAGCGTCGTGGACGATGCCTTTCACCATGCTCTTGTACTCGGCCTTTACCGGCAGGCAGTAGCGGTCATCCCTGAGGGTGATGACATTGTCCTGCAGATAGTCGGCATAGGTCTGATTCGCCATGCGGCTCAGCTGTGAGTGAATCCTGTCGTCGGTGAGCTCCTCCTGACGGCGGATCCGTTTAAGCTCGGGGCTCGCGTCCGGCACGATCATATCCTCACCCGTCACGACGCGGCGGATTTCGGTGGATACGGGCGTTAAAGGGTAGAGGCAGTCGAAGAGGTCGAAGAGTGGATTCTCCTTGTCCTCGGGGCCTGCTGTTTTCACCCGCGCGATGTTCTCAAGGAATGCGGCAAGGCGCAGGAATTCGACAGTGGAGAGCGAGGTTCCGATCTTCAGCGCCCGGAACGTATCGGTGAAATCCCGGTTGTCTCCGAAGGAGAGGGAGCCGCTCCGGAATAGATAAGACAGCGCCGCCTCGGTTTCCGCCTGCGCCCGGTCGATGTCAACAAGGTCATGCATCGGGACGAGAGACAGGCACAGCTGCCTTCCCGGCTCGCTGGTCGCATGGGAAGCGAGCATCGTAATCATTTTGTTGAATTCTACAACGCGCATTACTTTTTCATTCATGAGATTTATTCTAACACAAGAGCGCAGTGCTGTGGATGGCCCGCGCGCCTTGAGCGGCATCAGCACTTGTATTAAAATAGCGGTAACTGTTCGGCGGAAACCACGCTGAACTCTGAACAATGATTTGTAATCGCGAGAGAGATTCATGACAGGCGAAGATAAAGAATTAAAGGAAGTCAACACCGACTTCATGAAGGAGAAGATCAAGGCAAGGCCGGTGAACAAGAGGAAACTTCTTCGCAGGACGATCACGACAGCCTGCCTTGCGGCACTGTTCGGCGCGGTCGCCTGCGTTGCTTTCCTCGTGCTGGAGCCCGTGATCAACAGGGCGATCAACCCGGAGGAGCCGCAGCAGGTCTCCATTCCCGAAGAGACGAGCGAAGAGATCTCCCCCGAGGACATGATCGCGAGCGATGAGGCGAGGCAGAAACAGGAGACCGAAGAGGCTGTGAGTCAGGCTGTCTCTCAGATCGGCATCGACACGAATTCCATCAAACAGGAGATCAAGGATGAGCTCGCGAAAGAGATGGAGTCGACCTCCGGCTATAAGGAGATGTACGACGGACTGGCGGAGGCTGCCGTCAAGGCGCAGGAGTCTATTGTATCCGTGAAGAGCATCACGCCGGACTACGACTGGGCTGGAGACGCTTACGATCAGACGGGATCCTCCAGCGGCCTCATCGTGGCGGCAACCAGCGAGGATGTGCTCATTCTCGCGCCGGGGGACATCCTAAAGAGCGCGAGAAGGATCGAAGTGACTTTTCCGGATGACGCCGTTGCGGCGGCTACCATCCGTGCGGTCGACAGCGTGACCGGAATGGCAGTGATCGCGGTCGACAGGAAGGACTTGTCAGAAGAGACACATGGCTCTTTCGGGACGGCGGTGTTCGGCAGCAGCCAGAGAATCAACCTCCTGGGCAGGCCTGTGATCGCAGTCGGCTCGCCGACAGGGTCGCTCGGCAGCGTTGCCTACGGCGTGGTCACGAATGCCCAGCTGCCGCTCGATATGACGGACAGCTCCTATGCCCAGCTGACGACTGATATTTACGGCAGTACCAGGGCATCCGGCGTCCTCGTCGACACGAACAGCGAAGTCATTGGCTGGATCGACGACAGTCACAACGCCAAGGATACACCGAACCTTTTGAGCGCCATCGGCATCACCGAGCTGAAGCCTTTAATTGAGCGGATGTCGAACGGAGAGGGACTGGCCGGTGCGGGCTTCCACGGGACGGCAGTGCCGGAAGAAGTTCAGAAGGAACAGGGCGTTCCCGCCGGTGCCTATATCACTAGGGTGGAAATAGATTCTCCCGCGATGAAAGCGGGGCTGCAGAGCGGCGATATCGTGACCGGCTTCGGACTGACACAAATCGGTGATTACCAGCAGCTGATCACGGCGCTCTCCAACGCGCAGCCCGGCAGGGATGTACCGCTGACCATCATGCGGCAGGGCGCGGACCGCTATGAAGAGGCGGAGCTCACCCTGACGCCGGAGAACCGCCTGCAGGCCGCGGACAACAGCTAAGGAACGCAGATCATTCATGGATCATAACCGGCCCTTCGGGGCTTAGAAAGAGTCAATTACAGATGAAATATATTCAGGACATCAAGGACGGAGATACCGTCAACGACATCTATCTTGTCAAAAAGAAGAATTCCCTGACCGCGAAGAACGGCAGGCCCTACGAGAGTCTGACGCTGCAGGATCGGACCGGCACCATCGACGCCAAGATCTGGGAGCCGGGCTCTGTCGGCATTGAGGATTTCGGCGAGATGGACTATGTCGACATCATCGGCGAAGTCACGACGTATCAGAAGAAACTCCAGCTCAACATCAAGAGAGCACGAAGGTGCAAGGAAGATGAGTACAATCCGGAGGACTACGTGCCCGTTACGAAGAAGAACATCAAGGATATGTGGAATGAGCTGATCCAGCTCGCCAACACGGTGAAGAACCCGTACCTGCGCAAACTGATCATTGCTTTCTTCGTCGAGGACCAGGATTTTGTGAAGAAATTCCGCAAATCCTCCGCGGCGAAGACCGTGCACCACGGCTTCCTGGGAGGCCTCCTGGAGCACACACTCGGCGTCATGAAGCTGTGCGGCTACATGGCGGACAACTATCCCTTCCTCAATAAAGACCTCCTTCTTTCGGCAGCCCTGTTCCACGACATCGGCAAGACCAGAGAGCTATCCCAGTTCCCGCAGAATGATTATACGGACGAGGGACAGATGATCGGACACATCGTGATCGGCGTGGAGATGATCGACGAGAAGATCCGGGAGATCCCGGACTTCCCGCCGCTCCTTGCGAATGAGCTCAGGCACTGCATCCTCGCGCACCACGGCGAGCTCGAGTTCGGCTCCCCCAAAAAGCCTGCCCTCGCGGAAGCGGCAGCGCTGAATTTCGCCGACAATACCGACGCGAAGCTGGAGATTTTCCGTGAGATGCTGGAAGGCAACAAGGATGCCGAATGGCTGGGCTGGCAGTCGCTGCTGGATTCCAACATCCGCCGCACCGTAGTTTAGAAGGGATGCCAATACGTCCCTCTCGAACTGTCATCGGTGCCGTGAACAGCCCGATGGCACGATGTCGCGAGATTCTTATGCGGCACCAGATATTAGCTTAAAAGATGAAGATATGACGAACATACAGAAAACAGATACACAGACGATCTTCCGGAAGGATGACACCCTGGAAGTGACGATCGAGGATATCGGACAGGACGGCGAGGGCATCGGCCACGTCGGCGGCTACACTCTCTTCGTCAAGGACGCGGTGATCGGAGATACCGTCACGGCGAAGATCATGAAGGCGAAGAAAAACTACGCTTTCGCGCGTCTCCTTGAGGTGACAAAGCCCTCTCCCTTCCGTGTGGCACCCCGCTGCGAGATCGCCCGCCAGTGCGGCGGCTGTCAGATCCAGGCGCTGCGCTATGACAAACAGCTGGAATTCAAACAGAACAAGGTGAGGAACGACCTCATCCGCATCGGCGGATTCCCGCAAGAAGAGGTCACAAAGGTCCTGCATCCCATCGTGGGGATGGAGGACCCTTTCCGTTATCGCAACAAGGCGCAGATGCCGGTCGGACACAGGGATGAAGAGCCGATCGCCGGCTTCTATGCTGCGAGGACGCATGTGATCGTACCGGTCTCCGAGTGCTATATCGGTGCCGAGGAGAATCAGAAGATCGTGGCAGAGATCCTTGCCTGGATGAGAACATACCGGGTGCCCAGCTACGATGAGGCGACAGGGGAAGGTCTGATCCGTCATATCCTCATCCGCTCCGGCATCTATTCCGGTCAGATCATGGTCTGCATCGTTGCAAATGGGGAGAAACTACCGCATGAACAGGAACTGGTCGAGATGCTCTCTGTTCTGCCCGGGATGACATCCATCTCCATCAGCACCAACACGCAGAAGACTAACGTCATCATGGGCCGGAAGATCCGAACCCTGTGGGGAACCGATACGATAGAGGACTCGCTGCATGTTTTTGATGTGGAGTATGTGAATAAAAATTCCGAAGCAATGGATAACGGGGAGACAGCCCGCTTCATCCCGTCCGGGCTGGATGCATTGAGATTCAACATCTCCCCGCTCTCCTTCTATCAGGTCAACCCGAAGCAGACGGAGAAGCTGTACAGCATCGTGCTCCACTACGCTAATCTTTCGGGGAAGGAGACGGTCTGGGACCTGTACTGCGGTGTCGGAACCATTTCCCTCTTCCTCGCGCGATTCGCGAAGGAGGTCTACGGCGTCGAAGTCGTGCCGGAAGCGATCCGGGATGCGAAGAAGAACGCGGAGAGGAATGGCATCACCAACACCCTGTTCCAGGTCGGCAAGGTGGAAGAGGTGCTGCCGGACTACGTAAGGCGCAAGGCCGAGGCTCAGTCACACAACAATGCCCCGGTCGATGTCGTAGTCGTCGATCCGCCGAGAAAGGGGTGCGACGAGAAATGCCTTCAGACCATCCTTGAGGTAAAACCCCGCAGGATGATCTACGTCTCCTGTGACCCCGCGACACTCTCCAGAGATCTGAAGATCCTCGTGGCCGGCGGATACCGGATTCGGGACGTCCAGCCGCTGGATCAATTCGGGCACAATATCCACGTGGAGTGCGTAGTATTGATGTCAAGGGTCGAAGGGAAATAGCCGCGAAAGCCAAGTAATACTGCGGTTTCGGGCAATCGGGCAAATTTGGCATCGGACAGACAAATCGCTTCTCGGTAACTTATCCAAGGGCAATCCGGCTCAAAAAGTGTGAGAGTTGAGTTGCCTCGATAGATGTCACTATGCCCCGTTGCCGAGTTAGATGTTGGGAAGTTGTGGCTGTGAGATAGATGTCAGGGAAAGTCGAATGGAGGTAATAGATTGAAGAAATATTTGACACCGTTTTTTATGCTCATAATCTTTGAAGCTGTTGCAATTACATTATGGCTTACAAAGGATAATATTTTTTACCTCTTCAATTTCAGCTACATCGGGCTTTCTATTTCTTTGGGGATTTTTCTGTTTATAAAAAAATATAAGCACGCAAGACGTATCGTTCAGTTGCTTGTTGGCTTATATATGCTGATATTTCTGGGGATTATCTGCAATGAGAATATGCAGATCGAGGGATTCTGGTATTACTTATTCACCGGAGTTTTTGAGGCTGCCACCATTCATTACGCCGTTGCAAAGATTTTCGGGCCACTATTATTCGGCAGAGGCTGGTGTGGATATGCCTGCTGGACAGCTATGGTCTTGGATTTTCTTCCTTACAAGTCTCCATCACAACCAAGAAGGAATCTCGGATGGATCAGATACATTACATTTACGTTTTCACTGGTATTTGTTGCCTCATTGTTCCTTGCTAAGGTTGGCAATATCGAACGGATTATGTTCTGGGCATTTATTGTCGGCAATCTCGCTTATTATGCTGTGGGCATTGCACTCGCATTTGCGTTTAAGGATAACCGAGCATTTTGTAAATATATATGTCCCATCACTGTATTTTTGAAGCCAATGAGTTACTTTTCGGTTCTCAGGATAAAATGTGACAAAGACAAATGCATCTCGTGCGGAAAATGCAAACGAGTATGTCCTATGAATGTTGACGTGACAGATAATTCTCGAAAACGAAAAAATGGAACAGAATGTATTCTATGCATGGAATGTGTTAGAAATTGCCCAAAGGATGCACTTTAGGACAGGAAAAGGGCTCCAATACTGCCATCATCGGCAACGGGGAGCGCATTTTACCGGACTCAACCAGCGGTAGAGTTGCAGGAAATCAACTTATGGTTCGTGTAATAATACGATGATACCGGCTATGCTTGAGCCATGAAAGGAGGTGCCCGATATGGATCAAATTAAAATTGGAAAATTCATAGCATCCTGCAGGAAGGAACAGGGCATGACTCAGGCAGTCCTTGCCGAGAAGCTCGGAATCAGTGACCGTGCGATATCAAAATGGGGGACCGGAAAGTCTATGCCGGATTCCGGGATTATGCTGGATCTTTGTGAACTTCTGAAAATAACTGTCAATGAACTCCTGTCGGGCGAAAGAATTATGGCAGAAGCATATGACAAACGGGCAGAAGAAAACCTGCTGGCGATGAGGCAAGAGGTTGAAGAAAAAAAAACAGGCAGATGCTTCAGACGGAATACTGGATTGCGTTTCCAGCCGTCATTTATGGACTGGTCATGGTGTTTGTGGCGTCATTTATAGAGATGCCAGTCTGGCTGAGAATCGTACTGATCGTATTCGCTTTCGTGATGATATTTACGGTCGCTTTTATCGCTGTGGGAATTGAGCAAAAGGCCGGATACTATGAATGCCAGAATTGCCACCACAGATATGTTCCTACATACTGGCAGAGAAATCTTGCTATGCATATGGGACGGACGAGATACATGAAATGCCCGGAATGCGGAAAACGCAACTGGCAGAAGAAAGTGCTGACAAAAGAAGAATAAGACAGACCAAGGCTCCTCACTACTGATTAAGTTTCAGTGGCGAGGAGCCTTTTTATGCTTCGATATCGATTGTGATACCGGACTTGAACTCTATGGTGAAGTGGTCGGTGAAGACGGTAATCTTCTCGATGAGCTTTTTGACCAGTGCCTCATCAAACTCTGTGATGTCGGTCTCCTGCCCGGCGATGAAGTCCTGCAGCTCCTTGATCCGGTTCATGGCTTCTTCCCGGTGGTGGCTATCGACTTCGGACTGTTCCTTTTGGTCGCGGAGCCGGAAAATCTCGTCGGCGATGGCATCGTAGTCCTGCTTGTTGTTCGCCTTCTTGATGAGTTCCTTTTGCAGTTCCAAGAGCCTACTCTGAATGCCATCTGGCGAGAGGGTGTCAGCGTTGACCACGGCTTTTGCGATGTTCTGCTGTAAGGTTTTCAGGAAGACGTCTCTCTCGGTGAGAATCTGATTGATAGCCTTGACTGTAATCTCCCGCAGCAGGAGCTCGTTTACTGTCCGGTTGGTGCAGTTCTTTTCAGCGGAGGTGGGCTCCAAGCGGTTGATGCAGCGCCAGACGATGGATTTGCAGCCGTGGTTGTTCCAGTGAACGCGCCGGTAAAGCTCGCCGCAGTCTCCGCAGAAAACCATCTGTGCAAAACAGTGATTGCAGGAGAAGCTGCGTTTCTTGCCTGTCGGGCTGACGTGGACTACACGGCGACGGACAAGCTCCGCCTGCACCTGTATGAAGAGCTCCTTTGGAATGATCGCTTCGTGGTCGCCCTCGGCGTAGTATTGAGGAACGGTGCCGTTGTTTTTGATCCGCTTCTTTGTCAGGAAGTCTGTGGTATAGGTCTTTTGAAGCAGTGCGTCTCCCATGTACTTCTCGTTGCGGAGAATCTTGTTGATGGTGCTGGTGTGCCATTTTGTTTTGCCAGCACCGGTGAGGATATCGTCAGCCATAAGCCCGTTGGCGATCTTATCCATGCTGGAGCCTTCGAGGTATTCCCGGTAGATGCGCTTTACGATTTCTGCCTGCTCCGGATCAATGATCAGGTGTCCGTTGGCATCCTTGGTGTATCCGAGGAAGCGATTGTGGTTGACCTGCACTTTGCCTTGCTGATAACGATACTGTAGCCCCATCTTTACATTCTGTGAAAGACTCTGGCTTTCCTGCTGGGCGAGGGAGGCCATGATTGTTAGAAGTACCTCGCCCTTGGCATTCATTGTATTGATGGATTCCTTTTCAAAAAAGACGGGAATATTCTTTTCTTAAGGAAACTGGGACTTTCCTATATCGACCTGATGATCATTCATAGTCCCCAGCCGTGGGACAAGGTGAATCAGTCTGAGGATCGTTACTTCGAGGGAAATCTCGAGGCGTGGCGGGCACTGACCGATGCCAACAAAGCTGGAAAGATTCGCGCGATTGGCGTATCCAATTTCCTGCAGGAAGATATCGACAACCTCTTGCAGAATGCAGAGGTCAAACCAATGGTCAATCAGGTACTCTGCCACATTTCGAATATCCCGCTGGAACTGATCCGCTACTGTCAGTCGCAGGGAATTGTCATGGAGGCCTATTCGCCGATTGCGCACGGAGTGGCACTGAAAAATCTGGTGATCACGGATATGGCTGAGAAATATGGTGTGACTCCCGCACAGCTCTGTATTCGTTATGACATTCAGCTGGGGATGATTGTTCTGCCGAAAACAGCGAATCCGGAGCACATGAAGAGCAATGCAGAAGTAGACTTTACGATTTCCGATGCGGATATGGACATCTTAAAGAACGTTCCGAAGATTCAAGATTACGGCGCGGCAGGCTTTTTCCCTGTCTACGGAGGAAAGCTGTAAGAAGATGTATAAATGGATTTGACGAAGTTGAGTCACGAGCAACAAGCACTTTTGCAACAAATACAAGAATATGGTCCAAGTGTCAAAAAACTGCGAGACAAAGGGACATGAAAACTGTATTCACCCAAAAGCTTTCCAAAGTGCTATGATTGATCGGGACAAAAATGCCAAAGTCCCATAGTGCCAATCTTAGTGACACATTGGATGGCACTTTTGCCTCAGCACGCAGCTTGACATTTATAATTCATACAAGAGAGGAAAATCAGATGAGAAAAAGTTTTGGCGTAGTAGCACTGTCTGCATCAATAGTAGCAATGATGTTGTCCGGATGCAGCGGCGATTCTTCACAGAGCGGTGAATCTGCAACAGCTGCAACGGCAGCAGAGACAGAAGCAGCAGAAACAACAACAACAGCAGCAGCGGCAGCAGCAACAACAACTGCAGCAACAGAAGCTCCTGCAGGGGCAACGCAGGAATCTGATGGTGATGACTTTAGTGTGGCAACTGGCGTTTCCTATGATGATTCATGGGGGATTACAGTAGCTAACATTATTAAGAAGGATGATCAGACTTTTAAAATCCTTCTTGACACAGTGCATCCGGAAGGTGGATTGAGCAGCAAAGAGAAATTTGACGATTACGGTCTCAAGGATGTCAGCTCCATCGGTAAAGAATGGTGGGAACAGGTTTCTTCCTTCGAGACATGGGCGGAAGGTAATGACTTAAGTACCCTGAATCTGGATGATTCCGGACATGACGTAGATGCGGTCACCGGAGCAACGATCAACCTGAAAAATTTCACGGATGCAATGGAGAATGCGAAAACGGATGTTGCTGAAACTGACGGATTTCAGGTTAAGACCGGAACATCTTACAGTGATCAATGGGGAATTACCGTTGTCAATGTCATCTACAAAGATGGCGAGGTGTTCAAAGTTCTGGCTGATACAGTGCGCCCGGACGGTGGCCTGAGCAGCAAGGAAAAGTTCAATGATTATGGCATCAAGGAAGCCAGCTCCATGAACAAGGAATGGTGGGAGCAGATTGTTTCCTTTGAAGACTGGGCGAAAGACCATGATGTAGATGATCTGAAGCTGGATGAAGAAGGACATGATGTTGATGCTGTGACTGGGGCGACAATTAATGTTTCTTACTTCGTAGAAGCAATGAAGGATGCAGTGAGCAAATAAGGCAATAGAAACAGTTTTGCACAGTAAAGTGAACCATAGGTAAGAAGCAGGTGGATAGCAGGACAGGGAAGCAGGTGACCCGATGATTGACGTATTAAAACACAGGTTTCTTGAGAATCCCATGCGACACAGGGACATGACGTGGGAGGATGTTGAGAAGCGCCTGCGCGTGAACCAAAAAGCGCTTGCTATCCTTGAGCGCATGGAGGAAAGCGGAGGAGAACCGGACACAATCGGTTATGACGAGAGCACCGGAGGGCTTATCTTCTGTGACTGCTCCAAAGAATCTCCTGCCGGGCGCAGAAGTTTATGCTACGACGATGCAGCGCTTCAAAAGCGCAGGAATAATCCGCCAAGAGGGAGTGCCGTTCATCAGGCGCAGGAGATGGGAGTCGAATTGATGACAGAGGCGCTTTATCGCAGACTTCAGGAGCTAGGTGAGTTTGATCTGAAAACCTCTTCATGGATCGCGACCCCGGACGAAATCAGGCAGAAGGGCGGCGCTATATTCTCTGAAAAGCGATATGGAGTCGTATTCACTTTTCATAATGGCGCTGATTCTTATTATGCTTCCCGGGGATGGAGAGGTTATTTCAGCATAACCTGATTGCATCCGGGCATACGTATGGGAGTTCAATAAGGCCTGATAAAACTGAAAAGCACGGAACTAAGGCTCATCACTGCCGGCAAGTACGTCGGCGGCGACGAGCCTTTTTAATGCTTCGGTATTAGAAATCATCTATAATGAAGATATACTGTATGGCCGATAAATATTCATTATAGGGAAAGTAAGATGCCGCGTGGAGGGAAGAATGAAGACCGGAGAACTTCCAAAGCCGGCTTATAGATGATGACATCCTTGCGATCGAGCTATACGACACACCGGAGAATATCTTTTCGAGGCTTATATTCAGCGATGAGAATGACGAGATATACACAGATGATCCGTATAAAAACCAGCACAAGGATTACTATCTAAAAGAGATACAGGCCGATCTGGACTGGTATGGAATGGTTAATCGCGATATCGGCATACACCATCGTCTGTTCATAGACAACGATCCGCCATCGAAGGTGGTGGATAGAATCATCTCAGAATATGGCTTGAGTGTCAAAAATGCTGAAAGTTAAGAAATTAATTAGAGAATCCGTCCTTTACTCAGGATGAATTAGCGGATACTTTCGTCGGCATCTTTGAAAATCAAGTCAAGCATTTGCCTTGGTGTTACGACAAATGGTCTTGTTGGAAAATGTTTGATATTCCCTCAGGATTTTCTCGTTCACCAGTGGGACAATGACTTCATTGAAGGCAAGATCCATGATGCTTCCGGGTACGGACTTCCATTTCAGGGTGGCGGAAACCAGAACATTCGTGTCAATAACAGCGTAATATTTCACAGATGCCTCACTTTCTGGCTTCCGCTATTTCTGCATTGATTTCCTCAAGCGTCATGTCTGAAATGCCGTTTTCTTCCGCAATCCTGCTGGCCCGTTTCATCGCCTCAATGCCTTTATTCGCCGGAGCCTGTTTGATGGTCATGCTGAACGGGATTCCTTTTTCGCTGACCAACCGGGACACACACATCCTGAGGTAGGATGGCATATCCAACCCAAGCTGCTGAAGAATATTGGTTGCTTCTGTTCTTTCAGCTTCATCTGTACGAAATTGAATGAGTGTATTCGCCATAATGTGCCTCCTTATCTGCATCCATCTCAACATAAATATAAGCAGATGAAAACAATTGATTGCAAATAAGTCATAAGGAGTATCGGGGCACCAATATAAATTGCATTTCGCCTGTTGTTTTCTTCCACTTACCGTGTCACGCAGGACGCCGCCAACTCTTTGTTGTATGCTGACATTACAGGAGAGGAGGACAGGCCGTGAGAGTAAGGGTTGCGATATCTGAGGAGCATAAGGAGCCGTACGCAGGCATTTACATAGACAGGGTAACGGAAGACGATTGCGATGGTGATTTTTTGTGTGGAGGGAGTCGCCTGGGATATCCGGTCCCACGGCAATTTCAGCCTCGAGAACTACGGCTTCACTCGGATGTTCCTTGGCTGCGTTGTAGTCGGCCTGGGGTTTGGCATCCCGTCCATCGTCTATCGCAGGGAAAGTCTCCCAATGCCGATTCGTGTCCTGATACACATGGGAATCGGGTGCATCGTCTACACGATCACTGCCTTTGCGGTTGGTTGGATTGGTGGTGCGGTGGCGATCGGGCAGGGTATTCTCGCGGCAGCTATGCAGTTCGCGGCTGCGTTCGTCATCTGGCTCCTGTTCATGCGCTATTATCGCGCGGAGGCCAGGAGAATGAATGAGAGAATTCAGAAGATGAAGGGAAAATAACAGACAGCACTGCTCAAATTTCTCCGTAACAGCCGAAGGAATACGAGTTTCTATTCTTGCGGACCCGGAACGGCTGGCAGTAAAATGTCTTTATATGCAAGTGAGCGTTGCGACCGGAATAGCCGCTGCAACGTTATCGGATAATGCCAGCATTTCTTGCGCAATAAGGCGCGATACGAACGCGAGAAAGAGGACAACATTATGTCAGTTACCTACATTCCGGAATCACGTATCTTCAAACTGGACACGGATCACACGAGCTATCTGATCGGGGTTACCGAGGATGGCTACGTGGGGCACCTCTACTACGGGGAGAAGCTGCGGCACGCGGCATCGACAGAGGCATTCCGCGTAGAGAACTTCCCGACCCCCGGGGTTCTGCCGAGGGACAAACAG